>NZ_JBSGVW010000006.1:0-114240 GCF_053608645.1 Streptomyces sp. NPDC055013
GCCCCCGAGGAGCGATCCTCGGGGGCCGCTTCGTCGTTTCTGAAGGATCCCTTCCACTTCCCGAATCACGTGAGCCCATGTCAGTTCGCGATGTGATCTGGACCACCAAATCACCGGCCTGAGGCAACCGCTTGCAATAGCCAGCCGTCTACCAAGTAGCGAATGAGGCGATACGGGGGAAATATCCCGTTGACAAGGGGGAAACGTGACCGCCACGCAGCCTGATGTGACTGTGATCATCGGGGCGTACGAAGCGATGCCGTACCTGGTCGAGTGCCTGGCTTCGGTCGAGGCGCAGACCATCGGCCCGGGACGCATCGAGGTCATTGCCGTCGACGACGGTTCGACGGACGGCACGGGGGAGTGCCTGGAGGAGTTCGCCGCCCGCGCGGCGATGCCGGTCACCGTGATCCGGCAGGAGAACTCGGGCGGCCCCAGCGGCCCGCGCAATGTCGGTCTGGGGAAGGCCGCCGGGCGTTTCGTCTTCTTCCTGGACGCCGACGACCGGCTGGGCCCCGAGGCCCTGGAGCGCATGGTCGCGATGGCCGACAGGAACGGCACGGACGTGGTGCTCGGCCGCATCGAGGGGGTCAACCGCACCGCGCCCAAGTCGATGTGGGGCAAGGCGCTGGACCGTACCGACGTCTTCTCCTCGAACATCAAGTTCACGCTGAGCGCGCAGAAGCTGTTCCGCCGCGACCTGCTGACCCGGCACAACATGCGCTTCGACGAGTCCCTGTGGACCGGCGAGGACGCGCTGTTCACGATGGAGGCCTACCTGCGGGCGGACGGCGTCTCCGTGGTCGCCGACCACACCTGCTACTACCTGGTGGGCCGCGACGACGGCAAGCACGTGACCAAGAGCGGCGGCTACACCCTGCGCTTCGACTCCGCGCGCGCCCTGATGAACCTGATCGCCGAGCACGTCCCGGCGGGCCCGCGGCGCGACCAGCTCATGCTCCGCCCCTTCCTCATCACCTTGCTGCCGCAGTTCGGACCCCAGTACGCCAAGGACAGCGAGAAGGTCCGCAACCACAAGCTCGAACTCGCGGGGCCCCTCATGGACGCCTACTGGACCCCCGGCATCGCCGGCCGGCTCAAGGTCCACGAGCGGCTGCGGCTGCACCTGGTCGCCGAGCGGCGCCCCGAACTCCTGCTGGACGTCGTGGAGTTCGTCAAGGCCAAGAAGCAGGCGGCGGCCCTCCTGGAGAAGAAGGGCCGCCGGGTCTACCTCGCCTACCCGCACTTCCGGGACGCCGCGGCCGGGATACCGGAGTCCGTGTACCTCGCCGAACCGCGCGAGGCCCGTGCCTTCCCCGGGTACCGGGAGGGCGGCGTGGACTCGTTCCTGCGGCGGGCGGTGCGCAAGGCGCGCCGGACGCTGAGGTCCTCCGGCGGGGCTACGCCGGGTGGGCGGGCCGCTGCGGCGTGAAGGACCGTCGCTGATCGGGGATCTCGGGGGTCTCCGCCGCCAGCCGCTCCGCCATCCGGGCGCGGTGCTCCCCGGCCTGTGAACACAGCGACTGCACGGCCTCGTTGAAGCGCACCTGTGACGACGGCTCGTCCGGCCCCAGCAGGTGCCGCTTCAACTCCGCCCGCGCCTCGCCCAGTTGATCCTTCTCGGGGTGCCGTACCGCGTCCAGCAGCTCCGGCACCCCGGCCGCGTCCGGCGTCAGCACCGTCCCCGCGCGCACGGTCGGGAAGGCCTTGCGGAACACGTCCTCCGCGAGGCCGCTGGTGTTCGCGACGGCGTACGGCTTCCCGCTCGCCAGGAAGTCGCTGATCACGCTGGACACATCGCTGATGAGCAGGTCCGCCTCGTTGAAGCAGGCGTACAGCGTCGGCCGGGCGGCCGTGACGACCTGGTGCTCCCACTCCGGCAGGGAGGCCCAGTACGCCTCCTCCCAGGCCGCTGTCGCCCGCGTCACCGCCTCCGCCCGCCCCGGTTCCGGCGCCGACTGCAGCAGCATCCGCTCGAGCTGATCGGCGGACGCCCGCACGTCGGTCGTGGTGAGCCGGTCCAAATCCTCGGTACGAAGGGCGAGTTCACCGGTGTCAAGCGGGCGCTCGCCGGTCCGTTCCCGGTTCGCCGCCGTGATCAGCTCGCGGATGCGCAGATCGGCAGCCCCCGCCCGCGGATCCACCGACCCCGTCAGCGGATGCGGCTTGTACAGCAGCCGTACGCCCGCGTCCGAGAGCAGCGCCCGTACGAGGTTCTCGCCGGCCTCGATCACCGAGGTGTTGCCGGGGTTGCCGTCCCAGCCCTCCCAGGTCGGGGCGTACAGCACCGTCGTGAACGCCCCGCCGGGCGGGCCCGCGTACGGCCGGACGTCGTCCAGCTGCGGGCGGCCGGTCTCCACGACGTCCTTGTCCTCGACGCCGACCTCGGCGTACGCGTACCGCTCGCGCGCCGCCGGACCGGCCACCCACACCTCGTCGTAGGCCTTCGCGTACGGGTTGCAGGACGACAGCTTGTCGCTCTCCCCGTGGTTGACGAAGGTGTGCTTGAGGGTGGGGATGCGCAGGACCTGGGAGGTCTTGCCGGAGTTCGAGGGGTGGATGAGGACCTGGAGCGAGGACTCCTCCAGGCGCATCAACGTGGAGACCTTCGGCAGGCAGAGGACCGGCACGTCGGTCGGCGCGATCTTCGGCACCATGAACCGCTCGCGCAGCACGATCAGCGGCCGTCCGTCCAGCTTCGCGAGCGGCTCCAGCCACATGTTCGCCTGGTACGCCGAGGACGCGCCTCCGGAGAAGTAGAGCCCGACCGTCGGCCGGTACTCCGTCAGCCAGGCGTCGAGCCACTCCAGCGTCTCCCGCTCACCCGCCGGGCGACGGCTCGGCAGCAGCCGTACGAGAAGGTCGTACAGGCCCACCAGGGCCAGACCCAGGGAGAGTGCGATGCCCACGGCCGCGCAGCGGGGGTCGTCGGTGGCCGCCGTGGCCAGCAGGCCGGCCGTGGCCGGGAGGCCGAAGACCAGCAGGCGGGGCCCCGGGCGGCGCAGCAGGATGGGCGGGGCGGGGGACAGGCGCAGGGCGGCGGCGTCGATGTTGCGGGTGACCACCGGCAGTGTGCGGGTGCGGCGGACCAGCACCGACACCGCCTGGATCGCGCAGTGCAGGACGTAGAAGGCGAGCAGACCCGCGACCAGCGGGGTGTACACCGGCTCCTGGTGCTGTTCGCCCAGCCGCAGCAGGCCCACCACGAGCAGCAGGTCCCGCAGCACGTGCCGCACGGTGATGTCCGCGTGCGACTTGGCGAACACCGACAGCATGCCGCGCTGCCAGCGCAGCAGCACGCCCTCGACGGCCAGGGACAGGGCCGTCGCGGCGAGCAGCAGCGGGACGTCGGGGCGCAGCGCCCCCACGGCCTGCGCGCAGAAGGCGGCGGCCAGGAGAGCGGTGACGAGCGCTCTCACCGGGATGCGGGACAGGGGTGCGGGCAACTGCGGTCACTCCAAGATCGGCGCGGGACGCGGGCGTCGGGTTACGGGTCGTGGTACGCCCGGGTTAACGCGCGGCGGCCTGCGGACGACACGCATGTGTCCTGGGGGCCTGGAGTGACCGGGGCTGCCGGGTGCCCCGGCCCTCGCCGTGGCGGCCGGGGACCCCGGCGCCCTACCGTCCCGATTGCAGTGCCCTGCGGATCGGGCCGCCGACCACGCGGCGGGCCCGGCGGTAGACGGACGGCGTCGCCACCGCCGCGCCGCCCTTGGCGGAGCGGGCCAGGTCGCGCCGCAACCGGTCGTTGTCCGTGGCGAGTTCGGTGATACGGCTCTGCAGCCAGCCGAACCTGCTGGTGAGCGAGGTCAGGTCGGCGTCGTTCCAGGGGCGGATGCCCGCCGGGAAGGACAGCGCCTTCATCCGTTCGTCGAAGGCGGCGCCGCCGTCGCCGTGCGTGAACGTGTTCTCCAGGCCGTTTCTGTCCAGGAACGCCGTGAACCGCTCGAACCGCTCCTGGTGGCCGCTCATCAGGGCGCCGAAGTCCGCCTCCTCGTACAGCGCCGCGGGGTCCACGTCCTCGGTCAGCTTGTCGATCCGGCGGTGCGGGATGTCGAAGTAGCGGCACAGTTCGAGCGTGCGCGAGTCGCCGCACAGCACGGTCGCCGGCGTGCCCGCCAGCAGCGCGGCGATGTTGCCGTGGATGCGGGAGCCGAAGGAGAAGTCGAACGGGCGCAGGTCGTCGATCCAGGTGACCGGGTCGACGTAGACGCGGACCTTGTCCTCCCGGTACATCGGGTGGTCGGGGTGCGTCGGCATCGCGGTCACCGTGCCGTTCGGGTCGGACAGGTCCCGCCAGTGCAGCTGCCGAGCGTCACTGAGGTTCTGGCCGATGAAGCGCAGGTACGGGTAGCGGGCGTGGGCGCGGGTGATGACCCGGTCCAGGCCCTGCGACTTCACCGCGCTGTGCGAGCCGTTGACCGCGATCCGGGAGCCGGCGCCGAGGACGGGCTCCCGCTTGGTGACGGTGAGCTCCTTGCCGTACAGGAACAGCGACGGGCAGCCGATGACCTCGACGTCCCGGAACCCCAGGTCCTTGAGGTACTTCTCGGTGAACTCGCCGCGCACGCCGATCGAGGCGCTGCGGTCGAGCACGGCGGAGACGAACTCGCGCACCGCGGGCTCGATGCCCTTCAGGCGTGCGGCGTTGTAGCCGAGCCCGGCCTGCGCGCCGACCCCCACCACGACCACCGGAATCCGCAGCTTGGTGATCAGGCGCGTCAGCCGCTTCAGCTGCCCCTCGAACGAAGGCCGGAAGGCGTTCGCGAGCGGGACGACGAAGGCGTCGTACTCCTCGTTGATCCGGCCCGCCGCCGAGACATCGGTGCGGATGCCGTTGGAGACGACCTCGGTGTGCGGGGTCTCAAGGATCTTGTGGGTGGCGTCGCTGAAGATCAGGTTGCCGGCATTGGTGGCAATGACGTCCCGATGGAGCGCCTCCTCGACGGAGACGACGTCGTAGGGGCTCTTGCCCGAACGCAGGAGAAGCCGCTTCGCGCGGGGAACGTGGAGAGCATCGTGTGGCACAGCGTTCAACATAAGTTTGCGCCGCCTTTTACTTCTATAGGCAACCAGCGCAACCTTTTTGCCGTATGCAAAGTGTGAGCAGGCCGTTACCACCCGGCTGTCCGTGGGCTGGAATCGCCGCGCGCCGCACGATCCTCTTCGCGTAGATTGCCGGTCAGGGAACCGGACGTACGCGAGGGGAAAGAACACAGGTGGCAGGGGCAAGGCAGGGTGTGCGCGAGGCCCGCAGGGTCGTCGTCAAGGTGGGGTCCTCGTCGCTGACCACCGCGTCCGGCGGCCTGGACGCCGACCGCGTCGACGCGCTCGTCGACGTCCTCGCGAAGAGCCGCAGCGGCGGGGAGCGGGAGGTCGTCCTCGTCTCCTCCGGTGCCATCGCCGCCGGTCTCGCCCCGCTGGGCCTGCGTCGCCGCCCCAAGGACCTGGCCCGCCAGCAGGCCGCCGCCAGCGTCGGCCAGGGCCTTCTCGTCGCCCGCTACACCGCCTCCTTCGCCCGCCACGGCGTCCGCGTCGGCCAGGTCCTGCTGACCAGCGACGACATGAGCCGCCGCGCGCACCACCGCAACGCCTCCCGCACCCTCGACAAGCTCCTCGCGATGGGCGCGTTCCCGATCGTCAACGAGAACGACACCGTTGCCACGGACGAGATCCGCTTCGGCGACAACGACCGGCTCGCGGCGCTCGTGGCCCATCTGGTGCGGGCCGACCTGCTGGTGCTGCTGTCCGACGTGGACGGCGTGTACGACGGCGACCCCAGCAAGCCGGGCACCTCGCGGATAGCGGAGGTGCACGGTCCGGAGGATCTGGCGCAGGTGGAGATCGGCCACGCGGGCCGGGCCGGGGTCGGCACGGGTGGCATGGTCACCAAGGTCGAGGCCGCCCGGATCGCGGCCGCCGCGGGCATTCCGGTCGTCCTCACCAGCGCGGTCCACGCCGCCGAGGCGCTGCACGGCGGCGACACCGGCACCTACTTCCACGCCACCGGCAAGCGCTCCGCCGACCGCCTGCTGTGGCTCCAGCACGCCTCCACCCCGCAGGGCTCGCTGACCCTGGACGACGGCGCGGTACGGGCGGTCGTCGAACGCCGGATGTCCCTGCTGCCCGCCGGGATCGCCGCCGTCGAGGGCGAGTTCAGCGCGGGCGACCCGGTCGAGCTGCGTGACAGCGCGGGCCACGCGGTCGCACGCGGGCTCGTCAACTTCGACGCCAAGGAGATGCCGCAACTGCTCGGGCGCTCGACGCGGGAGCTGGCACGGGAGCTGGGGGCGGAGTACGAGCGGGAGGTCGTGCATCGGGACGACCTGGTGATCCTGGAGCCGTAAAGCGGGTGATCCCGGAGTTCTGAACGCCCTCCGTTGCTCAGGGGCGCCGAAAACAGGGGGGAACGTCCCGCTGTCGACGTCGCCCTGAGGTGGACGTTCCGCGCTGTGTCGCCCCGGGGACCAACCCCCGGACCCCCGGCCGAAAACAGGGGGAACGCCCCGTGGCGCACGTCGCCCTGAGGTGGACGTTCCGCGCTGTGTCGCCCCGGGGGCCAACCCCCGGACCCCCGGCCGAAAACAGGGGGAACGCCCCGTGGCCCACGTCGCCCTGAGGTGGACGTTCCGCAAAACCGCCCCGCGAGCCCTTGCGGCCTGCTCAACTTTGTCTACGGGACACATTCCGCACGACCACCGAGTCGGTCACTGCGTAAAGGAGGCCGTCGTGAGACGAGTGCGCCCTGGAACGGCGTCCCGCAGTGCCGGTGGGGCCTCGTCCCGTGCGGCCGGTGAGGAGCGCGCCTTGACGAGCGTCGCGGCCGGCGACCGCTATGAGGAGCCCAAGGACCTGCCCCGCCTGTGGCACGTCACCCTCAGCGTCTCCGGTCAGGAGGCCCCGCTGAAGGAGGTCCGCCGCGCCCTCGAACAGCTCGCCCACGACCACCCCTTTCTGCTGACCAGCCGGTACGCGGGCGACCACGCCGAGATCCGCTACTGGGAAGAGGCCCGCGACCTGCACGACGCCGCCGCGGTCGCCCTGCGCCTGTGGGGCGAGCACCGGCAGAGCGCGGGACTGCCGCCCTGGGAGATCGTCGGCCTGGAGGTGATCGACCGCGAGACCTACCACCTGCGGCTCGCGGAAGGCTTCGGACCACCGTCGGCGACTCCGGTGGGTGTCCACCCGTTCTAGGTCGTGGCAGCGGGGGAGGCCGGGCAAAAGAGGGCGAGGGCCCGCGTTTCGGTTCCGTCTCGCGGTTCGGAACATACGATGGACCGCCCTCGCGGGCGCACTACCCTTCTTTCATGACCACGCTTTCGCCGTACGACTCGATGTCCCCGGTCAACAGGGCCGCCTACCGCGCCAAGGCCGCCGCCGCCGACCTCGCTCCGCTGCCGCGGGCCGAGAAGGACGACGCGCTGCTCGCCATCGCGGACGCCCTGGAGGTCCGTACGAGCGAAATCGTCGAGGCCAACGCCAAGGACATCGCCAAGGCCCGCGAGGCCGGCACCAGCGAGGCGATCATCGACCGGCTGACGCTGACGCCGGAGCGCGTGCGGGCCATCGCCTCCGACGTGCGGGACGTCGTCGCGCTGCCCGACCCGGTCGGTGAGGTCGTGCGCGGCTCGACCCTCCCCAACGGCATCGACCTGCGCCAGGTCCGCGTCCCGCTGGGCGTCGTCGGGATCATCTACGAGGCCCGCCCGAACGTCACCGTCGACGCCGCCGCCCTCTGCCTGAAGTCGGGCAACGCCGTGCTGCTGCGCGGCTCGGCCTCGGCATACGAGTCGAACAGCGCGCTCGTCCGGGTGATCCGCGACGCCGTGGGCGGGGCCGGGCTGCCCGCCGACGCCGTGCAGCTGGTGCCCGGGGAGAGCCGCGAGAGCGTGCGCGAGCTGATGCGGGCCCGCGGGCTCGTCGACGTGCTGATCCCGCGTGGCGGCGCCTCGCTGATCCAGACAGTGGTCACCGAGTCCATCGTCCCGGTGATCGAGACCGGCACGGGTAACTGCCACGTCTACGTCGACGCCCACGCCGACCTCGACATGGCGATCGAGATCCTGATCAACTCCAAGGCCCAGCGGGTCAGCGTCTGCAACTCCGCCGAGACCCTCCTGGTGCACCAGGACATCGCCCCCGAGTTCCTGCCGCGTGCCCTGGACGCCCTCGCGGAGGCCGGGGTGACCGTGCACGCCGACGAGAGGGTCATGGCGTACGGCAAGGACTCCAAGGCGACCGTCGTCGAGGCGACCGCCGAGGACTGGGAGACCGAGTACCTGTCGTACGACATCGCCGCAGCGGTCGTCGACTCGCTGGACAAGGCCGTCGAGCACATCCGCCTGTGGACCTCCGGCCACACCGAGGCCATCGTCACCACCTCGCAGCAGGCCGCCCGTCGCTTCACCCAACTGGTCGATTCCACGACGGTCGCGGTGAACGCGTCCACCCGCTTCACGGACGGCGGCCAGTTCGGCTTCGGGGCCGAGATCGGCATCTCCACGCAGAAGCTGCACGCCCGCGGGCCGATGGGGCTGCCCGAGCTGACCAGCACGAAGTACATCGTCACGGGCGACGGGCACGTACGGCGCTGACCCGTACGGCGTAGGGGCGCGCGGCCAGGGCATATGCGTCAGACACGCGCCCCCGGACAGCCTCCGTGCCGCACGACAGGTGTCTCACCAGGCAGATGAATTTCCATACCGTCTGCCCAAATTGACCCCCCAGGTCTACTCTGGAGCCGTGCCGGAGGACGTGGGGGGCACGCCGTTCCCTGACGGCTGGGAGCCCGACGACGACCACGACCGCGGGGTGTCGGACGAAGAGTTCGCCTCCGTGGTCTTCGACGAGGCCTTCGTACGGGCGGCCGCGGTGCACGAGCCGACCGCCGTCGAGCGCCTCCTGGCCGCCGCCCAGGCGAGAGCGGAGGCCTCCGAGGCGGAGGCCCGCCGCGCACCCGGCCGGGGCGAGCGGTACGACGACGGGTACGGTCCCGACGACCGCCCCTCTTTCGGCCATGATCCCGAGCTGGACGATCTGGACGACACGGACATCCTGGAAGGCCGCTACGGCGCCCCCGGTACGTACGGCAAACAGGTCCGCTGGCACCGTCCCGTGGCCTGGATGCTCGCCCTCGTGATGGGCATCGGCATGGTCGCGCTGGCCTTCACGGCGGTTTACCGCGGCGCGTCCTCCAGCGGCCGGGAGCAGGTTCCGGCGCCCGCGTCGACCGGACTGGAGCAGGGCAGCGGAGCGGCTCCCTCCGCTTCCGCCGACCACTCCCAACCGGCCATCTCGGCGACCCCGCGCACACCCTGATCGGACCCGGTCGAGGGAACCGATCGATGGCCTGAACGCCACTGAGAGCTGTCTGACGATCCTGGTGAGAACCTGTCAGAACTTGTCGTGCGGCAGGGCGTTTACCTGAGCTCCCCGCGACCTACCCTGAAGATATGGGAGGGCCGGCAGACCCACCCGAGGGGGCACCCGAGGGCAGCCCCGGAGGTGGCGAGGACGAGTACCGATCCGTCGTCTTCGACGAGTCGTTTGTCCGTGCTGCCCGCCTCCAGGAGTTCTCCGCGCAGGAGCGCATCACCGACCACGCCCCCGCCGTGCGCCGCCGTGCACCACTGCGGCGCGGCCTGTCCCGGCAGGCGCTGGTCCTGGTCCTGTTGATCGCCGTGGCCTTCGGTACGGCGATCTACATGGGTGTACGGCACCCCTACCAGACCCCGGCGAACTCCGGGCCGCCCGCCGAGCCGCTGCGCATGACCGTCATCCCGCTCGCTCCGGAGGGCAAGGTGCCCGGGGCGAGCGACACGGAGAACCTGTACGCGCGCAGTCCCGCCGCCCAGTTCCGGCTCGGTGCGGAGGGCATACCGCTGCCGGCCGCCCGCCGCACCGCGCACTTCTCGGACAGCCAGGTGACGAATGCGCTGAGCATCGCCAAGGACTACATCGTGCGCTCCTCGCTGTACCCCGAGGTGCTCACCGGTGAGCAGGTCCGTCCGGTGCGGGTGCTGCTCGATCCCGACCAGCTGGACCAGTTCGACCAGAGCTTCCGCCGGCCTGCCGCGGACGGGCGGCATGCGCCGACCGGGTGGCTGGTGCGCTTCGACCCCTCCCAGGCCGAGCTGGCGGATCGCAAGATCCGGGTGCAGGGGACGCTGCAAGCGGCGGAGACTGACTCGTCCACGCTCGAGGTCACGGCCGATCACACGTTTGTGTACGCGCTGCGGGCGGTGCGGGCGGGGGCCGGGGAGAAGGCGGCCGAGTCCTCGCTGTTCACCGTGCGGCGGGAGCTGCACTTCCGGTTCGACCGGGAGGACCTGCGGCTGCATCAGGCCCAGCTGGTCGTGTCCTATGTGCAGGCGGGGCCGCTGTCGTGCGCCGAGGACTCCACGAACCGGCTGCATCCGCTGCTGGCCGGGCAGACGGCGAAGGAGGGGGGCCCTGCGGGGACCGACCCCTACGCCACGGGTGGGGCGACGGCGCTGTGCGGGTCGCTGGCTACGGGGTCCCAGCCGAAGGTTTGAACGCGGGGGGTTTTCTCGCCCCCGCCGCCCCTACCCTTCCCGTCCTCCAAGGGCTCCGCCCCTTCGACCCCGGTCCCTGGGGGCTGCCGCCCCCAGACCCCCGCCGTCGGCCTGAACGGCCTCGTCCTCAAACGCCGGACGGACTGAAATACCGGGACCGGCGCCGAAAGGGACCGCCGGGTGCGGGGGTAGTCGCCAGCGGGTGCGGGCTGGGACGGTCGCCCTTGTCCTCAGGCGCCGGACGGGCGGGAATGCCCGGGCCTGTGCCGAGAAGCACCAGCGTCGCTCGTGTACCGCCTCCAGCCGGTGGGTGGGGGCTGGGGACGGCGGCGCCTGCCTCTGACGCCGAACTGGATGGAATGCCAGGACCGGCGTCGAGAGGCGTACGCAGGCCGTCAGCTGGTGGGCGTGCCGTCCCCGCCGGTGTCGTCGCGCCTCGGCTCGTCGTTCGGGGGTGCGCTTGTGAAGCCGCCGAAGCCTCGGCGTACGCGGCCGCCAAGGTCGCCGGCGCCACCCGCTATGTCCGTGACCAGCTTCATCAGGGGGTCCTTGGAGGACTTCACGTGGGTGGCGTAGTGGGAGGCGGATTCGCGGAAGGAGTCGGTGACCGAGGCGTCCTTGTCCTCGTCGCGGCGCGGGTAGTGGCCGTCCATGATGCGCTGGTAGTCGCGGGACTCGGCCCACTTCTTCAGCTCGGCCGCGCGGACCGTGGTGAAGGGGTGGGAGCGGGGCAGGACGTTCAGGATCTTGAGGACCGAGTCGCGCAGGTCGCCGCCCGCCTCGTACTCCTCGGCCTGCTTCAGGAACGCGTCGACGTTCATCTCGTGCAGATGGTGGCCGCCCGCCAGCTTCATCAGGCCGCGCATGGAGGACTGGAGGTCCTGGCCGACCAGCAGGCCGGCGCGGTCGGCGGAGAGCTCCGACTTGCGGAACCACTCGCGCAGCGCCGTCACGATGGCCATGATCGCGATGTTGCCCAGTGGGATCCAGGCGACCCGGACCGCCAGGCTGGTGAGGAACAGGAGGATCGTGCGGTAGACCGAGTGGCCGGAGAGGGCATGGCCCACCTCGTGGCCGACGACCGCCCGCATCTCCTCTTCGTCGAGCAGCTCGATCAGCCCCGTCGTGACCACGATGATCGGCTCGTCCAGGCCGATGCACATCGCGTTCGGCACCGGGTCCTGGTTCACGTACATCGGCGGGACCTTCTCCAGGTCCAGGATGTAACAGGCGTCCCGCAGCATGTCGTTGAGGTGCGCGAACTGCTGGTCCGACACCCGCACCGAGTCGGACAGGAAGAGCAGCCGCAGACTGCGCTCGGGGAGCAGGCCGCTCAGGGCCTTGAAGACCGTGTCGAAGCCGCTGAGCTTGCGCAGGGCCACCAGGGCCGAGCGGTCCGCCGGGTGTTCGTACGCACGCGAGGAGATCCCCGGGAAACGCCTGCGCTGCCTGCTCGGTACGTTCTCGTGCCCGGTGTGCTCGTGGCCTTCGGACATGTCTTCCCCCATGTGCGTCTGGATGGCTCTGTGCGGCTCTTTGCGGAGCCTTGTTCCGCCCTTTGCGCCCCCGAAGCAGAGCCCAGCCTAGGCGGAGTTACCGTGGACGGGCACTACAGCGAAGGAGTTCCGCGTCATGGAGCACAATCCTCCGGCCACCTGGCTCACCGAGGCCGCGAGCGCGGCCGAGCAGCAGGGGGCGGGAAATCTGCTCCGGGTCGTACTGATCGTGATGGTCGTGGGCTGTGTGCTGACCGCGTGGTTCCTGTTGCGGGGCTACAGGCGGAATGACGACTGAGCCGCCGGGAAGGTTCCCCGCGGACCGTCGAAGGCGCCCCAACGGTGGAGTCGGCGTGATAGCCGTCATGGCGCCCGCTTACGATGGGCCGACATCTTTATCCCGCCCACACGCGATAGGTCACGCCGAAGATGAGCTTCCACAGCGCCGCTGCCCAGTTGGTCACCCTCGCCGCCGAGGGCGAGGAGCACAGTGGCAACCACAACAGCATCAGCCCGTGGCTCACCGGGGGTGGCGCCTTCGTCATCCTGATGCTCCTGCTGTGGATCACCACCCGCTTCAACCGCGACCGCTGAGTCCCGGCCAGGTCCTTCCCGGTCCGGCCGGCAGCTGCCCGGCCGGAGCCCTCAGGCGGGGCCGGTAGGGTCTGCACGCATGGGAGAGCAGGACATGCCTACCGGCCCCGGAAACGGCCCGTCGAACCGCGCCAAGCGCCGCCTCGGCGTCATGGGTGGAACGTTTGACCCGATCCACCACGGCCACCTCGTCGCGGCCAGTGAGGTCGCCGCGCAGTTCCATCTCGACGAGGTCGTGTTCGTGCCCACCGGCCAGCCGTGGCAGAAGAGTCACCGGCACGTCTCCCCGGCCGAGGACCGCTATCTGATGACGGTCATCGCCACGGCCGAGAACCCGCAGTTCTCCGTCAGCCGCATCGACATCGACCGCGGCGGCCCGACGTACACCGTGGACACCCTGCGCGACCTGCGTGCGCTCAACCCCGACACGGACCTGTTCTTCATCACCGGCGCCGACGCCCTCGACCGGATTCTGACGTGGCGGGACTCGGAGGAGCTGTTCTCCCTCTCGCACTTCATCGGGGTCACCCGGCCCGGCCATCACCTCAACGATCCGGGGCTCCCGGAAGGCGGTGTCTCGTTGGTCGAGGTTCCCGCGCTGGCCATCTCGTCCACCGATTGCCGCGCGAGAGTCGCAAAGGGAGACCCCATCTGGTATCTGGTGCCGGACGGAGTTGTGCGCTACATCGACAAGCGCGAGCTGTACCGCGGCGAGTGAGGCAGTGAGCCGAGAGGGGCTACCGGTGAACGACCGATACGACGCGGGGAGCGCGGGATACGAGGCCGACCAGTACGAACTGGTCGGCTACGACGAGTACGGGCAGCCGGTGTACCGACAGCTCCCGCCGCAGCAACAGCAGCCGCAGCAGTACGACCCTTACGCACAGCAGGGATACGGCTACGACCCGTACGCGACCGGCCGGCAGCAGCAGCCGGGGGCGCCGCCGTACGACCCCTACGGGTCCGGCGACACCGGTCAGCAGCCGCCCACGGCCGGGTACGACCCGTACGGCACCGGCACGCACCAGCAGCAGCACCACGGCGGCGCGCAGTCGGCGCCGTACGACCCGTACGGCCGTACCGCGACCAGCGGTCAGCAGCAGCGGGTCGCCGAGCAGACCGCCTACATCCCGCAGCAGGCCGGGCCGGTCGAGGAACCGGTGGCCCAGGGCCGCGGTGACGCGGACTACCGCACCGAACAGTTCGCTTTCGTCGAGGAGCCCGACCAGGACTCCGAGGACGTCATCGACTGGCTGAAGTTCACCGAGAACCGCACCGAGCGCCGCGAGGAGGCCCGGCGACGGGCACGCGCGCGTGTCATCGCCCTCGTGGTCGTGCTCGCCATCGCCGCGGCCGGCGGCGTCGGCTACCTCTGGTACGCCGGGAAGCTGCCCGGCCTCACGGCGTCGGACGACAAGGCGGACACCGCGACGCCCGTGGGCGCCCAGAAGCGTGACGTGATCGTCGTCCATCTGCACAACACCAAGAGCGGCGGCACCTCCACGGCGCTCCTCGTCGACAACGCCACCACCCAGCAGGGCACCACCGTCCTGATGCCCAACTCGCTCGCCCTGACCGGCGACGACGGCAGCACGACCACCCTGGCCAAGTCGGTCGACGACGACGGCTCCTCCGGGACGCGCGACGCCATCGACACCGTCCTCGGCACCGAGATCCAGGGCACCTGGCGGCTGGACACCCCGTATCTGCAGAACCTCGTCGACCTGGTCGGCAACATCGAGGTCGACACCAACGCAGACGTGCCCGACCCGGACGCCAAGTCCAAGGGCGCCGCACCCCTCGTCCGCAAGGGCAAGGGGCAGACCCTCAGCGGCAAGACGGCCGTCGCCTACGCCACCTACCAGGGCTCCGGCGAGGCACAGAACGCCCAGCTGGAGCGGTTCGGGCAGGTCATGCAGGCCGTGCTGCGCAAGCTGACCTCGGACACGCAGGGCGCGACCACCACCGTGCAGACGCTCGGGATGATCATCGAGCCGCCGCTGACCGACAAGGACCTGGGCGCCTTCCTCGCCAAGCTCGCCGACCTCGCCAAGGGCGGCGACTACAAGACGGCCATGCTGCCCGTCCAGACCAACGGCACGCTGAGCGCACAGGCGAGCGCGAGCGTCGTCAAGGACGTCCTCGGCGGCACCGCCAAGAGCCCCAGCAAGGACGCCGCGGCCCGCGTGTCCGTCCGCAACGCCAGCGGCGTCAAGGACAACACCGACGCGGCCCGCGTGGTGCTGCTGAACGGCGGCTTCACCTTCCTGGAGGGCGGCACCGAATCCACCGCGGCCACCTCCGAGGTCGTCTACGCCGACGCCGCCGACAAGGACGACGCCACCGAGGTCGCCAAGACCCTGGGGCTGTCCTCCGGAGCGGTCGGCAAGGGCGAGGTGTCCGGGAACGCGGACGTCTCCGTGGTCCTCGGTCAGGACTACAAGCCGTCGTCCTCGTAGCGGGCACGACACCCGGGGCACCCCACGTGAGCCGATAATCACGTGGGGTGCTGTCGGCGGTCCGTGAGACCCTTGATGTCAAGTGTCCGCCGATCGAAAGCCTTGTAGTGACCGCTACCGACCGTTCCCTCGAGCTCGTCAACACCGCCGCCCAGGCAGCCGCCGACAAGCTCGCGCACGACATCATCGCCTACGACGTCAGCGACGTCCTGTCGATCACGGACGCCTTCCTGCTGGCCTCCGCGCCCAACGACCGCCAGGTCAAGTCGATCGTCGACGAGATCGAGGAGCGGCTCCAGAAGGAGCTCGGCGTCAAGCCGGTGCGCCGTGAGGGCGACCGCGAGGCCCGCTGGGTGCTGCTCGACTACGTCGACATCGTCGTCCACGTCCAGCACAGCGAGGAGCGCGTCTTCTACGCCCTGGAGCGGCTGTGGAAGGACTGCCCCGAGCTGGAGCTGCCCGCGGACGCCAAGGCCACCCGCGGCAAGGCCGCGGAGCACGCGAAGCACCAGGCCGCCGAGGAGGCGGCCGAGCTGGGTGGTGAGTGGCGATGAGTGCCACCGGTGAGGTGGCCGCGGGCAGGCCCGGCAAGGGCCGCCGCGTCATCCTGTGGCGGCACGGCCAGACCTCCTGGAACGTGGAGCGCCGCTTCCAGGGCTCCACGGACGTCCCCCTCACCGAGGCCGGCATCTCCCAGGCCCGCCGCGCCGCCCGGCTGCTCGCGGGCCTCAAGCCCGACGCGATCATCGCCTCCGACCTCCAGCGCGCCGCGCACACGGCCGCCGAGCTGGCCACGCTCACCGGCCTGGAGGTGATGCACGACGAGGCCCTGCGGGAGACCTACGCGGGCGTCTGGCAGGGGCTGACGCACGACGAGATCATCGCCCGGTACGGCGAGGAGTACGCGGCGTGGAAGCGCGGTGAGCCGGTGCGACGCGGCGGCGGCGAGCTGGAGACCGAGGTCGCCGACCGCGCCGCGCCCGTGGTGCTCCGGCACGCCGAGAAGCTCCCGGAGGACGGCACGCTCGTCGTGGTCAGCCACGGCGGCACGATCCGTACGACCATCGGCCGCCTCCTCGGCCTGGAGCCCAGGCACTGGGAGAGCCTCGGCGGCCTCACCAACTGCTGCTGGTCCGTCCTGGGCGAGGGCGCCCGCGGCTGGCGTCTGCTGGAGCACAACGCCGGCACCCTGCCGGAGCCGGTGCTCGGCGACGACGACTGACGCCGAGGACGACTGACGCCGGTGGTCCCGGCCGCGACGGCCCGGGACCCGGATTTCACTTTCCGGCAGGTCGCAGGCTAAAGTTCTTCTTGTTCGCCCCGCCGAGCGGGGCGAAAGACCACTGCGGTTCGTCCGCGTGGCGCAAGGGGCTATAGCTCAGTTGGTAGAGCGCCTGCATGGCATGCAGGAGGTCAGGAGTTCAATTCTCCTTAGCTCCACAGTGAGACAACAAGATCCCGCCGATCGCTTCGATCGGCGGGATCTTCTGGTATCCGAACTGTTCGGGTCCGGCTTGAGTCACTTGGGCCTCGCAGGCGTATACCTCTCAAGAGGCGCTTTGGGGTGCGTGTTCGCACGCTTCGTCGGGCCACGGGGGCTGCCGTGTCCGGACTGGTACTGAGGCGTCGCTGACCGTATTGGTCCGGCCGTGGCAGAATCAAACGGCCGGAAGGGGGCGCGGCCCGACGGGAGGGAGTTGCGATGCCTGCGAGCATCTTCGGAGAGGCCGGTGGCTTCTCCGGAGCAGCGTTGGCACGGGATACGATCACCCGCCTCAGCTGCCCTTCCTGCGGCTCCGTCCACGTCGCCCAGCTCCTTGGGGACAACGGCGGAATTTCCTACGTGTGCACGGCCTGCGGCCACAGCTGGAGCTGATCGATGGGTGCACACAGGCGAAAGTGCGACTGGTGCGGCAGCGGAACGCCGATCGTCCGTGACATGGAACCGGTGAACCCCGACTACCAGTACTGGTGCGAGGAATGCGCGCGGGCGCTGATCATAAAAGGCGACCCGATCGAGACCTACCGTGAACTCGAGGGCGAACCGATCTACGGCCGACTCCTCGAAGAGCACTGCACACTCAAGCGCTTCTATTCCTTCGTCACGGCTTGACCGGCCGTCACGGCCTGACCGCGGCCGGGGCCCCTGAGCGTCCTGAGGGCGACCCCGGTGATCGCGAGGAAGAGGCACCCGAACGTCCCGTATAGGGCAGACATCATCAACTCGATGCCGTTTTGGCGCAGTTCGTGCCGCCCTGGGCCGTGTGGTACCCACCACAGCGCGTACGACGAAAAGACCAGCAGCGTGCCGAGGGCGGCGAGCCGGTACACGTGCGTGCCCAGGAGCAGCACCACCGGCACGCACCACACCCAGTGGTGCGACCAGGACACCGGGCTGACGAGCAGCGCCGTCACCCCGCAGACGGTCACCGCCCAGGCCCGCTCACCGCGCAACTCCGCCGCCACCGCCACGCCGAGCCCTGTCGTGCCCACCACGGCCGCCGTGAGCACCCAGGCGGCCCCGGGGTCCGGAGTGTGCAGCAGACGCGCGAGAACGCCGCGCAGGGCCTGATTCGCGGTGTCCTCGGCGTGCCCCACGCGGCCGGCCGCGAAGACGACGCGGGTCCAGAAGCGCCAGGAGTCGTACGGCAGTACAGCCGCGGCCGGCAGGGTCGCCCCGGCGAACGAGGCGGCCGCCGCACGCGCGTGCCGCAGCCATGGGCCGCCGCAGCCGTGCCGGCGCCGGGACGCGACACCGGTGGCGAGCAGGAACACCGCGAACAGAGCCGGTGTCAGCTTCACGGCCGCCGCGAGCCCGATCCCGACGCCGCTCCAGCGGTCCTCCGGACGGCGTGACAGATCCCACAGGACCAGGACGGCGAGCAGCAGGTTGATCTGCCCGTACCGCAGCGTCGTCCACACCGGCTCGCACCACACGGCCACCGCCGCGACCCACCAGACGCTCTCCACGCGCGCGTGCCCGGCCAGCCGCAGGGACAGCCGTACGAACACCACGAGCAGTGCGAGGTTGCCGGCCGTGGCCAGGGTGCGCAGCGTCGCCGTGTCGAGGAGCGTCAGCGGAGTGAACAGCAGGGCCGCGAACGGCGGGTAGGTGGCGGGCAGTCGGGCGGCCGTCGCCCGCAGCGCGTACAGGTCGCCTCCCGCGCGTACGGTCGCCCCCTGGGCCCGGTACACCATCAGGTCGACCATCGAGACGTGAGCGGCCCGCTGGGCCACCCAGAACGCGGCGAAGGAGACCAGGCAGGCGCCCACGGCGACCGGCGCTCGGCGGCGGAATGCCCAGGGCGCGATCGCGGTCACGAAGTGCGACATTAGTGGACGTACTGGGCTGGGTCGGAAACGATTTGGTGCTGCGCGAGGTCGACCGGTAATGTTGGCGTCGCCGCCGGGGAAACAGGCGCCGCAGTCAAGATGCGGCTCTGCCGGGTGGCCGCAAGGGGCTATAGCTCAGTTGGTAGAGCGCCTGCATGGCATGCAGGAGGTCAGGAGTTCAATTCTCCTTAGCTCCACAGCAGATCCCGCCGGATCGGTCCGATCCGGCGGGATCTTTTTGTGTGCTCCGGGCTGCGCGAACGAGGGGCCGTCCGGTGTGGACGGCCCCTCTACGCGTGCGTGCCCTGCGTCAGCGGCCCAGCGCCCGCCTGCCACGGCCCTGGGAGAGGACCGGCAGGTTGCGGGACGACTCCTGCGCGCGGGTGTCCTCCTCCAGGCGCAGGGCGAGGGCCGGGCAACGGCGCACCGCGCGCAGGGCCTTGGCCTCGGCGTAGCGAGGCACCTTCGCCTGGGCGACGGTGGGGAAGCCGTCGGCGCCTAGTTGGAAGACCTCAGGGAGGATGTCCGCGCACAGGCCGTGGCCGCGGCACAGCGTCCAGTCGACGTAGATGTTCTGGCGGCTGGGGCCGTTCTCCTCGGACGCGGCGCCGCCCGGGATGCCCGACGGAGCCAGCCCGCCCTCGAAGAGCGGCAGAACGCCCTCCACGGGCCGTCCGCAGCCGTTGCCGAGGACATGCGCCGCGAGGTCGTCGGTGAACGCCTTGATGGTCGACTCCAGGAACATCGCGGAGCCGTCGGGGTGCGAGCACGCGCCGCGCCGCTTCACGTTCTTGGCGACCTGCTTGAGCGCCTCCAGGGCGGCCGGACCACCGCCGTTGAGGATGTCCTCCAGGCCGCGCGCGGCGGCCGGCAGGCCGAGGTAGCAGGGGCCGCACTGGCCCGCGCTCTCCTCGGCGAGCCATTGCGCCACGCGCAGCGACTCGCCCAGCGGGCAGGTCTCCTGAGTGATCGGAAGGATAGCGCCGGCACCGAGCGAGCCGCCCACCGCGTCCAGGGAGTTGCGCGAGACGATCGTCTCGTTGACCGTCGCCGCGTCGATCCACTTGCCGTGGTAGCCGCCGGTCAGCACGCCCTGCGGGACCGGCGGGGCGCCGGCGAGCTGGAGGACGTAGCGCAGCGGCACGCCCGTGGGGACCTCGATGACCATCGGGCGGGCGACCGCGCCGGAGACCGTGAGCATGACGGTGCCCGGCTCGTCGTACAGACCGGTGTTGCCGTAGCGCTCCGGGCCGATGCGGGCGGCGATGGCCAGTTGCGCGAACGTCTCGGCGTTGGACAGCAGGGTGGGGGCGCCGCCCACACCGTTCTGCGAGGCGCTGACTTTGCGGCCGGCCGGGATCGCCGGGCCGCCGTCGATGGAGCGGATCACGGAGGCGGCTGCGCCGGTGACCATGCGCACGGGGTTGCGCTGGACGAACGCGCGTAGCGCGGACCGACGGCTGTTGCTGAGTCCGCGTTCGGCGAGGGCCGCCTCCATGGAGCGCTGGGTGGACTCCCGGGTGACCGCGATCACGAGCGTGCGGGCGCCCAGGGCCTCGGCGCACAGCAGCGCCCCGTCCAGGATGAGATGGGGGGCACGGTTGATCATCACCGTGTCCTTGCGGCAGGCCGGTTCGTCCTCACTGCCGTTGACCACGACAACCGGCCGTACCCCGCGCTTGATCGCGGACTCGGCGACCGCGCGCAGCTTCTTGTGGAAGGGGAAGCCCGCGCCGCCGCGGCCCTTCAGGTTGATGTTCTCGGCGAGCTTCGCGAGTTGCTCGCCGCCCATCGGTTCGAGCGGCCCGTGCACCTTCAGGTGCATGGGCAGATCAAGTCTTTCGACAAGGTCGAAGCCCGACGTGAGCTGCGGAAGACCGACTACGCGGACTTCTGGTACGTCGGGCAGGGCCTCGTTCACTTAAAGCCTCCGGAAGGCGTGTTCCAAGGTTCGCCCGAACCCGGTGCCTCGAAGTCGTAGGGGGTACCGGGGAAAGGTTCAGTGGCGGGACCGCTGTTGTTGTACGTGTCGTTCTGGTTGTACGTACCGAAGACGGCGTTTGTCTCAGCGGTGTCGTACACATCACTCGAACCGTAGCCCGAAGCCCCCGAGTCGTAGCCCGGGGTGCCCGAATTGCCGTAGACGGGGATGTTGTATCCGGTGTCGTTGAGCGGGTCGTAGGCCGACGGGGGCGCCTCGCCGACCGGCGGCGGGGACGGGATCGGCCAGCTGCCCGAGGTACTGCCGCCGCTGTCGACGCGCGGGATCGCTTCCGTCGGCTGCAAGTCCAGGGGCAGGTCCGTGCGTGCGGTCTGGTCGGGTGCATAGGGCTGCTGTTGCCCGCGGGAACGGGGTGAGACGGCGCGATAGGCGGCGGCGAAGCCCGTACCGGGCGCCTGCGCCGGGGGAGCCTGGTACAGGGGGTCGGAGGAGGGCGTCGCCCGGGGCTGGGATCCCGTCGTCGGGTCGGCCCGCCTCGACCGCCTCCCCCGCCCGTCGTAGCCGGGCAGTGCGGAATCCGACGACCGAGCCCTGCTCGCGTCCAGTTCCTCGCGGCCCGCGGGCTCGCCGTTGCCGATGAGCTGGGCGATCCGGTCGGCGACCTTGCGCTTGAACGGGCGTGGTGCCGCACGCAGGGCGAGGGCGGCCGCCACGGCGACGACGCAGAGCTCGTAGCAGACCATGAAGAACGGCGCCGCCGGGCGCCCGGCGAACAGGCCGTGGATCAGGGCGGCGCACCAGGCCGGGTAGGCCAGCATGTGCATCATGCGCCAGCGGGCGGCGACCGGCGCCGGCGACGCGAAGCGGTTGCGCAGCGCGCCGGTGACGCCGACGAAGATCATGAGCATGGCGGCCAGGGTGCCGAGGCCGATGAGGAAGGCGCTGCCCGGGATCTCGCTGCCGCCGGCGAACAGCAGGCCGAAGGGGATGAACACGGCGATCGGGCTGGCGTGCTCCAGCGCCAGTTTGACCCCGATGTGCACCAGGAGGAACGCGATCGACGCCACAGCGGTCACTCGGTGGATGGCCTGCGCGACGAGCCGCTGCCGGATGTTGAGGATCATCCGGTCCTGGGCGACGAGCCCCCAGATGACCGAGCAGGTGAGGCAGACGAGGGACAGCACGCCGGCGCCGAAGTTGAGGAACTCCAAGAAGGCGTCGTCCGCCACGCTGTCGTTCGGATCAGTCGTCACGGCATACCTCCCGAAATCGCGATGAGGGGTATGGGCGACCGAGTGTCAGCGACCGGCGCCCCCCGGGCCGGGATATCCGTCCTGGGGGGCGGGCTGCTGTGGGGACGAGGGTTCATGGGGGCAACTCCGAACGGTTCGGGAAGGCGGTCCCGTTGCCGCACTCTAAGTGGCTCCATACCGGGGGGTACGGCGTTTGAGTTATTGCGTTGTTATCTACGGGCTGTGCGGGGCGTGTGTTGTCCCTTAGCGACTGTTACGCCAGGTAACAGTTGAGCGTTGTTCAACTTTTCGAGGTCTTCACAACTCTCAGGTACGGAAATCGGGGCGCCAATGTTCATGCGCGCCCCCTATAAGAAGCCCCTCGCGCCCCCCCACCGGAAGTCCGTCGCGACCCGCTCGGGCGCTGCGGTACCCTGACGCCATGCGTGCCGTACGCCTTCTGCTTAGCGGGCCGCGCTGATCAGTCCCGACCACCGGGCGAATCGGATGGTCGGAATCGGCGCGGCGTCCCCTCCTGTGCGAGGGGATTTTTCGTTTCCGGAGAACCGCAGCCGCTTGCAGAGACGATCGATGGAGCTTTGAGGATCATGAGCGAGACGAACCCCGCTGCCACCGCCGAGGTGGCCGCGCCGCACCGCTACACGGCCGCCATGGCGGCCGAGATCGAGGCACGCTGGCAGGACTTCTGGGACGTCGAGGGCACGTACGCGGCGCCGAACCCCAAGGGTGACCTGGCGGGCGACCCCGAGCTGGTCGCCAAGCCCAAGAAGTTCATCATGGACATGTTCCCGTACCCCTCCGGAGCGGGCCTGCACGTCGGTCACCCGCTGGGCTACATCGCCACCGACGTCTTCGCGCGCTTCCAGCGCATGACCGGCCACAACGTCCTGCACACCCTGGGCTTCGACGCCTTCGGCCTGCCCGCCGAGCAGTACGCCGTGCAGACCGGCACGCACCCGCGTGTGTCCACCGAGGCCAACATCAAGAACATGCAGAGCCAGCTGCGCCGGCTGGGTCTGGGCCACGACAAGCGCCGGTCGTTCGCCACGATCGACCCGGACTACTACAAGTGGACCCAGTGGATCTTCCTGCAGATCTTCAACTCCTGGTACGACGACGAGGCGAAGAAGGCCCGTCCGATCTCCGAGCTGATCGCCCTGTTCGAGTCGGGCGAGCGTGCCGTACCGGACGCTGACGGCGGCACACGCGCGTGGAGCGAGCTGAGCGTCGCCGAGCGCGCGGACGTCCTGGGCGAGTACCGCCTGGCCTACGCCTCCGACGCGCCGGTCAACTGGTGCCCCGGTCTGGGCACCGTGCTGGCCAACGAGGAGGTCACCGCCGACGGTCGCTCCGAGCGCGGCAACTTCCCGGTCTTCAAGGCCAAGCTGCGCCAGTGGAACATGCGGATCACCGCCTACGCCGACCGGCTGCTGGACGACCTGGACGAGCTGGACTGGCCCGAGGCCATCAAGCTGCAGCAGCGCAACTGGATCGGCCGCTCCGAGGGCGCTCGCGTCGACTTCCCCGTGGACGGCGAGCGCATCACGGTCTTCACCACGCGCCCCGACACCCTGTTCGGCGCGAGCTACATGGTGCTGGCGCCCGAGCACCCGCTGGTCGAGAAGTTCACCCCGGACGCCTGGCCCGAGGGCACCCACGACGTCTGGACCGGCGGTCACGCGACCCCGGCCGAGGCCGTCGCCGCCTACCGCGCGCAGGCCGCCTCCAAGTCCGACGTCGAGCGCCAGGCCGAGGCCAAGGACAAGACCGGCGTCTTCATCGGCTCGTACGCGACCAACCCGGTCAACGGCGAGCAGGTCCCCGTCTTCATCGCCGACTACGTCCTGATGGGCTACGGCACGGGCGCGATCATGGCCGTTCCGGCGGGCGACCAGCGCGACTTCGAGTTCGCGCGCGCCTTCGAGCTGCCGATCGTCTGCATCGTCGAGCCGACCGACGGGCGAGGCACGGACACCTCGACCTGGGAGGACGCCTTCGGGTCGTACGACGCGAAGATCATCAACTCCTCCAACGACGACGTCTCCCTGGACGGCCTGGGCGTCGCCGAGGCCAAGGCGCGCATCACCGAGTGGCTGGAGCGGTCCGGCGTCGGCGAGGGCACCGTCAACTTCCGGCTGCGCGACTGGCTGTTCAGCCGCCAGCGCTACTGGGGCGAGCCCTTCCCGATCGTCTACGACGAGGACGGCATCGCCCACGCGCTGCCCGAGTCGATGCTGCCGCTGGAGCTGCCCGAGGTCGAGGACTACTCGCCGCGCACCTTCGACCCGGACGACGCCGACACCCAGCCCGAGACGCCGCTGTCGCGCAACGAGGACTGGGTCAACGTCACGCTGGACCTGGGCGACGGTCCGAAGCGCTACCGGCGTGAGACCAACACCATGCCCAACTGGGCCGGTTCCTGCTGGTACGAGCTGCGCTACCTGGACCCGCACAACAGCGAGAAGCTGGTCGACCCCGAGATCGAGCAGTACTGGATGGGCCCGCGCGAGGGCCAGCCGCACGGCGGTGTCGACCTGTACGTCGGCGGCGCCGAGCACGCCGTGCTGCACCTGCTGTACGCGCGATTCTGGTCCAAGGTCCTGTTCGACCTGGGACACGTCTCCTCCGTGGAGCCGTTCCACAAGCTGTTCAACCAGGGCATGATCCAGGCCTACGTGTACCGCGACAGCCGCGGCATCGCGGTTCCGGCCGCCGAGGTGGAGGAGCGCGACGGCGCCTACTACTACCAGGGCGAGAAGGTCTCCCGACTGCTGGGCAAGATGGGCAAGTCCCTGAAGAACGCGGTCACTCCGGACGAGATCTGTGCCGAGTACGGCGCCGACACGCTGCGTCTGTACGAGATGGCGATGGGCCCGCTGGACGTGTCCCGGCCGTGGGACACACGCGCGGTGGTCGGCCAGTTCCGGCTGCTGCAGCGGCTGTGGCGCAACGTCGTCGACGAGACGACCGGTGCCGTGGCGGTTGCGGACGCCGAGCCCGACGAGGACACGCTGCGTGCGCTGCACAAGGCGATCGACGGGGTGCGCGGGGATCTGGAGGGCATGCGGTTCAACACCGCCATTGCCAAGGTCACGGAGCTGAACAACCACCTGACGAAGGCGGGCGGCGCGGTACCGCGCTCGGTGGCCGAGTCGCTGGTGCTGATGGCCGCGCCGCTGGCCCCGCACATCGCCGAGGAGCTGTGGCGCAAGCTGGGTCACACCGACTCGGTGGTGCACCGGGACTTCCCGGTCGCCGACCCGGCGTACGTCATCGACGAGACCGTGACCTGCGTCGTGCAGATCAAGGGCAAGGTCAAGGCCCGCCTGGAGGTCTCGCCGGCGATCTCCGACGAGGAGCTGGAGAAGGTCGCGCTGTCCGACGAGAAGGTCGTGGCGGCGCTGGACGGGGCCGGGATCCGCAAGGTGATCGTCCGGGCGCCGAAGCTGGTGAATATCGTTCCGGCGTAGGTAAAGGCGTAGGCGCAGGCGCCCCGGCATTGGCGCGGCGATTCGGCGGTTCTGCCGGGTCCGATGTGGGCTCGGGGTGATCCCCTACGGGCAGGTTCGGGGTTCTTCTGGAACTCCGGGCCTGCCTGTTGCGTTTACCGTTGAAGAGTGACGCGGCGTGTGCCGCGACCGGTCGAGGAGGAGCTCGTGGAAGCAGTGATCGCAGTCGTCGCCCTGCTTTTCGTGCTCTTCGTCGTGCTCGGCGCGTACGCCACGGTGAAGGTGGTCGGGGCCGCCAAGCGCCGCGTGGACGAGACCATCACCCATGCCCGGCGTACGGTCGAGGACGGCACCCTGCGGGCCAAGTCCTTCGCCCAGCCGGGCGCCGCCGGCGAGCTCGCCCAGCTGCGGCTGAAGCTGCGCACCTCCATGCGGGCCACCCAGGACGCGCTGCACGCGGGCGTGACCGAGGACGAGTCTCTTCAGGAGTCCCTCGGCCTCTTCCAACGCCTCAGCGCACACGGACACGAACTGGACGCCGAGATGCGGCGCCTGGAGTCCGAGCCGGACCGCGCGACCCTCGCCGAGCGGCTGCCCGACCTGCGCGAGCGCACCGAGCGCGTCGTCAAGTCGGCGGACGCGCTGCGCTGGGCCGCTCGCGACCGGGCCCGCCGCTTCGCCGCCGACGACCTGGACACCCTCAGCGCGCAGATCGACCTGGAGGCCGGCGCCCTGCGCCACTGGCAGACGACGGAGTCCTCCGCCTCGTCCTCTTCTCCTTCCTCCTCGTCGACGCCGCCGGAACGTCCGTCGTCCACGCCGCCGCCGTGGCCGGAGGCCCCGGCCGCCGAGGCCGCCGCGACAGCCGAGCAGACCTGGCCGGACACACCTCAGTCGCAGCGTGCCGAGGAGCCGACCCGGCCCGCCATCAGCCCGGCAGCCCCGCGCCCGACGTACCCCTGGCAGAAGAAACCCCGTCCCGAGAGCACGACTTGAGCCCCGTTTCGCGCGCGCTGATCGGTCAAGGCATTCCCAGGTGAGCGGGGTCGGACTGCCGCCCGGGCGCTACGCCAGGTAACCTCCAGCTCATGTCCCGCCATGTCGCGATCGTCACCGATTCAACGGCCTACCTGCCGCAGCGGACGATGGAGCGCCACGGCATCACAGCGGTGCCCCTGACCGTGGTCGTCGGCGGCCAGGCGTTGGACGAGGGCACCGAGATCTCGACCCGATCCCTCGCCCAGGCGTTGCAGAAGCGACGCCCGGTCACCACCTCGCGCCCGAGCCCCGAGGTGTTCGCGGAGCACTACCGCAAGGTCGCCGAGTCCGGCGCCACCGGCATCGTCTCCCTGCACCTGTCCGCCGAGCTCTCCGGCACCTACGACGCGGCGGTCCTCGCAGCACGCGAGGCGCCGGTGCCGGTGCGGGTGGTGGACACCGGGATGGTCGCCATGGCGCTGGGCTTCTGCGCCCTTGCGGCGGCCGAGGCGGCGGAGACGGGCGGCACGGTGGACGAGGCCGTCACCGCCGCGGAAAAGCGGGCCGGGGCCACGGCCGCCTACTTCTACGTCGACACCCTCGACTATCTGCGCCGCGGTGGCCGCATCGGTGCCGCACAGGCGCTGTTGGGCTCCGCGCTCGCGGTGAAGCCGCTGCTGCAGTTGGAAGGCGGCAGGATCGGCCCGCTGGAGAAGGTACGGACGGCCTCCAAGGCGATCGCCCGCCTCGAGGAGATCGCGGCCGACCGGGCAGGCAGCGCGCAGGTCGACATCGCGGTCCACCATCTCGCCGCCCCCGACCGGGCGTCGGCGCTGGCGGACCGTTTGCGGGCGCGGGTGCCGGGGCTGGCCGATCTGCACGTGAGTGAGGTCGGGGCGGTAATCGGTGCGCACACCGGACCTGGGTTGTTGGGGGTTGTCGTTTCGCCGCGGTGACGGCCCTTCCGGTGAGTGAGCCACTCGTGTGGGTGGCGGAGTTATCCACAACTTGCCGGTAATCCCCGGGAATTGAGCAAGATCATCGCGAGTGTGCCGAGGTGTCCGATCCTCGACGCATGGCACTTCGATCACGTACACGCACCACGACAGCAACCAGCGGCCCGGGTCGCGGCCCTGACTCAGACGTCCGTGCCCGCCGGCGGCGACACATGCATGCCCCGGGCCGGTCACGGCCGCGTCATGCGTCCGCGCGAGCGGCGGAGGAACTGCGGCGCAGGGCGGAGGTGATTTTCGCCGAACGGGCCGGGGAGTGGGGGGAGTCGGGGGCGGGGCCGCCGGTGAGTGGGGAGGCGCGCGAGGGGGCTGCTCGGCGTGCGGGGCGTGGGCCTGGGCCCGGGGAGTCGGGGGCGGATCTGGGAGGTGCGCTGCGGGTTGGAGAGGTGACGGGCGCGGATGTCCCGGGGGCTGATGGGGTGCTGGGATCCGATGGCCGACGCGCTGTTGGGCTGCGGGGCACTGTCGTGCCGGGCCCTGAAGGGTCGCGGCGTTTTGATGTCCCGGGTGCCGAGGGGCTGCCGGGCCGTGTTGTCCTGGGCGCTGATGGGCCGCACGGCTCCGATTTCGCGCATGCCGAGGGGCTGGTGGGCTCCGATGCTCCGCGCGGCGATGGGGCGCTGAGCGCGGACGTGCCGGACGCCGGTGCCGATGAGGCGGCGGGCGGCGCGGGTGCCGTCGTTGGTGACGGGGCTGGTGGCGCGGGCGGTGCCGGTGCCGGGGAGTGGCGGGGGCGGGCCGGGCTGGCTTTGCGGGAGCGGATGCCGATGTGGTTGCAGGCGAGGTGTGGGCTGGAGCGGCGGAATGTCGTCGCGCTCACGGTGGTGCTCGTCCTCGCTGCCGGGTTCGCGGTGCAGCACTTCTGGGCCGGGCGGGCGCAGTCCGTGCGGGCGCCGGAGGTGGTGCGGGCGGCGGCCTCGTACGGCGGGGAACCGCAGGGAGGACAGCAGCAGGGAGGGGCGAGCGGGTCGAGTACGTCGGAGGCCGTCGGTGCGTCCGGTGCTGGGGCCACGGTGGCGGCCGAGATCGTCGTGGACGTCAGCGGCAAGGTGCGCGAACCGGGCATCCACCGGCTGCCCGCGGGCTCACGGGTGGCCGACGCCCTGCGCGCTGCAGGTGGGGTGCGTCCGGGCACGAAGACCGACAGCCTCAACCGGGCTCGCTTCCTCGTCGACGGTGAGCAGGTGATCGTCGGGGGTCCGGCCACCGTGTCCGGGGCCGCTCCGGGCACGGGTGCGGGTACCGGCACGGGCGGTGCGGCGGTCGCGGGGGCGGCACCCAGCGCGCCGGTCGCCCTCAACACAGCCACCGTGGAGCAGCTCGACACCCTCCCGGGCGTCGGCCCGGTCCTGGCCCAGCACATCATCGACTACCGCACCCAGCACGGCGGCTTCCGCTCGGTGGACGAGCTGCGCGAGGTCAACGGCATCGGCGACCGCCGGTTCGCCGATCTGCGGAATCTCGTGCGGCCATGACTCACGACGTCCGAACAGCCGACCTCGCGCCCTCCCGCGCTGCCGTCCACGCCGGGTCCGGCAGCCGGCTCGGTGCCTCCCACCCCCGTCAGGAAGGACCGACGGACCTTCGACTCGTCCCGCCCGCGCTCGCCGCCTGGGCGACGGCGGCCCTGATGCTGGGCGCTCCTGAGGGTTGGGCGGTCGGGGCGACGGTTGTCTGTCTGCTTGCGGCAGGCGTACTGCTGGTGGTGCGGCGAGGCGGGGGCGTGGAAGGCGGGCTCACCAGTGGCAGGGTCGTGGAAAGCGAGCCTTCCGATGGCGGGGGTGGCGATGGCCATGCGGCCAGGTCAGGGCGTCTGGCCGAGCCGGACCATCGAACCGAGCCGGACCATCGAACCGAGCCGGACCATCGAACCGAGCCCGAGCATCGAACCGAGCCCGAACATCCGCCCAGGCGTCCGGGGCGCCCTGCAGGCCCCCAGCGCCTGACCGGACCTGGTCCGGATTCCCACCCCGGGCATCCCACCCGACCGGACAGGCCGAGCACCGCGCTCAAGCGCATCAGCTGGCCGCGAACCTCGGTCGCCGCCGTGCTGCTCTGTGTCGCCGCGGCCGCCGTCTCCGCCGGGCTGCACGGGGCCGACCTGCGGCGCGGGCCGGTGCCCGAGCTGGCGAGGGAGTACGCCACCGTGACCGCCGAGGTCGAGGTCACCTCCGATCCCCGGCTCACCCGGCCCCGGGTCAGAGGGAATCACATGGCGCCGACCTCCGTGCTGATCAACGCTGATGCACGACGCGTCGAGGACGCGGACGGCACGGCGGTGGTGACGCGGGCGCCGGTGCTGATGATCGTCGACGCGGGGTGGGGGTCGTCCGGTGAGGACGAAGGGGCGTCGCAGTCCTCCGGCGCCCGGCGTTCTGCCTGGCTGGAGCTGCTTCCCTCCACCCGGCTGCGGGTGACCGCACGGTTTACGCCCGCCCTCGCGGACGGGGACCGGGTCGCGGCCGTGCTGCGGGTGCGGGACCCGGCGGTGCCGGAGGTCGTGGGGGAGCCGTCGGGGGCGCAGCGGCTGGCGGGGCGGTTGAGGGCGGGGCTGCGGGAGGCGACCGACGGGTTGCCGGCGGATGCGCGGGCGCTGCTGCCGGGGCTGGTCGTGGGGGACACCTCGCGGATCACGCCGGAGCTGGACGAGGCGTTCAAGGAGACCGACCTCGCGCACACGCTCGCCGTCTCCGGCAGCAATCTCACGATCATCCTCGCCCTGCTCATCGGCCCGCCCGGCCTGGCCCAGCTCGCCGAGCGCCGTGGGCTCGCGCCCCGCCTCGGCATCTCCCTGCGGACGACCGCGCTGCTCGGTGGGGCGCTCACCCTGGCGTTCGTCGTCGTGTGCCGGCCGGACCCGAGCGTGCTGCGGGCCGCGGCCTGCGGAGCCGTCGCGCTGCTCGCCCTGGCGACCGGACGCCGTAGGACTCTGATCCCGGCGCTGGCGACGGCCGTACTGCTGCTGGTCCTGTACGACCCGTGGCTGGCCCGCAGCTACGGCTTCCTGCTCTCCGTGCTGGCCACGGGTGCCCTGCTCACGCTCGCGCCCCGCTGGAGCGCGGCGTTGCGACGGCGCGGGGTGCCGCCGCGGTTGGCCGAGGCACTGGCGGCCGCGGCTGCCGCGCAGGCCCTGTGCGCTCCGGTCGTGGCGGTGCTGTCGGCTCGGGTGAGCCTGGTGGCGGTGCCGTGCAATCTGCTCGCGGAGTTCGCGATCGCACCGGCCACGGTGCTGGGTTTCGCTGCACTGGCGACGGCGCCGTTGGTGATGCCGGTGGCCAAGGTGCTGGCCTGGTGCGCGGGTTGGCCGGCCGGCTGGATCGCGGACGTCGCCCGGACGGGCGCCGCACTGCCCGGCGCGGGAGTGGACTGGCCCGGCAGCTGGACCGGGGCGGCGCTGCTCGCCCTCGCGACGATGGTCGCCCTGCTCGCCGGTCGGCGGCTGCTGCGGCACCCCTGGTGGTGCGGTGTCTGCGGGGCCCTGCTCCTGCTGGTGGTGGTGCAGCCGCCGCCGCTGACCAGGGTGGTCACGGGGTGGCCGCCGCCCGGGTGGCGGTTCGCGATGTGCGATGTGGGGCAGGGCGACGCGATGGTGCTCGCGGCGGGCGAGGGGACCGGCGTGGTCGTGGACGCCGGCCCCGATCCGACGCTGATCGATCGGTGCCTGCGCACGCTCGGGATCACCAGGATTCCGCTCGTCGTGCTCACCCATTTCCACGCCGACCATGTGGCGGGCCTGCCCGGCGTCCTGCGCGGTCGCTCGGTGGGCGCGATCGAGACGACGGGGCACGAAGAGCCGGTGGACCAGGTGGAGTTCGTGCGCAGGGAGGCGGCGGCCCGGCGCGTTCCCGTGACGCGGGCCGCCGCGGGGGAGGAGCGGCGTACCGGAGACTTGAGTTGGCAGGTGGTCTGGCCGCCGCCCTCCCACCCGCCACTTCCGGCCATGGCCCCGGAGGGCCCGAACGACGCCAGTGTCACGCTGCTCGTCCGGTCGGCCGGGCTGCGGCTCCTGCTGCTCGGGGATCTCGAACCCCCGGCCCAGCGGGCGCTGTTGAGATCACCGGCGGGGGCGCTGCTGGGCGGCGTGGACGTGCTCAAGGTGGCTCATCACGGCTCGGCGTACCAGGACCAGGAGCTCATACGCCGGACGGCGCCCAGGCTGGCGTTGATCAGCTGTGGTGAGGACAACCCGTATGGGCATCCGGCTCCCAGCACCCTCGCGGCACTGCGGGCACAGGGAGCCGTGGTGCTGCGGACGGACGAGGACGGGGCGCTGGCGGTCACGGGTACGGGCGTGGAGCTGCGGGTGGCGGGAGACTGAGGGCATGGATTCCGTTGAGGTTGATGCCTATCTCCGCCGCCTGGGGGTCGAGCACCCCGCCTGGCCCACCGTGGACGTGCTGCGCGAACTGCATCTGCGCCATCTGCAGACCGTGCCCTTCGAGAACCTCTCGATCCACCTCGGCGAGGAGATCGTCCTGGAGGAGAAGCGACTGCTGGACAAGGTGGTGGGAGCGCGACGGGGTGGGTTCTGCTACGAACTGAACGGGGCGTTCGGGGCGTTGCTCGCCGCGCTGGGGTTCGATGTGACGCTGCTCGCGGGCCGGGTCCATGTGAAGGAGGAGGAGGTCGGGGTTCCCTACGACCACATGGCGCTGAAGGTGCGGACCGTGGACGGGGGCGCATGGCTGGCGGACGTCGGCTTCGGGGCGCACAGCCACTATCCGCTCGCGTTCGAGGCGCGGGGTGAGCAGGTGGATCCGGCGGGCGTGTTCCGGATCGTCGAGGCAGGGCCGGACGCGGCGGGGGTGCGCGGCGGGGCCGACGCGGAGGAGGCGGCGGACCTGGAGGTCGCCATGGACGGCAGGGCGGAGTACCGGCTGGAGCAGCGGCCGCGGGCGCTCGGCGACTTCGTGGTCGGGGCGTGGTGGCACAGCACTTCGCCGGGCTCGCACTTCACGAAGTCGCTGGTGTGTTCGCGGGTGACGAAGGAAGGCGGGCGGATCACCCTGAGCGGCCGCACGTTCAAGACGACGGCGGCCGACGGAACACGTGAGGAGCAGAAGTTGGGGACGGACGAGGAGGTGCTGGAGGTGTACCGGGAGCGGTTCGGGATCGAGCTGGACCGGGTGCCCACGGTACGGAAGCCCAACCGGGACGGCTGATCCCCCAGGTGGCGCGTGGGTCTGGGCGAGCGCGCGGACCCGGCGCACGGTCGTCTCACGGCGGTGCCCGAGAATTGCTCCGTGAGCGATGTGAGACATGTGCTGGTGCTGCCCGATCGTGACGCGGCGGAGGAGGTCGCGGGGGCGCTCGGGGAGCGGTTCGGGACCGACGAGGAGCCGCGGCTGGTGCGGGATGCGCTGGCCGGGGAGGACGACGCCGAGGACGCGCAGTGGCTGGTGGTGCTGCGGGACGAGGCGGGGCGGCTCGATCCGGGTGAGCTGGATGAGTTTGCGGGGGAGTGGGACGGGTGGCGGGAGGAGCCGTAGCCGGACCGGAGCGACCGCCCTGACCGGCTCCCTGTCTCCGGCCTGGTCGGCTTCCAGTCGCCGGCTCGACTGGCCCCCTTTCCTCGACCGGATCCGCTTCTTGCCCTCGGCCTGACGGGGTGGCGGGCACCCTGTCTCCGGCCTGGCCGGCTTCCAGTCGCCGGCTCGACTGGCCCCCTTTCCTCGACCGGATCCGCTTCTTGCCCTCGGCCTGACGGGGTGGCCGGCTCCCTGTCTCCGGCCTGGCCGGCTTCCAGTCGCCGGCTCGACTGGCCCCCTTTCCTCGACCGGATCCGCTTCTTGCCCTCGGCCTGACGGCCTGGCCTGCACCCTGCCCCCGGCCTGACCGGCACCCTGTCCCCGGCATCAACGACACCGTGCCCCCCCCCGCCTGGCCTGCACCCTGCCCCCGGCCTCACCGGCACCCTGCCCCCGGCTCGACCGGCACCCCGTCCCCGACAGCCCCGGTCGGCGCCCACTGTCAGTGGCGCGTGCCATCCTTGTCGCGATGGCCAGGAAATCTGCGAACGACGACCTCCTCTCCCCCGTGACCCTCGCCGTGGGGCAGGAGGAGCTGCTGCTCGACCGTGCCGTGCGGGAGGTGGTGGTTGCCGCCCGGGCCGCTGATGCCGATACCGATGTGCGGGATCTGACGCCGGAGCAGTTGCAGCCGGGGACGTTGGCGGAGCTGACCAGTCCGTCGCTGTTCGCGGAGCGCAAGGTCGTGGTCGTGCGCAATGCGCAGGACCTGTCGGCCGACACGATCAAGGACGTGACGGCGTATCTGGGCGCGCCGGCCGACGAGATCACCCTGGTGCTGCTGCACGCCGGGCAGGCGAAGGGCAAGAAGCTGCTCGACGCCGCGCGCAAGGCGGGGGCGCGGGAGGTGGCGTGCCCGAAGATGACCAAGCCGGCGGACCGGCTGGCGTTCGTCAGGCAGGAGTTCCGGGCGACCGGGCGGTCCGCGACGCCCGAGGCCTGCCAGGCGCTCGTCGATGCCATCGGCAGTGATCTGCGGGAGCTGGCGTCCGCGGTTAGTCAGCTGGTCGCCGATGTCGAGGGGACCATCGACGAGGCGGTGGTCGGGCGGTACTACACGGGCCGCGCCGAGGCGTCGAGCTTCACCGTCGCCGACCGGGCGGTCGAGGGGCGGGCCGCGGAGGCACTGGAGGCGCTGCGCTGGTCGCTGGCGACAGGCGTGGCGCCCGTCCTGATCACCAGCGCGCTCGCCCAGGGCGTCAGGGCCATCGGAAAGCTGTCCTCGGCCCGGGGGGGCCGTCCCGCCGACCTGGCGCGGGAGCTCGGCATGCCGCCCTGGAAGATCGACCGCGTGCGCCAGCAGATGCGGGGGTGGACGCCCGACGGAGTCGCGCTGGCGTTGCGCGCGGTGGCCGAGGCGGACGCCGGTGTGAAGGGCGGCGGGGAGGACCCCGGGTACGCCCTGGAGAAAGCGGTCGTGACTATCGCGCGGGCCGCTCGGTCCAGAGGGCGGGGCTAGGGGCAGGGGAGGAGAATCGGGCGTGTCAGCCGTACATCGCCGGACAGCAAGGAAGGTGGCGATCAGGCATGGCTGAACATCCGCACGCAACTCTCGTCCGCAAGGGCTACGAAGCCTTCGCGAGCGGCGACATGGACGCCCTGCGCGGGCTGATGACATCGGACTGCACGCACCACGTGCCGGGCAGCCATCCGATGTCGGGTGACTTCAAGGGCCAGGACGCGGTCATCGACATGTACGGCCGGCTCTATGAGGAGACCGCAGGGTCGATGCGGGTCGAACTGCGCACCGTACTCGTCGACGGCCGGGGGCATGCGGTCGCCGTACACCACTTCACGGCGGAGCGGCAGGGCAAGCGCCTCGACGAGGACGGGGCCATCGTCTTTCGCATCGTCGGCGACAAGGTCAGCGATCTCGACGAGTGCGTCTCGGACATGGACCGGGTGAACGACTTCTGGTCGTGACAGCCGCCCCGAGGGGGCAGGACATACCGAAGGCCCCGGCCGCCGTCCTGGGGAAGGGCGGTGGCCGGGGCCTTCGGTTCAAGCTGCTGAGCCCGTACCCGCGTGGCGAACGCAGGCCGCGTACAGGCTCGGGGTGCCGGACGGGAGCGGATGAGAGAGGGCCCGCTCGATTCCCTCCGGCGATCAAATCAAGTGTCAGCCCTTGAGAGCGCCGACCTTCGAAGCAAGCGCCGACTTCTTGTTGGCGGCCTGGTTCTTGTGGATGACGCCCTTGGAGACGGCCTTGTCGAGCTGACGCGCGGCAGCGCGCTGGTACTCGGTGGCCTTCTCGGTGTCACCCGCGGCAGCGGCCTCACGGGCCTTGCGGATCGCGGTCTTCAGGGAGGACTTGACGGCCTTGTTGCGCAGCCGAGCCTTCTCGTTGGTCTTGATCCGCTTGATCTGGGACTTGATGTTCGCCACTGATGAGCCTTTTCAGGTTCTGGCACGGGGCCGCGCGGGACCCGTACCGGTGATTTTCTGGAGTGTGCCTCGTGCTGAGAGGGCATGAGACACAGCCACCCAGGCTACCAGTGGCCCGGCCGACGGCCCAAAACGGTCGTCGGTCGCCGCCCATGGGACCATGGAACCTACGTATAGATCCGACCCGAGGCATAAGGCGCCTCAAGAGACAGGACCCTGCGTGCCCGCGACCCCTAACAATGTGCCCGAGCCGAGCCGTACCGACCCGGCACTGATCCGCAACTTCTGCATCATCGCGCACATCGACCACGGCAAGTCCACGCTCGCCGACCGGATGCTCCAGCTGACCGGAGTGGTCGAGCAGCGGCAGATGCGTGCTCAGTACCTCGACCGGATGGACATCGAGCGTGAGCGCGGCATCACGATCAAGTCCCAGGCGGTGCGGCTGCCGTGGGCTCCCACCCACGATTCCGGCAAGACGCACATCCTCAACATGATCGACACCCCGGGGCACGTCGACTTCACGTACGAGGTCTCGCGGTCGCTGGCCGCCTGTGAGGGCACCGTCCTCCTCGTCGACGCCGCCCAGGGCATCGAGGCCCAGACTCTCGCCAACCTCTACCTGGCGATGGAGAACGACCTCACGATCATCCCCGTGCTGAACAAGATCGACCTGCCCGCCGCGCAGCCCGAGAAGTTCGCCGAGGAGCTCGCCAACCTGGTCGGCTGCGATCCGAGCGACGTGCTCAGGGTGTCCGCCAAGACGGGCCTGGGCGTCGATGCCCTGCTCGACAAGGTCGTCGCCGAGGTCCCCGCCCCGGTCGGCGTCAAGGACGCTCCGGCCCGCGCGATGATCTTCGACTCCGTCTACGACTCCTACCGCGGTGTCGTGACGTACGTCCGTGTCATCGACGGTCAGCTCAACAAGCGCGAGCGGATCCGGATGATGTCCACCGGTGCCACGCACGAGCTGCTGGAGATCGGGACGAACTCGCCGGAGATGCTGGCGGCCGACGGCCTCGGCGTCGGCGAGGTGGGCTATCTCATCACCGGTGTGAAGGACGTCCGCCAGTCCAAGGTCGGTGACACCGTCACCAGCCAGCACAAGGGCGCCGAGGAGGCGCTCGGCGGCTACAAGGACCCGAAGCCGATGGTCTTCTCCGGTCTGTATCCGCTCGACGGCTCCGACTACCCGGAGCTGCGCGAGGCCCTCGACAAGCTCCAGCTCAACGACGCCGCGCTGGTCTACGAGCCGGAGACCTCCGCGGCCCTCGGCTTCGGCTTCCGCGTCGGCTTCCTGGGGCTTCTGCACCTCGATGTGATCCGGGAGCGGCTGGAGCGCGAGTTCGGGCTGGATCTCATCGCCACCGCGCCCAACGTGGTCTACCGGGTGGTCATGGAGGATGGCACCGAGCACACCGTCACCAACCCGAGCGAGTTCCCCGAGGGCAAGATCAACGAGGTGTACGAGCCGGTCGTGCGCGCCACGATCCTCGCGCCGACCGAGTTCATCGGCTCGATCATGGAGCTGTGCCAGACCCGGCGCGGCACCCTCCTCGGCATGGACTACCTGTCCGAGGACCGGGTCGAGATCCGCTACACGCTTCCCCTCGCCGAGATCGTCTTCGACTTCTTCGACCAGCTGAAGTCGAAGACGCGTGGGTACGCCTCGCTGGACTACGAGCCCACCGGCGAGCAGACCTCCAGCCTGGTCAAGGTCGACATCCTGCTGCACGGCGACAAGGTCGACGCCTTCTCCGCGATCACGCACAAGGACGCCGCGTACGCGTACGGGGTGCGGCTTGTCGCCAAGCTGCGCGAGCTCATTCCGCGGCAGGCCTTCGAGGTGCCCATCCAGGCCGCCATCGGCTCCCGGGTGATCGCCCGTGAGACCATCCGCGCCATCCGCAAGGACGTCCTCGCCAAGTGCTACGGCGGCGACATCTCCCGTAAGCGCAAGCTGCTGGAGAAGCAGAAGGAAGGCAAGAAGCGGATGAAGATGGTGGGTTCCGTGGAGGTTCCGCAGGAGGCCTTCATTGCCGTACTGAGCAGTGATGACAGCGCGGGTTCGGGCAAGGCCAAGAAGTAACCGCAGGTAGCACCAGGTGACCCGGCAAATCGCCGCATCAGGGGTCCGTCGTACGAAAGCGCGACGGACCCCTTGGTGTGCGCCGTGTGACCGTCTGGAGGAAGTGACAGGGCGTAGGCCCTTACGCAGTGGGCCGTCGGCCTTTACCCTGATGCCTGCTCGATAGTTACTCGCGAGTTAAACAACGCGAGTGGAACCAGCCGCACGTCAGCCGCACAGTCGCGGGCCCCCGGAGGATGTCGTGAGCACACAGACACTGATCGAGAACCGTCCGCCGAGCGTGGCGGCCCTCTTTCTGGAGCGCGTGACAGCAACGCCGGACGCTGAGGCGTACCGCTATCCCGTGCCGTCGGCCGCGGGACAGGGCGCGGACGACTGGAAGTCGCTGAGCTGGGCGCAGGCCGCCGAGCGGGTCTACGCGATCGCGGCCGGGCTCATCGAGCTGGGCGTCCAGCCCGAGCAGCGCGTGGCCCTCGCTTCCTCGACCCGGATCGAGTGGATCCTCGCCGACCTGGGCATCATGTGCGCCGGCGCCGCCACCACCACGGTCTATCCGCAGACCAACGCCGAGGAGTCGGCCTTCATCCTCGCCGACTCCGAGAGCCGGGTCCTCATCGCCGAGGACGCGGCCCAGGTGGCCAAGGCGCTGGAGAAGCGCGCCGAGCTGCCGAACCTCACGCATGTCATCGTCGTGGACGCGGACGGCGTCGAGACCGGTGACTGGGTGCTCAGCCTCGCCGAGCTGGAGGCCCGTGGCGCGGCCCGGCTGGAGAAGGACCCCGAGCTGATCAAGCAGCGGGTCGGCGCGATCACCAAGGACCAGCTGGCCACCCTGATCTATACCTCCGGCACCACCGGCCGCCCCAAGGGCGTGCGGCTGCCGCACGACAACTGGTCGTACATGGCGAAGGCGATCGCCGCGACCGGCCTGGTCGGCGCGGAGGACGTGCAGTACCTGTGGCTGCCGCTCGCGCACGTCTTCGGCAAGGTGCTCACCTCCGGTCAGATCGAGGTCGGCCACGTCACCGCCGTCGACGGCCGCGTCGACAAGATCATCGAGAACCTGCCGGTCGTGCAGCCGACGTACATGGCGGCCGTGCCGCGCATCTTCGAGAAGGTCTACAACGGGGTCGCCGCCAAGGCCCGCGCGGCCGGCGGCGCCAAGTACAAGATCTTCCAGTGGGCCGCCGAGGTCGCCCGCGAGTACGCCAAGGTCACCCAGGACAACTTCCGGCGCACCGGCACCCACTCCGCGCCCTTCGGGCTCGCCGCCAAGCACAAGGTCGCCGACAAGCTCGTCTACGCCAAGATCCGCGAGGCCTTCGGCGGCAACCTGCGCGCGTGCGTGTCCGGCAGCGCCGCCCTCGCCCCGGAGATCGGCTTCTTCTTCGCCGGCGCCGGCATCCACATCCTGGAGGGCTACGGCCTCACGGAGTCCTCGGCCGCGTCCTTCGTGAACCCCGGCGAGGCCTACCGCACCGGCACGGTCGGCAAGCCGCTGCCCGGCACGGAGGTCCGTATCGCCGACGACGGCGAGATCCTGCTGCGGGGCCCCGGCATCATGGAGGGCTACCACGGGCTGCCGGAGAAGACCGCCGAGGTGCTGGAGTCCGACGGCTGGTTCCACACCGGTGACATCGGGGAGCTGTCCCCGGACGGATACCTGCGCATCACCGACCGCAAGAAGGACCTGATCAAGACCTCGGGCGGCAAGTACATCGCGCCCGCCGAGGTCGAGGGGCAGTTCAAGGCGGTGTGCCCGTACGTCTCCAACATCCTGGTGCACGGCGCCGACCGGAACTTCTGCACGGCGCTGATCGCGCTGGACGAGGTCGCCATCGTGGCGTGGGCCGAGGAGAACGGGCTCGGCGGCAAGTCGTACGCGGAGATCGTCGCCTCGTCGGCCGCCATCGAGATGGTCGACGGGTATGTGCAGCAGCTCAACGCCGGGCTGCAGAAGTGGCAGACGATCAAGAAGTTCCGGCTGCTGCCGCGGGATCTCGATGTGGAGCACGGGGAGATCACGCCGAGCCTGAAGCTGAAGCGGCCGGTTGTCGAGCGGGAGTACAAGGCTCTGATCGAGGAGATGTACGCGGGGACGCGCGAAGCTTAGAGGGTGCCGGGGGACTGTGTGGCGGCTGACGGTCCGCCGTGGCTGGTCGCGCAGTTCCCCGCGCCCCTTTGAGGCTGGCCGGCTCACCTTTTGCCGATAAGTCGACGTATCTCGTGGACCTGCGCGCGCAGCGCCCTCAGGTTCGGGGGTGTGTCGTCGGCGAGCTGGTCCTCCAAGGCCGCCAACTGGGTACTCAGTTCCCGGCTCTGGACATGCTCGCGGCTCAGCAGGCGCTCCAACTGCCTGTTCTTGCGGTGCAGCTCCAGGAACACCGTCACCTTCGCGCGTAGCACCCAAGGGTCGAACGGCTTGGTCAGGTAGTCCGCCGCGCCTGTCGCGTAGCCGCGGAAGGCGTAGCCCGGGTCGTCCTCCGCGCCGGTCAGGAAGATGATCGGGACGTCCTTGGTCTGGTCGAGTCGTTTGATGTTGGTGGCGGTCTCGAAACCGTCCATGCCCGGCATGCGGACATCGAGCAGCACCAGGGCGAAGCGTTGCCGCAGCAGCGCCTTCATCGCCTCCTCGCCCGAACGCGCGCGGACGAGCGGCTCGTTGAGGGACCCCAGTACGGCCTCCAGCGCGATCAGGTTGTCCTCCATGTCATCGACGAGGAGGATGCCGGCACGCTCGTCGGTCGTTGCCTCAGCGCTCATGATGAAGTGGCCTCACTCGGTGATGGTCGGCCGAACCTCTTCCTCCTCGGAAGCGCTCGGTTCCGGTACTACGGTCTTGTCCGCGACCTCGGGGTCCAGGAGGTCGCAGACGACGGTCAGCAGCTGATCCACGTCCACCGGCTTCGGTACGTAGTCGTTGGCGCCCCGCGCGATGGACTTCTCCCGGTCCCCGGGCATGGCCTTCGCGGTGAGGGCGACGATGGGCAGGTCCGTCCAGCGCGGGGTGCGACGGATGGCGGAGATCGTCTCGTAGCCGTCCATCTCGGGCATCATGATGTCCATCAGGACGAGTTCGACGTCCGGGGTGCGCTCCAGTGTCTCGATGCCCTCGCGGCCGTTCTCCGCGTACAGGACCGGCATGCCGACCCGGCCCAGGACATGGGTGAGCGCGAAGACGTTGCGGATGTCGTCGTCCACTATGAGCACCCGTCGGCCCGGCAGGATCTGCCCCGCCCGGCCCGTCTGCCAGGCCTCCAGCTTGGTCGGCGTCGGCCAGGACTCGTCCGCGTCGTGGGCGGTCGAGAAGGTCTCGGTGGACAGCTGCTCCGGCACCGGCAGCGGACGGTCCTCGGGCACCGGCCCCGTGGCGGAGTGACCGGGGCTGACGACCGGGACGTACAGCGTGAACGTGGAGCCCATGCCGGGCTCGCTCGCGGCGACGATACGGCCGCCCAGCAGGCCGGCGATCTCGCGGCTGATGGACAGGCCCAGGCCCGTGCCGCCGTACTTGCGGTTGGTCGTGCCGTCGGCCTGCTGGAACGCCTCGAAGATCACCGGGAGTTTCTCCGCCGCGATGCCGATGCCGGTGTCGGACACCGAGAACGCGATCACGTCGTCGCCCTCGAGGACGTAGTGGTGGTCGGGGTCCTTCACCCGGTTCACGCGCAGCTCGACCTTGCCCGACGCGGTGAACTTGATGGCGTTGGAGAGGAGGTTGCGCAGGATCTGCTGGAGGCGCTGCTCGTCCGAGTACATCTCGCGCGGTACGTCCTCGCCGACCGTCACCTCGAAGGCGAGCCCGCGATCCAGGGTGAGCGGGCGGAAGGTGGCGTGGACATAGTCCAGCAGCTTGATGAGCGGCAGTTTCTTCGGGCGTACGTCCATCCGGCCGGCCTCGATCTTCGACAGGTCCAGGATGTCGTTGATCAGCTGGAGCAGGTCCGAGCCGGAGCGGTGGATCGTCGTCGCGAACTGGACCTCCTGGTCGGAGAGATGGCCGTCCGGGTTGTCGGAGAGCAGCCTCGCCAGGATCAGCAGTGAGTTCAAAGGCGTCCGCAGCTCGTGCGACATGTTGGCCAGGAACTCCGACTTGTACTGCGACGAGGTCGCCAGGAGCGCCGCCTTCTCCTCCAGTTCGGCGTTCGAGCGCTGCAGCTCCGCCTGCTGCATCTGGAGTTCGTCCGAACGTTCCTGGAGCTGCATGGCCAGCCGCTGGGACTCGCCGAGCAGGGACTCCGTACGGGAGTTGGCGATGATCGTGTTGATCGCGACGGCGATGGTGTTCACGAACTGGTCGAAGAACGCCAGGTGCACGTCGGAGAAGCGGGAGAAGGACGCCAGCTCGATCACGCCGAGGAGCTTGTCCTCGAAGAGGATCGGGATGATGACGACGCTGCTGGGAGCCGCCTCGCCGAGCCCACTGTTGATCTTGATGTAGTCCGGTGGGGCCTCCTCGACCAGGATCCGCTTCTTCTCCCGGGCCGCCTGCCGGACCAGGCCGTGCACCGGGAGGCCGCCGGTCTCGATGGTCGTGCCCTGGGCCGAGCCGTATCCGGCGATGAAGGCCAGTCCCTTCGTGGGAACCGTGGTGCGCAGTGCGGCGCTCTCCTCGTCCGGGTCGGCCAGGAAGAACGCGCCGTACTGGGCGTTGACCAGCGGCGTCAGCTCGCGCAGCAGCAGGTCGGCGACCTCCATCAGGTCGCGGTGGCCCTGCATCAGGGCGGCCAGGCGGGCCAGGTTGGACTCCAGCCAGTCCTTGGCGCGGGTCGTCTCGCGCAGGTTGGCCACCATCAGGTTGATGTTGTCCTTCAGCTCGGCGACCTCGCCGCGCGTCTCGACCGTGATCGAGCGGGACATGTCGCCCTGGGCCACCGCGGAGGCGACTTCGGCGATCGCGCGAACCTGGGTGGTCAGGTTCGACGCCAGCTCGTTCACATTCGTCGTCAGGCGCTTCCAGGTGCCGTACACGCCCTCTACCCGGGCCTGGCCGCCGAGCTGGCCCTCGGAGCCCACCTCGCGGGCCACGCGGGTGACCTCGGAGGAGAAGGAGGAGAGCGTGTCGACCATCGTGTTGATGGCGGTCTTCAGCTCCAGGATCTCGCCGCGGGCGTCCACGTCGATCTTCTTGGAGAGGTCGCCGTTGGCGACGGCGGTGGTGACCTGGGCGATGTTGCGCACCTGTGAGGTGAGGTTGTCGGCCATGTAGTTGACGTTGTCGGTCAGGTCCCGCCAGACCCCGGAGACGCCCAGCACCTGCGCACGGCCGCCGAGCCGGCCGTCGGTGCCGACCTCGCGGGCCACGCGGGTGACCTCGTCGGCGAAGGCGCGCAGCTGCTGCACCATTGTGTTGACGGTGTCCTTGAGTTCGAGGATCTCGCCCCGGGCGTCGACGGTGATCTTCTTGGACAGGTCGCCGTTGGCCACGGCGGTCGTCACCTGCGCGATGTTGCGGACCTGCGAGGTCAGGTTCAACGCCATGAAGTTGACGTTGTCGGTGAGGTCTTTCCATACGCCGCTGACGCCGCGTACCTGGGCCTGACCGCCGAGGTTTCCTTCGGTGCCGACCTCGCGGGCCACGCGGGTGACCTCGTCGGCGAAGGCGGAGAGCTGGTCCACCATCGTGTTGATGGTCGACTTCAGCTCCAGGATCTCGCCCTTCGCCTCCACCGTGATCTTCTTGCCCAGGTCGCCCTGGGCGACGGCGGTGGAGACCAGGGCGATGTTGCGGACCTGGGAAGTCAGGTTGTCCGCCATGAAGTTGACGTTGTCGGTGAGGTCCTTCCACACGCCGCTGACGCCGCGTACCTGGGCCCGGCCGCCGAGGTTTCCTTCGGTGCCGACCTCGCGGGCCACGCGGGTGACCTCATCGGCGAAGGCGGAGAGCTGGTCCACCATCGTGTTGATGGTCGACTTGAGTTCGAGGATCTCGCCCTGGGCGTCGACGGTGATCTTCTGGCTCAGGTCTCCGTTGGCGACGGCGGTGGTGACCTGGGCGATGTTGCGGACCTGGGAAGTCAGGTTCGACGCCATGAAGTTGACGTTGTCGGTGAGGTCCTTCCACACGCCGCTGACGCCGCGTACCTGGGCCCGGCCGCCCAGCTGACCTTCCGTGCCGACCTCGCGGGCGACCCTCGTCACCTCGTCGGCGAAGGCGGAGAGCTGGTCCACCATCGTGTTGACGGTCAGCTTGAGTTCGAGCAGCTCGCCGGTCGCCTCGACGGTGACCGTGCGGGTCAGGTCGCCGCGGGCCACCGCCGTGGTCACCAGGGCGATGTCGCGCACCTGCGCCGTCAGCCGGGACGCCATCGTGTTGACGGCCTCGGTCACGTCCCGCCAACTGCCGGACAACCCCGTCACCTTGGCCCGTCCGCCGAGCCGGCCCTCGGTCCCGACCTCGCGGGCCACGCGGGTCACCTCGCCGGTGAACAGGGAGAGCTGGTCGACCATCTTGTTCACGGCACGGCCCAGGCGCCGCAGGTCGCCGCGTAACTGGCGGCTGCCGTCGTGCAGATCGACGCGCTGGGTCAGATCACCGCCGGCCACAGCGTCGAGTACGCGCGTCGCGTTCGCCGCCGGGGCGACGAGCGCGTCGAGCACCTGGTTGACGTCGTTGACGCGGGTCGTCCAGTCGCCGGGGCCCGGGCTCGCCGAGAGCCGCTCGTCGAGCCTGCCGTGCCGGACCAACTCCCGCTTGACCCGTTGCACTTCGCGGTTGAAGTGCGTGCTCCGGTCCATGATCTGGTTGAAGACGGCCGTCAGCTCGGCCACCACTCCCTCACCGGTCTCCGGCAGCCTCCGGAAGTCGCCGTCCCTCGCCGCGGTCATCGCGGCGAGCAGCGGGCGCAGTTCCGATGCTCGAATTTGACCGTCTTTCTGTCCGTCTTCGAGCACACGCGTAGCACGGTTCTCACTCATGGCGGCCCACTTCGGTAACTCGGTGCTTATGGGCGTGGCCAGTCTGTCACTCTGTCGGCGTCGACTGAGGCGAATTCGTCCGAACCGTTCGGGGAGCTGTCCATGGGGGCCATTCCGGCGCAACGGGAGACCGTTTCCCGTGCCTCTGATGCGCCTGCACCCGGGGGCGTGGGCGCGCAAACCCGCGCCACCCTCCCCGGCAGTCCGATCTCCCCGGGTTCCGCCCGCACCCTCGTGCGCAACGCCCTCACCGAATGGGCCGCCTCCGGACTTCCCGGCACCGAGCACCTCAGCGCCCGTCTCGTCGACGACGCCGTGGTGGCCGTCAGCGAGCTGGTCACCAACGCCGTCGTGCACGCCGGCACCGATCTGGAGCTCACCTGCCGTCTGGAGGACACCGGCGCCCTCCTCGTCGAGGTCCTGGACCACCACCCCTCGCGCGCCCCGCGCGACGGTGAGGCGGAGGCGCCGTACGAGACACCGGAGTACGGCCGCGGCCTGCGCCTGGTGTCCCGGCTCGCCGAGTCCTGGGGCGTCACCTATCGCACCGGCGCCAAGACCGTGTGGGCGCGGCTGCCCGCCGAGGACCCCGTGGCGGCCAAGGACGACATCGAGGCGTACGCCGAGGAGCGCGCGCTGGAGCGCGGGCTGCGCGTCGCCGAGATCCTCGCCCCCGAGCCCCAGCGCGCCGAGCGGGAGCGGGACTGGCTCAACCGCGGTGCCCTGTCCTTCCTGGCCGAGGCCTCCGACCTGCTCGCCGGACAGCTCGACGAGAACCTGGTCGCCGCGCTCGCCGGCCAGCTGATCGTGCCGCGGCTGGCGGACTGGTGCGCGGTGTGGCTGGAGGACGAGATCGCCGGGCGCTGGGGATACCCACGATCGGGTGAGACCGGGGGCGGGGCGGGCTGGCCGGCGGACGCCGCCGCCGGGGCCGGGCCGCGGCTGGCCCGCGTCTGGCACGGCTCCGAGAATCTCATCGAGGAGCTGCGCCAGGCCCTGGAGAAGGAGCCGCCGCTTCCGGCCGACGACCACCGCACCGGCCCGGTCGACTACCCCTGGCCCGGTGCGGCGCTCGGCGCGCGCGGGGTGCGCGGCACGGCGCTCGCGTACCGCCTGATCGCCGGGGGCCGCCCGCTGGGCACGCTCGTCATCGGGCGGGCCGACCTCATGCGCTTCCCCGACGAGGTCACCGGGCTCGTCGAGGACCTCAGCCGCCGGGTGGCCCTCGCCATCGGCGCGGCCCGCCAGTACGCCCGGCAGGCCACCATCAGCCGGGTCCTGCAGCGCGGACTGCTGCCCGGCGCCGTCGCGGAGATCCCCGGTGTGGTCAGCGCGCTGGTGTACGAGCCGTGCGACAAGGGCGGCCCGAGCGGTGACTTCTACGACCTGTTCCCGGCCGGCGACGGCCGCTGGTGCTTCGCCATCGGGGACGTCCAGGGCAAGGGCCCCGAGGCGGCGGTGGTGATCGGCATCGCGCGCCCCTGGCTGCGGCTCCTCGCCCGGGAGGGCTACCGGGTCGCCGACGTCCTCGACCGCCTCAACCAGCTCCTCCTCGACGACGCCACGGAGGCCGCTGACGCGGCCGCGCGCGCCCTCGTCGGGCCGGTCCCGATGGCGCCCGGCGACGGCCCGCAGACCCGCTTCCTGTCCCTCCTCTACGGCGAACTCACCCCCTTCGACGGCGGCATCCGCTGCACCCTCGCCTCCGCCGGACACCCGCTGCCGCTGCTGCTGGGCGCCGGCGGCGAGGTCCACACCGCCGCGCATCCGCAGACCATCCTCGGGGTCGTCGAGGACGCCACGTACACCAGCGAGACCTTCGAGCTGCGCTCCGGGGACACCCTGTTGTGCGTCACCGACGGGGTGACGGAGCGGCGCAGCGGCACCCGCCAGTTCGACGACGGCGACGGCCTCGCGACCGCGCTCGCCGGGTGCGCGGGGCTGAACGCCGAACTGATCGCGGAACGGATCCGCAGGCTCGTGCACGAGTTCAGCGGCCGTCCGCCGGAGGACGACCTGGCGTTGCTGGTGCTTCAGGCCGAGTAGCGGTTCGGTCGGGTTCCGGCGGGCACGCGCGCGTGCTGGACAATAGAACCCATGCCTTCCGCACTCCCCGACGGCGAGCCCGTCCCCGACGACGGCACGCTCCCCGCGTCCGCCCTCGCCGGGTCCGCCGACCGACCCCTCGGCTTCTACCTGCACGTCCCGTACTGCGCGACCCGCTGCGGCTACTGCGACTTCAACACCTACACGGCGACCGAGCTGCGCGGCACGGGCGGAGTGCTGGCGTCCCGCGACAACTACGCCGAGACCCTCGTCGACGAGATCCGTCTCGCCCGCAAGGTCCTCGGCGACGACCCGCGCGAGGTCCGCACGGTCTTCGTCGGCGGCGGTACGCCCACGCTGCTGGCCGCCGACGATCTCGTACGGATGCTGGGGGCGATCCGCGACGAGTTCGGGCTGGCACCGGACGCGGAGATCACGACGGAGGCGAACCCGGAGTCGGTGGACCCGGCGTATCTGGCCACCCTGCGCGAGGGTGGCTTCAACCGGCTCTCCTTCGGCATGCAGAGCGCGAAGCAGCACGTGCTGAAGGTCCTGGACCGCACCCACACCCCGGGCCGCCCCGAGGCGTGCGTCGCGGAGGCCCGCGCGGCGGGCTTCGAGCACGTCAACCTGGACCTGATCTACGGCACACCGGGCGAGTCGGACGACGACTGGCGGGCCTCGCTGGAGGCGGCGATCGGCGCCGGCCCGGACCACGTGTCCGCCTATGCCCTGATCGTCGAGGAGGGCACCCAGCTGGCCCGCCGCATCCGCCGGGGCGAGGTCCCGATGACGGACGACGACGTCCACGCCGACCGGTACCTGATCGCGGAGTCGGTGCTGTCGCAGGCGGGCTTCGACTGGTACGAGGTCTCCAACTGGGCGACCTCCCAGGCGGGCCGCTGCCTGCACAACGAGCTGTACTGGCGGGGCGCCGACTGGTGGGGCGCGGGGCCGGGGGCCCACTCGCACGTGGGCGGCGTCCGCTGGTGGAACGTGAAGCATCCGGGCGCGTACGCGGCGGCACTGGCGGCGGGCCGCTCGCCGGGGGCCGGGCGCGAGCTGCTGTCCGAGGAGGACAGGAGGGTCGAGCGGATCCTGCTGGAGCTGCGGCTGCTGGAGGGGGCGCCGCTGGAGCTGCTGCGGGAGGAGGGGCGCGCGGCGTCGCGGCGAGCGCTGGCGGAAGGGCTGCTTCAGGAGGGGCCGTACGAGGACGGGCGTGCGGTGCTGACCCTGCGGGGGCGGTTGCTGGCGGACGCGGTGGTCAGGGATTTGGTGGACTGATCACTCCGGTGGGTGAATCGGCACCGGAGGCACGCTTGGGCGGCGACGTCAGGCCTCGCCGCCACCCGTGACGAAGTCGATCAGCTCCTCCACCCGCCCCAGCAACTCCGGCTCCAGGTCCTTGTAGGACCCCACCCGCTTCAGGATCGCCTGCCACACCGCCCCGGTGTTCTCCGACGGCCACCCCAGCGCCCGGCACACCCCCGTCTTCCAGTCCTGCCCGTGCGGGACGCGTGGCCAGGAATCGATGCCCAGGGCCGACGGCTTCACCGCTTCCCAGATGTCGATGTACGGGTGGCCCACGACCAGGGCGTGTTCGCTGGTCACCGACTCGGCGATGCGCCACTCCTTCGTGCCGGGGACGAGGTGGTCCACCAGGACGCCCAGGCGTGCATCCGGGCCAGGAGCGAAGTCGGCCACGATCGAGGGCAGGTCGTCGACGCCCTCCAGGTACTCCACGACCACGCCCTCGATGCGCAGGTCGTCGCCCCAGACCTTCTCGACCAGTTCGGCGTCGTGGCGGCCCTCCACGTAGATACGGCCGGCGCGGGCCACACGCGCGCGTGCGCCGGGGACGGCGACCGAACCGGACGCCGTACGGCTGGGACGCGCGGGAGCCGAGGACGACGGGCGTACGAGCGTCACCACCTTGCCCTCCAGCAGGAACCCCCGCGGCTCCAGCGGGAACACGCGGTGCTTGCCGAAGCGGTCCTCCAGCGTCACCGTGCCCGCCTCGCAGCGGATCACCGCGCCGCAGAAACCCGTGCCCGGCTCCTCCACCACCAGGCCCGGGTCCGCCGGCACCTCGGGGGCGGGTTTGGGCTTCTTCCAGGGTGGGGTCAGGTCCGGGGAGTACTGGCGCATTCGGATGACGATAGGAGAAGCCCCACGGGTACGTCTCGCGGATCAGGGCGACACGCCGAAGCGGGCCGCCAAGGCGTCCCGCTGGCGTCGTACGAACTCCGCGTCCACCACCGCTCCGTGACCGGGCACGTACAGCGCGTCCTCGCCGCCCAGGTCCAACAGGCGGTCCAGGGCGGCCGGCCAGTGCGTCGGTACGGCGTCGGGGCCCGCCTGGGGTTCGCCGGACTCCTCCACCAGGTCGCCGCAGAAGACGACCTCCCGGTCGCCGGAGGCCGCGCCCGGCACCAGCACGACCAGATCGTGGGCCGTGTGGGCCGGGCCCACGTTCGCCAGCAGGACCTGGCGGCCGCCCTCCAGGTCGAGGGTCCACTCGCCGCTCACCTGGTGCCGGGGGTGGACCAGGGCGTCGAGGGCCTCGTCCGCCGCGTCCGGGTCCAGACCGTTGCCCACGGCGTCCGAGCGCAGTTCCGCACGCTCGTGCGCGAACACCGTGTCCATGCCCACCGCGCCGTACACCTCCGCCCCGGCGAACGCCGCAGCCCCGAAGACGTGATCGAAGTGGGGATGGGTCAGCGCGAGATGAGTCACACGGTGACCCGCGAGCCACTGCGCCTGCGTACGCAACCGCGCGCCCTCTCCGAGGCTTGACCCGGCGTCGATCACGAGCGCCGTGTCCCGGCCCACGACCAGCCCCGCGGTGCAGTCCCAGCCCGGAAGCCGGCACCTGCCCACCCCGGCCGCAAGCCGTTCCCACCCGAGCTCTTCCCAAGTCACCGTCATACGGCGACGCTAACCAAGACACCACCGTCGGGCACGGTGGTGCCGGACCGGCCTTGCCCGGGGCGTACCCCACCGCCGTACACTGGCCGGGGACGGTTGGCACTCACCAGCGCAGAGTGCCAGGCGAAATGTCAAGGGGACGACTTCTGGAGGTGTGCGCGGTTGCTGAGTGAACGCAGGCTTCAGGTGTTGCGCGCCATCGTCCAGGACTATGTCGGGACCGAGGAGCCGGTCGGGTCGAAGGCGCTGACCGAGCGGCACAACCTCGGGGTCTCCCCGGCGACCGTCCGTAACGACATGGCTGCCCTGGAGGACGAGGGTTTCATCGCCCAGCCGCACACCAGCGCGGGGCGCATCCCGACCGACAAGGGTTACCGGCTGTTCGTCGACAAGCTCGCCGGCGTCAAGCCGATGACCCCGCCGGAGCGGCGCGCCATCCAGAACTTCCTCGACGGCGCCGTCGACCTCGACGACGTCGTGGCGCGCACCGTGCGGCTGCTCGCGCAGCTCACGCGGCAGGTCGCCGTCGTGCAGTACCCGTCGCTGACCCGGTCCACCGTCCGGCATGTGGAGCTGCTCTCGCTCGCGCCCGCGCGTGTGATGCTCGTGCTGATCACGGACACCGGGCGGGTCGAGCAGCGGATGATCGACTGTCCCGCGCCCTTCGGCGAGGCCTCGCTCGCGGACCTGCGCGCGCGGCTCAACAGCCGGGTCGCGGGGCGGCGCTTCGCCGATGTGCCGAGGCTCGTCGAGGACCTCCCCGAGGGCTTCGACATCGAGGACCGCGGCACCGTCTCGGCCGTGCTCTCCACCCTTCTGGAGACACTCGTCGAGGAGAACGAGGAGCGGCTGATGATCGGCGGCACCGCCAATCTCACCCGCTTCGGACATGACTTCCCCCTCACCATCCGGCCCGTCCTGGAGGCCCTCGAGGAGCATGTCGTGCTCCTCAAACTCCTTGGCGAGGCAGGGGATTCGGGCATGACCGTACGCATCGGTCACGAGAACGCCTACGAGGGACTCAACTCAACGTCCGTCGTGTCGGTCGGCTACGGTTCGGGCGGCGAGGCAGTAGCCAAGCTCGGCGTGGTCGGACCGACCCGCATGGATTACCCGGGAACGATGGGAGCGGTACGCGCAGTGGCACGGTACGTCGGACAGATCCTGGCGGAGTCGTAAGTGGCCACGGACTACTACGCCGTTCTCGGCGTGCGTCGCGACGCGTCGCAGGAAGAGATCAAGAAGGCCTTCCGGCGGCTCGCGCGCGAGCTGCACCCGGACGTCAACCCGGATCCGAAGACCCAGGAGCGGTTCAAGGAGATCAACGCCGCTTACGAGGTGTTGTCGGACCCGCAGAAGAAGCAGGTCTACGACCTCGGCGGCGACCCGCTGTCCCAGGCGGGCGGCGCGGGAGCCGGCGGCTTCGGCGCGGGCGGCTTCGGGAACTTCTCGGACATCATGGACGCCTTCTTCGGTACGGCGTCCCAGCGCGGCCCGCGCTCGCGCACCCGCCGCGGCCAGGACGCGATGATCCGGCTGGAGATCGAGCTCGACGAGGCGGCCTTCGGCACGACGAAGGACATCCAGGTCGACACGGCCGTCGTCTGCAACACCTGCAACGGTGAGGGGGCTGCCCCCGGCACCTCCGCTCAGACGTGTGACATGTGCCGCGGTCGCGGTGAGGTGTCGCAGGTGACGCGGTCCTTCCTGGGCCAGGTCATGACGTCGCGGCCCTGCCCGCAGTGCCAGGGATTCGGGACGGTGGTTCCCACGCCGTGCCCCGAGTGCGCGGGCGACGGACGCGTTCGGTCCCGTCGGACGCTCACGGTCAAGATCCCGGCCGGTGTAGACAACGGCACCCGGATCCAGCTCGCCGGCGAGGGCGAGGTCGGGCCCGGTGGCGGTCCCGCCGGTGACCTGTACGTCGAGATCCACGAGCTGCCGCACTCGACCTTCCAGCGGCGCGGCGACGACCTGCACTGCACGGTGACGATCCCGATGACCGCGGCGTCCCTCGGCACGAAGGTGCCGCTGGAGACGCTGGACGGCCTCGAGGAGGTCGACATCCGGCCCGGCACCCAGTCCGGTCAGTCGATTCCGCTGCACGGACGCGGTGTGACGCATCTGCGGGGTGGCGGGCGCGGCGATCTCATCGTCCACGTCGAGGTCACCACGCCGACCAAGCTGGACCCCGAGCAGGAGCGGTTGCTGCGCGAGCTGGCCAAGCTGCGGGGCGAGGAGCGGCCGCAGGGGCAGTTCCAGCCGGGTCAGCAGGGGCTGTTCTCGCGGTTGAAGGACGCGTTCAACGGGCGCTGATGGGTGTGTGGGGGTTGCTGCCGTGGCTGGGGGCTGCCGCCCCCGGACCCCCGCTTCGGCCCTGAACGGGCCTTGTCCTCAAACGCCGGACGGGCTGATTTTCCCCCGCCCAATGCCGGGGCCCAGTGCCGATTCGGACTTGTTCGGAGGACGTGACAACATGCCGTCATGTCCTCCGCGCTGACCGATCTTTTCCCCCATCCGATCGTGCAGGCCCCCATGGCGGGCGGCGTCTCCGTGCCGCAGCTCGCCGCTGCCGTGTCCGAGGCCGGTGGGCTGGGGTTTCTCGCCGCCGGGTACAAGACCGCCGACGGGATGTACCAGGAGATCAAGCAGCTGCGGGGGCTGACGGGCCGGCCCTTCGGGGTCAACCTGTTCATGCCGCAGCCCGAGTACGCCGACGCCGCGGCCGTGGACGTATACGCGCATCAGCTCGCCGGTGAGGCCGCCTGGTACGAGACCGAGCTGGGGGACCGGGACAGCGGACGGGACGACGGGTACGACGCCAAGCTGGCCGTGCTGCTCGACAACCCGGTGCCGGTCGTCTCGTTCCACTTCGGGGTGCCGAAGCCCGAAGTGCTGGAGTCCCTGCGCCGCGCCGGAACGGTCACCCTCGTCACCGTCACCACCACGGACGAGGCCCTCGCCGTGCAGCAGGCCGGTGCCGATGCCGTGATCGTGCAGGGAGTGGAGGCCGGCGGCCACCAGGGAACGCATCGCGACAACCCGGAGACGGACCGGTCGGGCATCGGGCTGCTCTCCCTCCTCGCGCAGGTCCGGGAGACCGTGAGCCTGCCCATCGTCGCCGCCGGCGGCATCATGCGGGGCAGCCAGATCGCCGCCGTCCTCGCGGCCGGGGCCAGTGCCGCCCAGCTCGGCACCGCCTTCCTCGCCACCCAGGAATCCGGCGCCAACGCCCTGCACAAGCAGGCGCTGACCAACCCCCTGTTCGTACGGACCGAGTTGACGCGCGCGTTCTCCGGTCGGCCCGCCCGCGGCCTGGTCAACCGCTTCATGCGCGAGCACGGGCCGTACGCCCCCGCCGCCTACCCCGAGATCCACCACCTGACCTCCCCCCTGCGCAAGAAGGCCGCCGCGTCCGGTGACGCGCAGGGCATGGCCCTGTGGGCGGGGCAGGGGCACCGGATGGCACGCGAACTGCCCGCCGGGCAGCTGGTGGAGGTGCTGGCCGCCGAGCTGGACGCCGCGGCGACAGCGTTGTCGGCGGCGCCCAAGGGGGGTGCGGTCGGATGACGGCGCCGGTGTTCGTCGTCGAGTCGCTGGAGCGGGGCAGCCTCTCCGGCGGCGAGTACGTTCTCGACGGTCCCGAGGGGCGGCACGCCGTCTCGGTGAAGCGGCTGCGGGCCGGTGAGGAGGTCGTCCTCACCGACGGGCTCGGGCGCTGGGCCGAGGGTGTCGTCAAGGCGGCCGAGGGCAAGGACCGGCTGGTCGTCAGCGTGGGTGCGGTGGCCGAGGAGCCGGTGGTGCAGCCTAGTATCACCGTCGTCCAGGCCCTCCCCAAGGGCGACCGCGGTGAGCTGGCCGTCGAGACCATGACCGAGACCGGCGTCGACGCGATCGTGCCGTGGGCGGCCGCCCGGTGCATCACGCAGTGGAAGGGCGAGCGCGGCGCGAAGGCCCTCGGGAAGTGGCGGGCCACCGCCCGCGAGGCCGGCAAGCAGTCGCGCCGGGTGCGCTTCCCGGAAATCGCGGAGGCGGCCACGACCAAGCAGGTCGCGGCGCTGCTCGCCGACGCCGACTTCGCCGCCGTACTGCACGAGGAGCGCGACTACGGCAGTGAGCCGCTCGCGACGGCCGAACTGCCCGCCGAGGGCGAGATCGTGCTCGTCGTCGGCCCCGAGGGCGGCGTGGCCCCCGAGGAACTCGCCCTCTTCGAGGAGGCGGGCGCGAAGGCGTACCGTCTGGGCCGTACCGTCCTGCGCACCTCCACCGCCGGAACCGCGGCGACGGCACTGCTCCTCGGCCGAACCGGCCGCTGGGCCTGACCAGGAGGGACGTCCGCCGTGGAACTCGCCCAAGTACGGCTCCTGGTCGGCGACTTCGCCGCCTGCTACCGCTTCTACGCCGATGTCCTCGGCCTCAAGCCGCAGTCGGGCGCGGCGAACGGGCCCTACGAGAAGTTCAGCCCCGCCACCGGTTCGGCGGGCATCGCCCTCCAGGACCGGGCGATGATGGCCGAGGTCCTGGGCGAAATCGGCGACGAGGCCAGGGGCCATCGGTCACTGGTGGTCCTGCGCGTCGACGATCTGGACACCTACTGCGCACAGATCGCCGAACGCGGCGCCACCCTCCTCCACGACCCCACCCCGCTGACCGACCGCATGCGCGTCGCCCACCTCAAGGACCCGGAGGGGAACCTGGTGGAACTTCAGGAATGGCTGCTGCTGCGCACCTGAGGCCGGGCGCCTCCCGCCGTGAACTGCGCGAGCAGGGAGTGGCCGTATGCGCTCTACCGCGGCGGCCGGGACAGTGGCAGGCTGCGGTCCCATGGGGGCATTCAGGAGGGTTCGGTCCCGCCTCGACCGGCGTGCCGGGCGTCATGCGCGGGTCGCTGCCGTGGCAGGGCTCGCGGTCGTCGCCGTCGGCTCGGTGGTCGGCTGTGATCCGGGTGGGCTGAGCTCGGCGACCGTGGCGTTCACGACCGATCAGACCGTGACCGAGGAGCTGGAGCGGCAGAAGGCCGACGTGCAATGGCTCAACTGCACGGGCTCGTACGACGACAGCGGCAAGGGCAGCTCGCCGAGTGCCGGTGAGAACACCGTCGTCAAGGTCGACTGCGAGGGCGAGACCAAGGACGGCAAGGACATCGTCGTCACCGGCCGGATCACCCGGGCCGTCAGCGGTTCCTGTGTGCGCGGGGACCTCGTCGCCAAGATCGACGGCAAGGAGTGGTTCCACGTGAACGGGCTGGGCGACTGCGACGCCACGCCCTCGCCCGTCAACCCGTCCGGGGGCGGACAGCAGCCCGGCCCCACGGTCACGGTGACGGTCACCAAGACGGTCTACTGCAAGCAGCACCCGAACTGCTGGCCGGAGGGCAAGTGACCGCCTCCCGGCGGGAGTTGGGGCAAGTGATCCAAAGCCCTGTTCGCGGGCGCCGCGCTTGCCTAGGGTGATCGGGTGACACAGTCCGCGACGCCTGCTCCGACTTCGGCCACCGCCCCCTCGCCGTCGTATCTGCGGTATCCGCATCTGCACGGCGACCTCGTCGCCTTCACCGCCGAGGACGACGTATGGCTCGCCCCCCTCGACGGCGGCCGGGCCTGGCGGGTCAGCGCCGACAACGTGCCGGTCTCCCTGCCGCGCATCTCGCCAGACGGTACGACCGTCGCCTGGACCTCCACCCGCGACGGCGCGCCCGAGGTGCACATCGCGCCGGTCGACGGCGGCCCCTCCAGGCGCCTCACCCACTGGGGCAGCGGGCAGACCAGGGTGCGCGGCTGGACGCCCGACGGTCAGGTCCTCGCGATCAGCACCCAGGGCCAGGCGGGCAGCCGCCGCACCTGGGCCCACACGGTCCCGCTCGACGGCGGACCGGCCACCACCCTGCCGTACGGGCCCGTCGCCGATGTCGTCCACGGGCCTCGGCTGCTGCTCGCGTCCGCGCCCATGGGGCTGGAGGCGGCCCGATGGAAGCGCTACCGGGGCGGTACGGCGGGGAAGTTGTGGATCGAGCACGAGGGTGACGGGGACTTCGTACGGCTGCATGAGGAGCTGGACGGGAACATCGAGTACCCGATGTGGGTGGGTGAGAGGGTCGCCTTTCTCTCCGACCACGAGGGCGTCGGGGCCGTGTACTCGTCCCTCGCCGACGGGTCCGACCTACGACGTCACACCCCCCTCGACGGCTTCTACGCCCGGCACGCCGCGAGCGACGGCACCCGTGTCGTCCACGCCTCGGCCGGCCAACTGTGGCTCCTGGACGACCTCGACGGCGCCGAGCCGCGCCGGCTCGACATCCGGCTCGGCGGGCAGCGCACCGACCGGCAGCCGTACCGGTTGAACGCCGCCCGCGCGTTCGGGGAGGCGGCGCCCGACCACACCGCGCGCGGCAGCGCGGTCTCCGTGCGGGGTGCCGTGCACTGGGTCACCCACCGCTCCGGCCCCGCCCGTGCGCTCGCCGCCGAGCCGGGGGTACGCGCCCGGCTGCCGCGCACCTTCCGCGCGGAGGGCGAGGAGTGGGTGGTATGGGTGACGGACGCGGAGGGCGACGACGCGCTGGAGTTCGCGCCCGCGACCGGGCTCGCGCCGGGAGCCACCCCGCGCAGGCTCGGCGCCGGGCAGCTGGGCCGCGTCCTGGAACTCGCCATGGCGCCCGACGGGAGCCGCGCCGCGGTCGCCGCGCACGACGGCCGCCTGCTGTTCGTCGAGCGGGAGACCGGCGAGGTGCGCGAGGTGGACCGCAGCGCGGACGGGGACGTCTCCGGGCTGGTCTTCTCGCCCGACTCGGCCTGGCTCGCCTGGTCGCACCCCGGCCCGCGCCCGCTGTCCCAGCTCAAGCTCGCCAACACCACCGACCTGTCGGTGTCCGAGGCGACCCCGCTGCGCTTCCAGGACTACGCGCCGGCGTTCACGCAGGACGGCAAGCACCTGGCGTTCCTGTCGACGCGGGCCTTCGATCCGGTCTACGACGAGCATGTCTTCGACCTCGCGTTCGTGGTCGGCTCCCGCCCGCACCTGATCACCCTCGCCGCGACCACCCCGTCCCCCTTCGGCCCGCAGCGGCACGGCCGCCCCTTCGACGCGCCCGACAAGGACGAGACCCCCGACAGCGAGGGCACCCCGACCACGCGGATCGACCTCGAGGGCCTGGCCGACCGGATCGTGCCGTTCCCGGTCGAGGCCGCCCGCTACAGCACGTTGCGGACCGCCAAGGACGGTGTGCTGTGGCTGCGGCACCCCGTGTGCGGCGCCCTCGGTGCCTCCCGGGCCACGCCCGACGACCCGGAGCCCAAGACCGAGCTGGAGCGCTACGACCTCGTCCAGCGGCGCGTCGAGCATCTCGCCGATGACGCCGACGACTTCGAGGTCAGCGGCGACGGCAAGCGGGTGCTGCTGTGGACGAGCGATCGCTTGAAGGTCGTACCGAGCGACCGGCGGGCCTCCGGCGACGACGACAGCGACACGAACATCACCGTCGACCTGAGCCGCGTACGGCAGCAGGTCGACCCGTCGGCCGAGTGGCGGCAGATGTTCGAGGAGACCGGCCGCATCATGCGGGACCACTTCTGGCGGCCGGACATGAGCGGGGTGGACTGGTCCGGGGTGCTGGACCGCTACCGCCCGCTGCTCGACCGGGTGGCCACCCACGACGACCTCATGGACCTGCTGTGGGAGGTGCAGGGCGAGCTCGGCACCTCGCACGCCTACGTCGCCCCGCGCGGCGGGTACGGCAGCGGGGCCCGGCAGGGCCTGCTCGGTGCCGACATCTCCCGCCACGCCGACGGGAGTTGGCGGATTGACCGGATCCTGCCCTCGGAGACCTCCGACCCCGACGCGCGGGCCCCGCTGGCCGCGCCCGGGGTCGCCGTGCGTGCCGGGGACGCGATCGCGGCGGTGGCCGGCGCGCCGGTGGACCCGGTGACCGGGCCCGGCCCGCTGCTCGTCGGCACGGCGGGCAAGGCGGTGGAGCTGACGATCTCGCCGGCCGGGGGCGGAGACGTACGGCATGCGGTCGTGGTCCCGATCGCGGACGAGCAGCCCCTGCGGTACCACGCGTGGGTGGCGGACCGGCGGGCGTACGTCCACGAGAAGTCCGGCGGCAGACTGGGCTACCTCCATGTGCCGGACATGCAGGCGCCCGGGTGGGCCCAGATCCACCGTGACCTGCGCGTCGAGGTGGCACGCGAAGGGCTCGTCGTGGACGTGCGGGAGAACGGCGGCGGGCACACCTCGCAGCTCGTCGTCGAGAAGCTGGCCCGGCGGATCGTGGGCTGGGAACTGCCGCGCGGGATGCGGCCGTACAGCTATCCGGCGGACGCCCCGCGCGGCCCTGTCGTGGCGGTGGCGAACGAGTTCTCCGGCTCCGACGGCGACATCGTGAACGCGGCCATCAAGGCACTGGGGCTCGGCCCGGTGGTGGGCACGCGGACGTGGGGCGGCGTCATCGGGATCGACAGCCGCTACCGCCTGGTCGACGGCACGCTGATCACCCAGCCGAAGTACGCCATCTGGCTGGAGGGCTACGGCTGGGACGTGGAGAACCACGGCGTCGACCCGGACGTGGAGGTGCTCCAGCGCCCGCAGGACTGGGCGGCGGGGCGGGACGCCCAGCTGGACGAGGCGATCCGGATCGCGCTGGCGGGGCTGGAGGAACGGCCCGCGAAGACACCGCCGGCGCTGCCGACCTGAGAAGCTGTGTCAGATTCGCCGATCAGTGACGTTCTGTAGCGGCCGCTGCCAACGGGCAACCCACGCTTCCGCCCCCACAGCCTTCCAGCAGCGGCTCTGGGTTTCTGGGCGCTCTGTCCGCCAAGGTTTGGGAGGAAGCCGCCGATCAGCTGGACCTCCGCCGGCAGCGACTGGGGTTCGGGGCCCTCGTGGAGCCAACCTTTAGCTGAACTTGTAGCGGCGAGGGACCAGTCGTGTCCTTCGATGGGCGCCGCGACGGAGACACCCGGTGCACGTGTGCCTCTTGCTGCTGAGCGGGTGGTTCGCAGCGAATGAACGAATCTTCGAGAGGGAAAGCGATGGGCGGCAGGAGTCTGACCCAAACTGAGGCCGAGGGGCGGGCGAGCCTGCTGACGGTCGAGCGGTATGACGTTGCCGTGGACCTTTCGGAGTTGATGACCGGTTCGCGGGTCCGGTGCGCGTCGACGATCACTTTTACCTGTCACCGGCCCGGGGCCGAGACCTTTGTCGATTGTGCGGCGATGGTCGAGAGCGCCACGCTCAACGGGGTCGTGTTGCGGTCGGCTGTTGAGGGCCGGATCGCGCTGACCGATCTTGCCGAGCGCAACGTCCTCACGGTGGTTTCGGTGACGGAGTGCTCGGCCGATGGCCGGGGCGTGCACAAGGCGGTCGATCCCGCTGACGGCGAGACGTATGTCTACACCGACTTCAGTCCCGACTACGCCCGGTACGTGTTGGCCTGCTTCGATCAGCCGGACCTCAAGGCGCCGTGGGCGTTCACCGTGACCGCTCCTGCCGGCTGGCGGGTGTTGAGCAACAGCGGTGACCCGCAGATCGAAGACCTCGGCTCGGTGCGACGCTGGACCTTCCCGCCGACGCCGCCGCTGGCGGCGTACAACACCGTGATCAATGCGGGCCCGTACTACGAATTGCGTCGTAGCGGAGCTGGTCATGATCTCGGGCTCTTCGCCCGGCAGTCGCTGGCTTCGATGCTGGACCGGGACGCCGACGAACTGTTCACCCTGACCACCCAGGGGCTCGAGTTCTTCGCCGGCAAGTTCGGCATGCCGTTTCCGCAGCACAAGTACGACCAGGTCTTCACGCCCGAGTTCCCCGGCGCGATGGAGAACTTCGGCTGCGTCACTTGGATGGACTGGTTCCTGCGCAGGAGCACGCCGACCAGGGCGGAGTGGGACATCTTCGCGCGGTACCTGTTGCACGAGCTCGCGCATATGTGGTTCGGCAACATCGTCACGATGCGCTGGTGGGACGACCTGTGGCTGAATGAGGCGTTCGCGGAGTTCGCGAGCAATTGGGCCGCGGTGAGCGTGACGGCGTACACCGATGCCTGGACGGCGCATCTGGCCGGCGAGAAACTCAAAGCCTATTTCATGGACCAGGGACCGACGACGCACCCGATCCGCCAGCAGGTCCGCGACGTCTCCGAGGCCGCAGCGACGTTCGACGCCATCACCTACCCCAAGGGCGCGTCAGTGCTGCACCAGCTGATGACGTATGTCGGCGAGGCAAAGTTCTCCGCGGGTCTGACCAGCTACTTCGCCACGCATGCCTGGGGCAGCACCACGCTGGAGGACCTGATCGATGCGGTCGCCGACGCCAGCGGACGTGACCTGGACCAGTGGCGTGCGGGATGGCTGGAAACAGCGGGCACCGACCGGCTGACTCTTGACCACGACGGAGATGAGTTTGCCCTGGTCGCTCAGGGTCCGGGTGGCCAGCCGCGCCCGCATGTGCTTGCCGTCGGCGCCTACGAGCGTTCAGGGGACCGCCTTGAGCGGATGGCACTCGTCGGAGTCGAGGTAGCGGGCGAACGGACCCGGCTCGACCTTCCAGTAGGAGCCGACCTGTATCTGGTCAACGATGAAGACCTGACCTTCGCCTCGACGAGACCTGACGCCGCGACCAGGGACGCGTTCTTCCGCAACGCCGCCCGCCTGCCCACTGCGACCGCGCGGGGTGTCGCTGTCACTACGGCCTGGGACATGCTGATCAACGGCGAAGCGACAGCCGCCGAAGCTGTGCAGTGCCTGACCGGAGTGCTGGCTGTCGAGACGTCCGCGTCGGTGATCGAGCCGTATCTCAACCTGGCTGTCGAGGCCGCAGATCTGTGGAGCCCGGAGTCGGAGCGGGACGAGTTGCTGCGGGCAGTGGCTGCGGCGTGCCGCAGTCTCTCCGGCGTCGGCGCCTACCGCAAAGCGGCGTTGCGTGGCTTCGCTCGCACTGCGGCCGAGGTGGAGGAGGTTGCGTGGCTCCAGACCGAGGCTGGGGAGGACATTGATCTCCAGTGGCGAGCACTGGTTCGCAAGGCTCAGCTCGGAAGCCCGAACGCAGCCGAGGCTCAGGCTCTGCTCGACCGCGACCCGGATCCCGACGCATGGATCAGCAGGCTCCAGGTCCGCGCTGCGACCCCGGACGCGGCAGAGAAGAAAGCGGTGTGGCAGACGCTGGTGACGGACCGCGCGGTGCCTATCGCTTCGGTCCACTCAGTTGCGGCCCTGTTCTGGAGCGCCGGCCAGGACGGCTTGCTGAGGCCCCACGCGGAGGCCTACCTCGATCTCGTGCCAACCATCCACCACAGCGGAACCGTGCAGGCGAGGACCTACACCAGAAGCCTCTTCCCGCTGTTCGGTATCGACCTGACCTTCGTACGACGAGCGGAAGACCTGGCGGCACGGGCTGTCCCGGTCGTCCGTACGAACCTCCTGGACCAGGCCGACCGGATGCGCCGCATACTGCACTCCCGCGGCTGAAGGCTTTCCAGCCCGGTCCACAGCTCGATCTGCAATTCCTCGATGCTGGTGAGAAGCCATACCACAGTCGGTGATTTGTGACGCTCTGTAGGTGAGTTCATCACCGGGTCGGGCCCGCCGGGGTCACAGCCCCGTCCCCACCCATTCACGGCTGGATCTGACACAGCTTCTGAGGCAGGCGGTGCCGGCGGGCCGTCGGCGCTCAGCGGAGCACGGCCGCCAGCAGGTCGGTGCCGAGGGCTGTCAGGCCGGGCAGGTTGAGGGTGTAGCGGATGTAGCGACCGTGCCGCCGGGCGGTGAGCAGGCCCGCGCGGCGCAGGACGGCGAGGTGGCGGGAGACCTCCGGGGACGACAGTTCCCAGGTGTGGGCCAGCTCGCCGGTGGTGTGGGGGCCGCGGGCCAGGGTACGCAGCAGTCGCAGCCGTACCGGATGCGCGAGTGCCTCCAGCCGCAGGGTGACCGTCTCCAGCGACACCGGCTGCTCCGACGGACTCGGCTCGGCCACGGGGTACTGCACCACCGGCTGCCAGCCCGGCGCGTGGACCGCCACCAGGTGCGGTCGGCCGAAGACACTGGGGATGAAGGTGACCCCGGCGCCGTGGGCCGAGGTCGCCTTGTCCTGCAGCTTGTCCACGACTATGCAGTCGCCCTCCGGTGACAGGGTGACCGCCCCGGAGACCGATGCGAGGGCCGCCCCGACGCCCTGGCGCCTCAGCAGGTCGTTCTTCAGGCGCAGGTCGCCGGCGAGCTGCACGGCGACGTCCGCCCAGGCGGCGTCGAAGAAGGCCTCGGCGCACTGCTCCAGGGTGTCGCGCACCCGCGCCCGCACACCGGCCGGGTCCGCGAGCAGCCGCTGCGCGAACGCCTCCTGCCGCGGGCCACGCGCCTGTGCCAGCTCCAGGGCCCGCTCGCGCGCCGTCGCGTCGGTCAGGGGCGACGGCGCCGCGAAGCGCACCCGGTTGCCGCCGCACGTGGTCACGAGCGCGGCCGTCACATACGTCTCGTCGTCGATCCGGTCCACGTTGTCCAACTCCTCGGCGAGGGTCGGACGGGGCCGGGCGGGGATCAGGAAGTCGGCCTGTGAGGAACGCCAGAGGAACTCCGCCTCCCGGAGCCGCTCGGCCAGCTCGGGCCGCAGCCCGGCCCGGACGTCCGAGGCCCAGTCGGCGAGCTGCGGATGATGCCCGGGTTCGGCCAGCACGTGCAGCATCGCGGTCAGCTCGGCCAGCGGGGACGCGGCGAACCGCAGCCGCTCGGACGGCAGTCCGCCGATGTCGATCCTCAACGTCACCGCATCATCATCACGGACCGGTCAGCATCGCCGACAAGGCGGCCCGCGCCGGCGTCGGTTGACGGTGTTCGTCAACCGGCGCAGCCGGCCCGGCGTGGCGTCCGCACCGTTGGCGCCATGGCAACCACCGTCAAGATCCGGCCCCGCGTCCTCGTCCGTGCCTCCGGAGGTCCCCGCTACGCCGTCGCCCTGGTCGTGGACGCGCTCGGCACCGGCCTGCTGCGGCCCTTCCTGCTGCTCTACGGAGTCACGGTGCTGAGGCTGTCCGCGCCGGCCACCGGCATCGCCATGACGGCCGGCGTCGTCGTGGGCCTGGTGTGCATGCCCGCGGTGGGCCGATGGCTGGACCGGGGCGCGCGCAGCACGGTCGTCGCGGCGTCGATGCTGGTGCGGGTGCTGGGCGTGGTGCTTCTGCTCGCCACCCCGGCGGGGCACGTCTGGCTGTTCGCGACGGCGGCGCTCTTCCTCGGCATCGGCAACCAGGCATGGCCGGCCGCCCACGCGGCTCTCGTCGCCACCGTCGCCCACGGCCGGGAACGCGATGCCGCCCTCGCGGCGGGCCGAGCCCTGCGCAACGCCGGCCTGGGCGTCGGCGCGCTGCTCGCCACCGTGGCCCTGACGGGCGGCGCCACCGCGTTGCAGGCGCTGGCAGCCGTCACCGGGCTCGCCTATCTCACCGCGGCGGCCCTTGCCTGGTCGGTGCACCTCCACGCGCATCCGGCCGCCACCCCGGCCAAGGGCAGGGACGACGAGCCCGCGCCCCGGATGCGCGCGCTGCTGGCCGCCAACGTCATCTACGTCTTCTGCCTCAACGTCCCCGAAATCGCGCTGCCCTTGATCCTGGTGACGCAGTTGCAGGCATCCCCGGTGTGGTCGGCGGCCATCTTCGTGGCCAACACCGTGCTGGTGGTCACCCTGCAGGTGCCGGTCACCGTCCTGCTGTCCCGCTACTCCCGGCGGACCGTGCTCGCCCTGGCCGGGGTGGTGCTCACCGCGTCCTACCTCGGCTTCCTCGCGGCCACCTCAGTGGGGGACGGCTGGGGTGCCCCGGCCGTCGCCGCGGTGTCCGTCGTCTGCACGATCGGCGAGATCATCTACGCCGGCAGCGCCACCGCGCTGGTCACCGCCCTCGCTCCGGTCCATGTCCTGGGGCGTTCCCTCGCCCGTTTCGAGCTCTCCACGGGCTTCGGCCTGGCCGTCTCCCCGGCCGTCATCACCGCGCTCGCCCCTCACGGCCCGACCGCCCTCTGGGGCAGCCTCGCCGCCGCGACGCTGCTGTCCTCCTGCGCCGTCGTCACCGAGAAGCAACTCCGGTGACCGGAAACCGATCACCCGAGGCCGACGACGATACGATGCCCCCCGTAAAGGACGCGCCCAACTCCCGGAGGGAACCCTCATGGCAGGCGAGCCGCAGGACGACTGTCTGTTCTGCAAGATTGTCGAGGGACACGTCCCGGCGACGATCGTCCGGGAGACGGAGACGACCGTCGCGTTCCGGGACATCAACCCCCAGGCGCCCACCCACGTCCTGGTCATCCCCAAGGCGCACTACAAGGACGCCGCCGCCCTCGCCACCGCCGAACCGGACCTCGTCGCGGACGTCCTGCGGGAGGCCGGCGCAGTCGCCGACGAGGAAAAGCTCGAGAGCTACCGGATCGTCTTCAACACCGGCGCCGGCGCCGGTCAGACCGTCTGGCACGCCCACGCCCACGTCCTGGGCGGCCGCGGCATGCAGTGGCCCCCCGGATAGGTCGCAGCTGCCGTGTCCGTACGTGAATTGGTGGTCCTCGGCACCGCGAGCCAGGTCCCCACCCGGCACCGGAACCACAACGGGTACCTGCTGCGGTGGGACGGACAGGGAATCCTGTTCGATCCCGGCGAGGGCACGCAGCGGCAGATGCTGCGTGCCGGAGTGGCCGCGCACGACCTGAACCGGATCTGCATCACCCACTTCCACGGGGACCACTCGCTGGGACTGGCCGGGGTCATCCAGCGGATCAACCTCGACAAGGTTCCGCATCCCGTCACCGCCCACTACCCGCGTTCCGGGCAGCGCTTCTTCGACCGGCTGCGGTACGCCACCGCCTACCGCGAGACCGTCGACATCGCCGAGGCCCCGATCAGCGAGGACGGCGTCATCGCCGCCACCGGCGGCCACAATCTGGAGGCCGCGCGGCTCTCGCACCCCGTCGAGTCGTACGGCTACCGCCTCGTCGAGCCCGACGGCCGCCGCATGCTGCCCGAACGGCTCGCCGCGCACGGCATCAAGGGGCCGGACGTCGGACGGATCCAGCGGGAAGGGGTGCTGGACGGGGTCTCGCTCGACGACGTCAGTGAGGTCCGGCGCGGGCAGCGGTTCGCCTTCGTCATGGACACGCGGCTGTGTGACGGCGTGTACTCCCTCGCCGAAGGCTGCGACATGCTCGTCATCGAGTCCACCTTCCTGGACGAGGACGTGCAACTCGCCGTCGAGCACGGTCATCTGACCGCCGGCCAGGCCGCTCGGGTCGCGCTCGACTGCGGCGTACGGCATCTCGTGCTCACCCACTTCAGCCAGCGCTACGCCGAGCCGGACGAGTTCGAGCGGCAGGCGCGGGCCGCCGGGTTCGAGGGGGAGCTGACCGTCGCGCACGACCTGCTGCGGGTGCCACTTCCGAAACGGCGGTAGCACCGCCGTACGATGCTTCGATGCCCCTCCCCAAAGCAGAACTGCACCTCCACATCGAAGGCACCCTCGAACCCGAGCTCGCCTTCGAGCTGGCCGCACGCAATGGCGTCGAGCTGCCGTACCTGGACACCGACGAGATCCGCAAGGCCTATCAGTTCGAGGACCTCCAGTCCTTTCTGAACCTGTACTACGAGCTCATGGCCGTCCTGCGCACCGAGCGGGACTTCGAGGACCTGGCGAACGCCTACCTCGCCCGCGCCGCCGCGCAGGGCGTGCGGCATGCGGAGATCTTCTTCGACCCGCAGGCGCACACCAAGCGGGGCCTGGAGCTGGGCACGGTCGTCGAGGGGCTGTCGCGGGCGCTGGGGAGCAGCGAGGCGAACCACGGGGTCTCCACCCGGCTGATCATGTGCTTCCTGCGCGACGACTCCGCCGAGTCGGCCATGGACACGCTCCGGGCCGCCGAGCCGTATCTCGACCGGATCACCGGCGTCGGCCTCGACTCGGCCGAGGTCGGCCACCCGCCGGTGAAGTTCCGCGAGGTCTACGAGGCCGCCGCCGCGCTCGGTCTGCGGCGTGTCGCGCACGCCGGCGAGGAAGGCCCGCCCGCCTACATCACCGAGGCCCTTGACGTCCTCGGTGTCGAGCGCGTCGACCACGGGCTGCGGTGCATGGAGGACCCGGCACTGGTCGAGCGGCTGGTGCGGGAGCGGGTGCCGCTGACGTTGTGTCCGCTGTCGAACGTACGGCTGCGCACCGTCGACGTCCTCGCCGACCACCCGCTGCCCGCCATGCTCGACGCCGGGCTCCACTGCACGGTCAACTCCGACGACCCGGCCTACTTCGGGGGGTACGCCGGCGACAACTTCGACGCCGTACGTCAGACCCTCGGCCTCACCGACGAGCGGCTCCGGGAGCTCGCCCGCAACTCGTTCCTCGCCTCCTTCCTGGAGGACGACGAGGAGCTGCGGGCGCGGTACCTGGCCGAGGTCGAGGCCTACGAGTTCGGGTAGCCGGCGAGGCTAGGTGGCCGCGGTGAGGCGGTCGGGGGCCGCCGGGCCGGCCGCGGCGGTGTCCAGGGGGATCTCGACGACCTCGACGTTCTCCACGACCCCGACCTCGACCGTCCGCCGGCTCCGGCGGCTCAGCGCCACCGCCGTCATCGGTACGGCGACGATCAGCAGCCCGACCGCGAGGACCGCGCCCATGACCGGGAACCCGGCCTGTGCCGACAGAACGCTCCCGGTCATCGGGCCCGCCGCCGTGCCCAGCGACGACGCCGAGCCGACGAGGACGGCCCAGCGGCCGCGGGTGTCGAGGGAGGCGGCGAGGCCGATGAGGTACGACAGGACGATCGGGTAGAAGGTGTTCCAGGCGATCTCACCGGTCGCGAAGGTCGTCAGGTCGGTGGCGGACGCACTGAGCGCGATGCACGCCGCGATGACTGCCGTACCGGCGCCGATGGGCAGCGCCTTGCCGAGGCGCGGGCCGAGCGCGCCCGCCCCGGTCACGCCCAGCAGGCCCGCGCCGAGCCCCACGGCGAACACCGCGCCGACCGTGGTCTCGGTCAACTGCGCCTGCGTCAGACCTATTCGGCCGCTGACGCCCCAGAGGGAGTTCTGGGCGAGCGACCAGCACAGCATGCAGGCCGCGAGGGTCAGGCCGTGGCGCAGGTGGGGGAGGCCGGAGCCGTTCCAGCCGGGCTGGTGCGACGTGGCCGTGGCGGCCGGGAGCCGGCCCGTCAGTGGCCATACGGCGAGCGCGGTGAGCGCGATCGCGGCCAGCGGCTGGCCATGGCCCGGGCCGAGGTGCGGCACCGTCAGATAGACGCCGCCCGCGAGGGCGGAGACGCCGAGCAGGCCGAGCGTGGTGGCCCGGTGCGGGTCCGGCTGGGCGGCTATGCGGGTGGCGGCGACCGCGGTGGCAGTACCGGATCCGAAGCCGCCGATCATCACGCCCAGGACGACGGACGGTACGGCGTGCGCGAGCGCTGCCACGCCGTAGCCGAGGACGGCGAGCGTGAGGCCGGTACGGGCCAGCCTGCGCGCCCCGATCCGCTCGACGCGCGAGGCCAGCAGGAAGCCCGCCGAAGCCGAACTCAGCAGCAGTGCGCTGCCGACGGCGCCGGCCTGGGTGGGGGACAGCGGAAGACCGGAGTCGAGCCTGCCGACGACCGTCGGCAGCAGATATGGAGCGAGGTACCCGGCCGTGAAAAGGGCGACGAGGGGCCAGGGAGTGGTGCGAGGGGCGAACACGGGCGTTCCCAGGGCATGCGAAAGGAGCGGCTCAAGAGGGGGAGGGGCGCAGGCCGTCGACGGACAGGAACGCGCGGAGAATTTGTATCAAGCACATGGTTCGGAGAAGAAGCGCGGGGGGTGTGATCTGGCGCACGTTGTGTTTGGGGCGGGGAAGGCCGGGTAAAAGAGGGCTTTCCTGAGGGCGTCAGGTCAGGCAATCGGCGCTAGCGCCAGTGCACCGACCCGCCCGCCGCAGGCGCCGTCGCCTCGATCTTTGCCCTGACCTCGCGCATCACTGCGACGATCCGCTCCTCGTGTCCCGCCGACAGTCGTGCCACCGGCACCGAGCAGCTGATCGCGTCCTGGGCCGGGGAGTCGTAGCGCAGGGCGAAGCCGAAGCCGACGATGCCGGGGACGCCCTCCTCGCGGTCGATCGAGTAGCCGCGCGCCCGCACCTCGGCGAGGTCGGCGGCGAGGGAGACCCGGGTGGTGTGGGTGTGGGCGGTGAAGGGCTCGTACGGGCCCTCGGGGAGGTCGTCGTCGGGGCGCTCGGCGAGCAGTGCCTTGCCCAGCGCGCCCACGTGCGCGGGGAGCCGGCGCCCGACTCGGCTGATCGTCCGCAGGTACTCGTGCGACTCGCGCGTCGCCAGATACGCCACGTCCCGGCCGTCCAGCCGCGCCAGGTGGATCGTCTCGCCCAGCGCCTCCGACGCCTCGTCGAGATACGGGCGTACGGCGCGCACGCGCGGGTCGGAGTCGAGGTAGCTGGTGCCGGTGAGCAGGGCGTGGATGCCGATGCCGTAGAGGGAGCCGGTGACGTCCGTGCGGACCCAGCCGCGGGAGATCAGGGTCTGCAGCAGCGCGTACATGGAGCTGCGCGGCACGTCCAGTGCGTCGGCCAGCTCCTGGAGGCGTGCGGGACGGTCGCCGCGCGCGGCGAGGAGCTCCAGCAACTCCACCGTGCGCGCCGCCGACTTCACCTCGCGGACGCCGCCTGTCTCTGACATGGGGCGATGGTAATCGGAGCGCCTCGGAAAGTGCCTCGGAAGCGCCTCGGATCGGCCGTGGCATTGACGGTCACGGTTCGCGTATCTAATCTCGATTCTCATACATGGATGACATCTACATGGGGAGATGACGAAGGTGAGCCTCGATACGGACCGGGTGAGCCTCGATACCGACACGACCCGGCGCTTGCGGGACGGCATGGCGCACGGCGTGCTGTCGTTCCCCCTCACGAGCTTCCGCGAGGACGGCTCGCTGGACCCGGACGGCTTCCGCGCCCATGTCGTCGCCCAGGCCGCCACCGAACCCGGCGCCGTCTTCCCCGCCTGCGGCACCGGCGAGTTCTTCTCGCTCGACGAGGACGAGTACCGGCAGGTCGTGTCGATCGCCGTCGAGGAGACGGGCGGACGGGTGCCGGTCGTCGCCGGGATCGGGTACGGCTGGGCGCAGGCCGCACGGTTCGCGCGCATCGCCGAGGAGGCCGGCGCCGACGCCCTCCTCGTCCTGCCGCACTACCTCGTCGCCGCCCCGCAGGACGGACTGGTCGCCCAGCTGGAGCGGATCGCCGCCCGCACCCGACTCCCGCTCATCGCCTACCAGCGCGGTCAAGTCGCCTTCACCGCCGACTCGTTGCGGCGGATCGCCCGCATTCCGAACGTCATCGGCCTCAAGGACGGCCACAGCGACCTCGACCGGCTCCAGCGCCTCACCCTGGCCGCTCCCGAGGGCTTCCTCTTCTTCAACGGGGCCGCCACCGCCGAGATCCAGGCCCGCGCGTACGCCGCCGTCGGCGTCCCGGCCTACTCCTCCGCCGTCCACGCCTTCGCCCCCGAGATCGCGAACGCCTTCTTCGCCGCACTCCAGGGCGGCGAGCACGGCACCGCCGACAAGCTGCTGCGCGACTTCTACGTCCCGCTCGTCGAGCTCCGCGACCGGGTGCCCGGATACGCCGTGTCCCTGGTGAAGGCGGCGGCCCGGCTGCGCGGCCGCTCCGTCGGCCCCGTACGCGCCCCGCTCACCGACCCGTCGGCCGGTGACCTGGCCGACCTCCGCGCCCTCCTCGCCACCGGACTCGACCTCGTGGGAGCCGCCCTGTGAACCTCACGATCACCGATGTCCGTCTGACGCCCATCCTGGTCGCCGACCCGCCGCTGCTGAACACCCAGGGCGTCCACCAGCCGTACACACCCCGCCTGATCGTGGAGGTCGTGACGGCCGACGGGATCACCGGGGTCGGCGAGACGTACGGCGACACCAAGTACCTGGAGCTCGCCCGGCCGTTCGCGCGAAAGTTGATCGGCTGTCAAGTCAGCGATCTCAACGGGCTGTTCGGGGTCGCGGACGAGGTGGCCGTCGACCGGTCCCGGGTGTCCGGACAGGTCGACGTGGGCGGGCTGCGCGGGGTCCAGACCGCCGACAAGCTGCGGCTGTCCGTCGTCTCCGGCTTCGAGGTCGCCTGCCTCGACGCCCTCGGCAAAGCACTCGGGCTGCCCGTGCACGCGCTGCTCGGCGGCAGGGTGCGCGACGCGGTCGAGTACAGCGCGTATCTCTTCTACAGGTGGGCCGACCATCCGGCGGGCGTCGCGGCCGAGAAGGACGACTGGGGCGCCGCCGTCGACCCGGCCGGGGTCGTCGAGCAGGCGCGGAGGTTCACGGAGCGGTACGGGTTCACCTCCTTCAAGCTCAAGGGCGGTGTCTTCCCGCCGGACGAGGAGATCGCCGCCGCACGGGCACTCGCGGAGGCCTTTCCCGGGCATCCCCTGCGCCTCGACCCCAACGGGGCCTGGTCCGTCGAGACCTCGCTGAAGGTGGCGCGGGAGCTCGGGGACGTCCTGGAGTACCTGGAGGATCCGACGCCGGGTACGGCCGGTATGGCCGAGGTGGCCGCGCGCAGCGGGGTGCCGCTGGCGACCAACATGTGCGTGACGACGTTCACGGAGATCAAGGAGGCCTTCACCAAGGACGCCGTGCAGGTCGTGCTGTCCGACCACCACTACTGGGGCGGACTGCGCAACACCCGGCAACTGGCGGCGGTCTGCCGCACCTTCGGCGTCGGGGTGTCCATGCACTCCAACACCCATCTGGGCATCTCCCTGGCCGCGATGACGCACGTGGCGTCGACCGTCCCGAACCTCCACCACGCCTGCGACTCCCACTACCCCTGGCAGTCCGAGGACGTCCTCACCGAGCGCCTCACCTTCGAGGGCGGCAAGGTCGCCGTGTCGGACGCGCCCGGCCTGGGCGTCGAGCTGGACCGCGACCGGCTCGCGGAGCTGCACCGGCGGTGGCTGGATGACGACGGCTCGCAGCGGGACCGGGACGACGCGGCCGCGATGCGGGTGGCCGAGCCCGGCTGGGTCACGCCGTCGGTGCCTCGCTGGTAGCGGCTCGGACAGGATCGCGGTGGCGTTGTCGGTGGGGTGGTGCAGACTGGCCAGATCAGCACCACGTCAGGGAGCGCACCGTGACCACGCCCACCGCGCCGACCGGAAAGGGAGCCTCGCCCCAGAGGCCGTCGTCCAGAGCAGGAGGGCCGTATCGCCGGGCCCAGGTCGACCCCCTCGTCGGCCTGCGCACGGCCGCCGACCCGCCGTGGGACGTGTATCTCACGGGCACGGTCTTCCTCGACATCATCTTCACCGGCCTCGACTCCGCCCCGGTGCGCGGGACGGAGTCCTGGGCGCGCGGCATGGGGTCGAGCCCCGGCGGTGTGGCGAACATGGCCACCGCCCTGGCCCGCCTCGGCCTGAAGACGTCGCTCGCGGCGGCCTTCGGCGACGACCACTACGGCGAGTACTGCTGGGATGCGCTGGAGCACGGCGAGGGCATCGACCTCTCGCCGTCGCGCACGGTGCCGGGCTGGCACTCGCCGGTGACGGTCTCGATGGCGTACGAGGGGGAGCGCACGATGGTCTCCCACGGCCACGAGCCGCCTCCGGAGGAGCCGGCGCCGGACTGCCCGCCCCGTGCGCGGGCCGCCGTGGCCTCCCTGGTGCCGGGGACGCGTGCACCCTGGATCGCGCAGGCCGCGCGCAAGGGGGCCCGGATCTTCGCCGATGTCGGCTGGGACGACACGGGGGCGTGGGACCTGGCGGGGCTGGCCGATCTGGAGTATTGCGAGGCGTTCCTGCCGAACGCGCAGGAGGCCATGCGGTACACCGGCGCCGACTGCCCGCGCGAGGCGGCCCACGCCCTGACCGAGCACGTCCCCGTCGCGGTCGTCACCCTGGGCGCGGAGGGCGCGTACGCGGTGGACAGCAGGACCGGGGAGACGGCTGTCGTCCCCGCGATCGCCGTGGAGGCCCTGGACCCGACCGGCGCCGGTGACGTCTTCGTGGCCGGCTTCGTCGCCGGCACCCTGGCCGGCTGGCCGCTGGCCGACCGGCTGGCCTTCGCGGGCCTCACGGCCGCCCTGTCCGTGCAGGAGTTCGGCGGCTCCCTGTCGGCCCCCGGCTGGGCCGAGATCGGCGCCTGGTGGCGCCAGGTCCAGTCCCTCGACCGGCAGGACCCCGAGGCCCTGCACCGGTACGCGTTCCTGGCGGATCTGGTGCCGCAGGATCAGGGCAGACCCTGGCCGCTGCGGCGGGCGGTGCCGACGATCGGGTTCCGCCGGTCGGCGTGACGGTCAGCCGGGCGTGGCCGGCGTGAGCACCACGAAGTCCGCGTTCGACGGGTCCACGCACACCGCGAGCCGGCCCACGCCCTCCGCGTCCTCCGGTCCCATCTGCACACTGCCGCCGTTCTCGGTGACCTTGGCGACCGCGGCGTCGCAGTCGGTCACGTTGAACACCGGGTGCCAGTACGGCCGCCCGCCCGCCAGCACCAGATTCTCCACGGGGAGCTCCATCAGGCCGCCCTGCATGCGCTCCTCGGGCTGTCCGGCCGGGGTGATGAGGGTGTACGCGCCCCCGCCGCCCGGCATCGGCATGTCGCTGAACTGCCAGCCGAAGACACCGCTGTAGAACTCCTTCGCGCCCGCGGCGTCGGTCGTGTACAGCTCCGTCCACGACAGCGAACCCGTCTCGTCCGCCAGCTCGAAGCCCGAGTTCTTCCCCGGCTGCCAGACGGCGAACTGGCCGCCCAGCGGGTCGTCGTACTGCGCCATCCGTCCCCAGTCGTCGAGGTCCCGCGGAGGCACCCGCACCGTGCCGCCCGCGCCCTGCACGGCCTGCGTCGTGGCGTCCGCGTCGGTGACGGTGTAGTAGATCATCCAGGCCGAGCGGGCGCCCTCCTCGGTGAGCTTGCCGAGCCCGGCGACGGTCTTGCCGTCCTTCTTGAACATCCCGCCTTCCATGTCGCCGCCCTCGCCCATGGACTCGTACTCCCAGCCGAGCACCGCGCCGTAGAAGGCCGCCGCGGCCCGGACGTCAGGGGCGCCGAGGTCGAGCCAACAAGGGGAGCCGGGAGCGAGGTCAGTGGTGATCATGACGAGTCCCTTCGCCGATCCGCTACGACCTCAGCGTGACACCCGGCACTGACAACCGCCCGTCGTGGCCCGACGGGATGCCGTGCCGGCCGGCTCTCGTTACGATCCGGCCATGAGCGACGACGAGCCTCACGACCGGCAGGCGCTCGCCGCCGTCGCGCACGACTGGGCGGCGGCGATGGTCTCCAACGACCCCGCGCGGATCGCGGATTTCATGACCGACGACTGGGCCATCGTCTCCGAGTCGGGCATCTCGACCAGGGAGCAGTTTCTGTCGTTCGTCGAGTCCGGCGACCTGACCCACTCGTCGTTCCAACTCGTCGGCGAGCCCAGGATCCGGCTGCTCGGCGACTCGGCGGTCGTGACGGTACGCATCACGAACACCGCCCACTACAAGGGCGAGCGCTTCGACGCCGACGAGTGGACGACCGACGTCTTCGTACGGCGGGACGGCCGCTGGCGCTGCGCGCTCAGCCACATCACCCCGGCGGCCCGGACCTGAACCGCCGGGAGGCCGAGGGCCTCCTGAAACTCCCGGGACGGCGAGGGGTTCCTGAACCTCAGCCCGCCGTCACCGTCGTACGCACCGCCCCGTCCGGCCCCGCCACCAGCACCGGCGTCTGCGGTCCGCCGAGATCCCGTACCGCCGCGCGGTCCTCGTCCGAGGCGCCCTCGGCCTCCGTCACGACCGCCGCCGCCTCCAGCGACTTCGCGCCCGACGCCACCGCCATCGCCACCGCCGTGCGCAGCGCGCTCAGCTTCAGGGAGTCCAGGGCGACCGTCCCGGCGACATAGGTGCGGCCGGTCTCGTCCCGTACGGCCGCACCCTCGGGCACGCCGTTGCGGGCCCGCGCGGAACGGGCCAGGGCGACGATCTTGCGGTCCTCGGGGTCGAGCGCGCTGTTGTCGGTCATGACCTGAGCATACGTAGCGGCGCCCGTGCTAACCGGCCACGGGGTACATGGCCCCGCGCCGCCCCTCCGGGGAGGCCAGCCACTGCAGCTTCGCCGCCGTGTTCGCCTCGTCCAGCGGCGTGTGCAGGACGATCGACAGGTCGGGCCGCACCGGCATCTGCATCACGCTCGACTCCATGCACAGCAGCCCGACGAGCGGATGGTCCAGCTCCTTGCGGATCTGCCCGGCGTCCTCGATGTCCCGCCGCTCCCACAGCGCGGTGAACTCCGGGCTGGACGCCTTCGCCTCGGCCAGCACGGCCTGGAAGCCCTCGTCGTCGGGAGAGGCCGAGCACACCGCACGGAACTGCGCCACGACCGTCCGGGCGTTCTGCTCCCAACTCCTCGAACGCGACCGGTACATCGGGTCCGTGAAGAAGTCGATCAGGCAGTTCCACCGCTTGCCGGGCCGCATCCCGAGCACGGTCGCGGCGGCGTCGTTGTAGAGCACGCCGTTGTAGTAGCGGTCCATGATGTGCGCCGGATACGGCATCCACGCGTCGATCAGCCGCCGCAGCCCGTCGCACATGTCCCGCTTCTCGGGCGCCACTTCGGGAGCCGGCGGATTCAGCCCGGCCAGCAGATACAGATGCCGGCGCTCGGCGTTGCTCAGCCGCAGCACCCGGCCCACCGAGTCCAGCACCTGCGGCGACACGGAGATGTCCCGCCCCTGCTCCAGCCACTGGTACCAGGAGGCGCCCACTCCGGCGAGCACGGCGACCTCCTCGCGCCGCAGCCCCGGCGTACGGCGCCGCGCCCCGCCGCCCGGCAGTCCCGCCTCGCCCGGTGTGACCCGGGCCCGCCTGCTCATCAGGAACTCGCGCAGCTCGCGCCGCCGATGACTCTTCAGCGCGCTCCCGGACACGTCGGACACGTACGGATCCCCCTCATCCCGGTGGCTGGTGGTGCCACCACCAGGACAACTTCCGGCTCCCCACGGCTATTCCGGCGCCCGCAGGCTCTTGCCCATGGCGATCGACACCACCACCACTCCCACTGCCACACCCACCCCACCGCTCGGCACCCCCCGGTCCCCCCGGATGTCGACGCGCGACAAACTCGTCCTGTTCGTCCTGTGCGCCGCCCAGTTCATGGTCGCGCTCGACTTCTCCGTCCTGAACGTCGCCCTCCCCGTCCTCGGCGCCGACCTCGGCATGAGCCCCTCGGCGCTGCAGTGGGCGGTGACGGCGTTCGCGTTGCCGTCCGGCGGCTTCCTGCTCCTCTTCGGCCGCATCGGCGATCTGTACGGCCGCCGCAGGCTGTTCCTCACCGGACTCGCCCTGTTCGCCGCGGCCTCGGTGCTCGCGACGTTCGCCTGGGACCCGGCGTCGTTCCTCGCGGGGCGCGCCCTGCAGGGTCTCGGCGCCGCGTTGATCGTCCCGACGGGCATGTCCCTGCTGACCACCACCTTCGCCGAGGGCCCCGCCCGGGACCGTGCCCTCGGCATCTCCGGGACGCTGATGTCCCTCGGCTTCACCGTCGGCGTGGTCGCGGGCGGCGTCCTGACCGACGCGCTCGGCTGGCGCTCCACGATGGGTCTGCTCGCCGTCTTCGCCCTGGTCGTGCTGCCGCTCGCGCCCGGCCTGCTGCCCGAGTCCCGCACGCCGGACCGCCCGCACCTCGACGTGCCCGGCGCGATCACCGTCACCGGCGGTCTGCTGGCCCTGATCTACGCCCTCACGACGGCCGCCGACGACGGCTTCGCCCGCGCCGACGTCATCGCGACCCTCATCGCGGGCCTCGCGCTCCTGGCGACTTTCGCGGTCGTCGAGTCCCGCACCGCGTCACCGCTCGTCTCCCTGCCCATGCTGCGCCGCCGTACGGTGGCATGGGGCAACCTGGGCGGTCTGGTCACCTTCTCGATGATGTCGACGGTGGTCTTCGTCCTCACCCTGTACCTGCAGGAAGTGCTCGGTCTGTCGGCCTGGGAGACGGGTCTGGTCTTCGGCGTGCAGGGCGTCATGTCGGTGATCGCCGGCTCGCTCACGCCGAGGTTCATCAGCCGTCTCGGCGCGCGCCGCATCCTGGTCGTCTCGCTCGCCGGCCAGGGCGCCTTCGGCATAGCCCTGCTGTTCCTGAACGCGCACGTCTGGTCCGTCTGGCTCGTCACGGCCGCCGTCTCGCTGGCGAGCATGTTCCACCTGGGCGCGATCATCTCCTACGGCCTGACCGTGACCTCCGGCGTCCCCGACGAGGAGCAGGGTCTGGCCACCGGCCTGGTCACCTCGACCCAGCAGGTCGGCATCACGATCGGCATCCCGCTGCTGGGCGTCCTCGCGACGACCTCCGGTGACCTGCTCTCCGGCACCCGCACGGTCCTGGCGCTCGACGCGGCGATCGTCCTGGCCGCCGCGGCCCTGATCGCCGTCGGCCTGCGCACCGGGCGCACGGCCGGATCGGGCGAGAGCGGCTCAGGGGCGGTCGAGGCGGAGCCGGTCGGCTCGCGGTAGGCCGGCCACGACCAGGTCGTACGAGTCCTCGACGAGCTCCCGGACGAAGCGGTCCGGGAGCTCGCCGTCGACGGTCACCGTGTTCCAGTGCCGTTTGTTCATGTGATAGCCGGGGACGATGAGCCCCGGGTACTCGCCGCGCAGGCGGACCGCGTCCTCCGGGTCGCACTTGAGGTTGACCGTCAGGGGCCGCGCGTCCAGGTTCGTCAGGGCGAACAGCTTGCCCAGCACCTTGAAGACCGAGGTTTCCGGATTGAACGGGAAGTCCTCCACGGTCGCGTTGAAGGACAGGCAGAACGCGCGCAGCTCCTGAGGTTTCACTCCGTCACTCGACCTTCGTCTCCTCGCCCGGGCGGCCGACCGGACCCACCGGCTCCACCAGCACGGTCACGATCTTGTTCCGGCGGCCGGCCGCCGCCTCCGCGGTCAGGCGGAGTTCCCGGGCGTCCGGGAGCTCGACCAGGGACGACGCCCCGGCGATCGGGACGCGGCCGAGTGCCTTCGCCAGCAGCCCGCCGACCGTCTCGACGTCCTCGTCGTCGTATTCGTCGAGGCCGTACAGCTCACCGAGGTCGGTGATGTCGAGGCGGGCGGTGACGCGGTAGCGGTCCTCGCCGAGCTCCTCCACGGGCGGCAGCTCGCGGTCGTACTCGTCGGTGATCTCGCCGACGATCTCCTCGAGGATGTCCTCGATGGTGACGATGCCGGCGGTGCCGCCGTACTCGTCGATGACGACGGCGACGTGGTTGCGGTCCTTCTGCATCTCGCGCAGCAGGTCACCGGCGTTCTTGGTGTCCGGTACGAAGACGGCGGGCCGCATCGCCGTGGAGACCAGCTCGCTCTCCGCGTCCCGGGAGATGTGCGTCTTGCGGGCCAGGTCCTTCAGATACACCATCCCGACCACGTCGTCCTCGCTCTCCCCGACGACCGGGATACGCGAGAAACCGGAGCGCAGGGCGAGGGTGAGGGCCTGGCGGATGGTCTTGTACCGCTCGATGACGATCAGGTCGGTGCGCGGGACCATCACCTCGCGCACCAGAGTGTCGCCCAGCTCGAAGACGGAGTGCACCATCCGGCGCTCCTCGTCCTCGATCAGCGACTCCTTCTCGGCGAGGTCGACCAGCGCCCGCAGCTCCGCCTCGGAGGCGAACGGGCCGCGGCGGAAACCCTTGCCGGGCGTGAGCGCGTTGCCGATGAGGATCAGCAGAGGGGGGATCGGCCCCATGATCCGCGCGAGCGGCAGCAGCACGTACGCCGCCGCCGTCGCCGTGTTCAGCGGGTGCTGGCGGCCGATGGTGCGCGGGGAGACACCGACGGCGACGTACGACACCAGCACCATGACCGCTATCGCGACCAGGAGGGCCTCGGTAGTGCTGTCGAACTCCTGCAGGCAGGCGTAGGTGACTAGCGCGGCGGCGGCCATCTCGCAGGCCACGCGCACCAGCAGCGCCACGTTCAGATAGCGGGTCGGGTCGGCCGCGACGAGCGCGAGCTTCTCGCTGCCGCGACGGCCGCTGCGTACGGCCTCCTCGGCGCGGAAGCTGGAGACGCGCGCCAGGCCGGCCTCCGCGCAGGCGGCGAGCCAGGCGACGACCACCAGGGCGATCGCGCCGGAGACGAGGGGGAGGCTCATGACACGGTCGGGGCCGGGGAGGGGCCGGTCAGGCCCTTCTCCGTACGCCAGCCGTCCACGATGGCGGCCTGCAGGCCGAACATCTCGGCCTTCTCGTCGGGCTCCTCGTGGTCGTACCCGAGGAGATGCAGCACGCCATGGACGGTGAGCAGCTGGAGCTCCTCGTCCATGGAGTGCTGCGTGGGCGCCTCGGTCCCCTGCTTCGCGGCGACTTCGGGGCACAGCACGATGTCACCGAGGAGCCCCTGCGGGGGCTCGTCGTCGTCCTTCGACGGCGGCCGCAGCTCGTCCATGGGAAAGGACATGACATCCGTCGGACCGGGCAGGTCCATCCACTGGATGTGCAGCTGCTCCATGGCGTCGGCGTCCACGACGATCACCGAGAGCTCGGAGAGCGGGTGGATGCGCATCCGCGCGAGGGCGTAGCGGGCGATGTCGAGGATCGCCTGCTCGTCGACCTCGGTTCCGGACTCGTTGTTGACGTCGATCGACATGGTCGCGCTGATCTACTTCCGTTTGTTCCGGGCGCCCTTGTGGGTGCCGTTCTCCGTGCCGTTCACGCTGTCGTACTTCTCGTACGCGTCGACGATACGGCCGACCAGCTTGTGCCGGACGACATCGTGGGACGTGAGCCGGGAGAAGTGGACGTCGTCGAGGCCCTCCAGGATCTCCTGGACCTGACGCAGTCCCGACTTGGTGCCGCTCGGCAGGTCGACCTGCGTCACATCACCCGTGATCACGATCTTCGAGTCGAAGCCGAGGCGGGTGAGGAACATCTTCATCTGCTCGGGCGAGGTGTTCTGGGCCTCGTCGAGGATGATGAAGGCGTCGTTGAGCGTGTTGTGCGTGAGCAGGTAGTCCTGGGTGACGTAGAGAGAGTCCTCGGCCGCAACCTGGATGCATACGGTCTCCTCGCGGCCTGCCGGCTCGATGCTGTCAATGAAGCGCATCGGGCGTCCGCCGCCTCCGGCCGCGTGGTATTTCTCGCGCTTGCGGGCGAGGCGGAAAGGCTCGACGCCTTCGGGGAGGCGGATGTCGATGACGTGGGCGTCGCGGTTGAAGGTGACGTCACGGCCGTTGGCCCTGCCCGGCTTGCGTCCGGCAGCGGCGCGACGGCGGCGGCTGTACGCGACTCCGCCCAGGGACTGGACCAGTGCGATGACATCGTCGCGGAGCGGAATCGACGTCGTCGAGTACTGGATTCGGCACGAGCGGTCTGCCTGGGTGACCGGACCGCCGTCGGAGTCGAGCAGACCCTGGAGGACTGCCAGCCGTACCCCGGCAGCGTTGTGCAGGTAGTCGTCGGGTACGAACTTGGAGTGCGAGCGGGTGCGCAGCAGATCCAGCTCACGCAGGATCCGGGTGACCGGATTCTCCAGAGTGACCACGTCACCAGGACTCTTGATCCGGTTGAGGACGTAGTCGGGTCCACTGCGGTGGCGCACGGCGACGCCCGGGAGCGCGGCTTCCAGGGCCACGGCCAGTTCTGGGTCCGCTGTCGCGAACGAGGGCGTGGTGGAGCCCGTGAGGCAGCCGTCACCGAGGAGAAGCCCGAGCGCGTACGGATCCATGGGAACTTCGCGCTCGGGGTGGGCAACCGGAGCGGTGAGCATAGGCAACTCGAACCGCCTGGCATGTCCGGCACGGAGATTGCCGATCATCTCCCGGGTCTCCAGGACTCGCCACGGCTTGTCGCGGCGCTGGTCGTCGCGCGTCCTGACCGTCCACAGGTGCTCGGCGCAGCACAGGGTCCAGGAGCCGTCCTGGGCCGTGACGCGGTAGATGTCCCGCTCGCCTTGTGGGTAGACACCGAGGACCGGCGTCGGCTCACCATTCGAGCCGATGACGAGGTCACCGACCTGAAGGTCACCGATGGGACGCCAACCGTCCGGGGTCAGGACGTTGGTGAACGTCGGCTGGGCACGGCCTCTCATGTATGCCAGCGGTGCCACCTCGATCGTCCCCGCAGCCATCAACCGAGGAATCGAGTCCGGGTCCAGCATGTCGTGCAGCGCGTCGTACAGCGGACGCAGGTACGGGTCGATCTTCTCGTAGAGCGTGCCCGGGAGGAATCCCAGCCGCTCGCCGGCCTCGACCGCCGGGCGGGTCAGGATGATGCGGTTGACCTGCTTGGACTGGAGGGCCTGGACGGCCTTGGCCATGGCCAGGTAGGTCTTGCCGGTGCCGGCGGGTCCGATGCCGAAGACGATGGTGTGCTTGTCGATCGCGTCGACGTAGCGCTTCTGGTTGAGCGTCTTGGGGCGGATGGTGCGGCCGCGCGAGGACAGGATGTTCTGTGTGAGCACTTCGGCCGGGGTCTCCTGGCCGTCGCCCTCCCCGTTCTCACTCGCCCGCAGCATGGCGATCGAGCGTTCCACTGCGTCCTCCGTCATCGGCTGTCCGGTGCGGAGCACCAGCATCATCTCGTCGAACAGGCGCTGGATGAGGGCGACTTCAGCGGCGTCGCCGACCGCGCTGATCTCATTGCCCCGGACGTGGATGTCGGCCGCCGGGAAGGCCTTCTCGATCACACGCAGCAGGGAGTCGCCGGACCCCAGAACGGTCACCATGGGGTGCTGGGCGGGGACGGTGAACTGTGCTCTCGCCTGCCCCTGCGCGGGTGTGTGAGCTGTGGGTGTCTGAGTCATGGGCCGGCTCGTAGGCCTTGCTCGTCCTCCTCGAAACGACTCGCCCGCCACGTGGGCGGTCTGGCGTTTTCCAGAGTACGCCGGGGGACTGACAAGCCCGTAGGCCTTTTCCCCACGGCCCGGCTCCGCCGCAGGTCACCGTACCTGGGGGCGGCCGCCCCCAGACGCCCGCTTCGGCCTGAACGGCCTCGTCCTCAAACGCCGGACGGGCTGGAATGCCCGGCCCGCGCTGGAAACAGCTCCTCCGGCGAGCAGTGTCCCCTCCGGCTCAGAAGCCCAGCTTCCGCAGCTGGCGCGGGTCCCGCTGCCAGTCCTTCGCGACCTTGACGTGCAGGTCCAGGAAGACCGGCGTACCCAGCAGCGCCTCGATCTGCTTGCGGGACTTGATGCCGACGTCCTTGAGGCGCTTGCCCTTGGGGCCGATGATGATGCCCTTCTGGCTGGGGCGCTCGATGTAGACGAAGGCGTGGATGTCGAGGAGGGGCTTGTCGGCGGGGCGGTCCTCGCGGGGGAGCATCTCCTCCACCACGACCGCGATGGAGTGGGGCAGCTCGTCCCGGACGCCCTCCAGCGCGGCCTCGCGGATCAGTTCCGCGATCATGACCTGCTCGGGCTCGTCGGTGAGGTCGCCCTCGGGGTAGAGCGCCGGCCCCTCCGGCAGGAGCGGGACGATCAGGTCGGCCAGCAGGCCCACCTGCTGGTCACCGACCGCGGAGACGGGGACGATCTCGGCCCACTCGAAGCCCAGCTCCTTGCCGAGCTGGTCGATCGCGATGAGCTGCTCGGCCAGCCGCTTGCTGTCCACGAGGTCGGTCTTGGTGACGATCGCGATCTTCGGCGTCTTCTTGATCGACGCCAGCTCCTTCGCGATGAAACGGTCACCGGGGCCGAGCTTCTCGTTCGCCGGCAGACAGAAGCCGATCACGTCGACCTCGGCCCAGGTCGTACGGACGACGTCGTTGAGGCGCTCGCCGAGCAGGGTGCGCGGCTTGTGCAGCCCAGGGGTGTCGACCAGGATCAGCTGGGCGTCCTCCCGGTGCACGATCCCGCGGACCGTGTGCCGCGTCGTCTGCGGCTGGTTGGCGGTGATCGCCACCTTCTGGCCGACCAGAGCGTTCGTAAGGGTGGACTTGCCCGCGTTGGGGCGGCCCACGAAGCAGGCGAAGCCGGCGCGGTGGGGTGCCCCCGACGATGCGGACGGCTCGGATGACTGGCTGCGAACGCTCATGGCGCCCATTCTCCCTGATCCACAGACCCTCGCCGCACAACAGACCGACCGCCAACCGTCCGGTGAGCTTCCGGAAACCCCCGCGCAACGAAACGTCACGGAAACACAGCCGTGCGCGACCGGAAACGCGCAGCCGTGAACCTCTGACGAGCCCCCACACCGTTGGAGACGACCGTGACCCTCGCCGCCGCAAGCGTCGACACCGGCGACACCGCCTGGCTGCTCGCCGCCACCGCCCTCGTCCTGCTGATGACCCCGGGCCTGGCCCTCTTCTACGGCGGCATGGTCCGCACGAAGAGCGTCCTCAACATGCTGATGATGAGCTTCGTGTCCATCGCCCTGGTCACCGTCGTGTGGCTGGCCTGCGGGTACTCGCTCGCCTTCGGGGAGGACGCGTTCGGCGGCCTCATCGGCGGGCTCGACCACGCCGGAATGGCCGGGCTCGGTCCGGACAGCGTGCAGGGGACCGTCCCCACCGTCCTCTTCGCCACCTTCCAGCTGACCTTCGCGATCATCACGGCCGCGCTGGTCAGCGGCGCGATCGCGGACCGGGCGAAGTTCGGGGCGTGGGTGGTGTTCGTGCCGGTGTGGGCGCTGCTCGTATACGTTCCCGTCGCGCACTGGACCTGGGGCCCCGGCGGCTGGATCCTCGACCGGCTCGGCGCCCTCGACTTCGCCGGCGGCCTCCCCGTCGAGATCACCTCCGGCGCCTCCGGCCTCGCCCTGGCCCTGGTCCTCGGCCCGCGGCTCGGGTTCAAGAAGGACGCCATGCGGCCGCACAACCTGCCGATGGTCGTGATCGGCGCAGGTCTCCTCTGGTTCGGCTGGTTCGGGTTCAACGCCGGCTCCGCCCTCGGCGCCAACGGCCTCGCGGCAGCCGCCTTCCTCAACACCCTCGCGGCCGGCTGCACCGGCCTGCTCGGCTGGCTCTTCGTCGAGCAGAAGCGCGACGGTCACCCGACGACACTGGGCGCGGCCTCCGGCGCGGTCGCCGGTCTGGTGGCCATCACGCCGTCCTGCGGCTCGGTCTCGCTGCTCGGCGCGCTCGTCATCGGCCTCGCCGCAGGCGTCGTCTGCTCCTACGCGGTCGGCTGGAAGTTCAAGTTCGACTACGACGACTCCCTGGACGTCGTCGGCGTCCACCTCGTCGGCGGTGTCATCGGCACCCTGCTGATCGGCGTCTTCGCGACGGCCACGATGACCGGCGGTGCCGAGGGTCTCCTCTACGGCGGCGGGCTCGCGCAGCTCGGCAAGCAGGCGGTGGCCATCGTGGCCGTGGGCGCGTACGCCTTCCTCGTCACCTATGGCATCGCCAAGCTGATCGACAAGGTGATGGGCTTCCGGGCGAGCGAGGAGCAGGAGCACACCGGCCTGGACCTTACGGTGCACGCCGAGACCGCCTACGATCACGGGGTCCTGGGGCACGGTGCCCCGGTCTCGGCGTCCCTCGCCTCGTCCGTCTCCTCCTCCCTCCCCGCCGCGCAGAAGGTCAAGAAGCAGGCATGAAGCTGATCACCGCCATCGTCAAGCCGTACCGGCTCGACGAGGTCAAGACCGCCCTCCAGGAACTCGGCGTGCACGGTCTGACCGTGACCGAGGCGAGCGGGTACGGCCGGCAGCGCGGCCACACCGAGGTGTACCGGGGCGCGGAGTACCAGGTCGACCTGGTGCCGAAGGTCCGCATCGAGGTCGTCGTCGAGGACGCGCTGTCCGAGGACGTCATCGAAGCCATCGTGAAGGCCGCGCAGACCGGCAAGATCGGCGACGGCAAGGTCTGGGCGCTGCCGGTCGAGACGGTCGTACGGGTACGGACGGGCGAGCGCGGCCCCGACGCGCTGTGAAGCCGTAACAGCGCCGGGACCGCGCCCCTTTCAGCGGGTCGGAACGTCAGAGCCGCAGTGCGTCACGCGACTCAGTCGAACACGAACGGGCCCGGCGACTGCGGCCCGGTCGCCGTGCAGGTGATGGTGATGCCGAAGACGGTCATGGTCAGCGAGCCGCCGAAGGCCTCCAGGCTGTCCCCGGAGGCGACGGTGCCGCTGAGCGGGCCGACCTGGACGGGGTCGCCGGCGGCCATCGCCGGGTTCTCCGTGCCGCTGAAGCTCGTGGTGCCGCCGCTCGCCTTCACCAGGGTGAGCGTCGAGGAGATGGAGTCCTCCCCGAGCGCGATCGGCGCGGTGATCGCGGAGGAGTTGACGGTGATGGTGGCGGCGGTGCCGTCCTGCGTCGCCGTCAGGGTGGCCTCGCCACCGCCGAAGCTGCCGCAGTCGGCGGTGATCGTCGCGGAGCCGGGTGCGACCGCGAGGGCGGCGGGTGCGAAGGCCAGCCCGGTGACCGCGAGGGTGCCGGCCACCAGCGCGGCACCTGCTCCAATGCGCATGCGTCTCATGGGGATTCAGTCCCTTTCAAGGGTGGGGGAGTTCCTTGTGTGGGGGGTGGGGGAACTGCTCGGCAGGTGGATGCGGACACACTGCGTGGAGAGCTGAATCTGACGGTCCGTCGGAACCGCCGTTTCCATTGATGCGCGTGGGGCGAGGGTCGGCAAGGGTGATTTCCGGCCTCCATTACCGGAAGGTCAGCTACCGGATCAGGCCTTGCTGGGCGACATGTCCTGCAGGCCCACCACCCGCAGGAGTTGCAGCCGCTCGTAGGCATCGGTCCCGGGCCGCGCCGAGTGAACGACCAGCAGGTGGTGGTGTTCGTGGCTGACCATGACCTCGCAGTCCAGTTCCAGGAGGCCGACCAGGGGGTGCAGGAAACGCTTGGTCGCGCGGTTGCGCTGCGACACCTCGTGTTCCTCCCACAGCCGGGCGAACTCCGCGCTGGACGCCCGGAGTTCGGCGACCAGCGCGGCCGGTTCCGGGTCGTCGGGGCGGGCCGCGGCCACCGCGCGCAGGGTGGCCACATGGGCGCGCGCGTGGCCCGCGTGATCCTCCTCCGGGAAGAGCACTGTATGCCCGCACGGACCCCGACCCGTGGCTGGCGGTCGTGTCCACCGAGCGGATCCGGCGGGAGCTGGGGTATCGGCCGCTGTTTCCGTCGGTTTACGCGGCCCGGGAGGCCGGAGCGCTGTGACCGGCCTCCGGTTCCCTGACAGATGTCAGGGACCGGCGCCCTGAACCACGCGCGATGCTGGGTCACTCGGGGGCGGCCCACCTGACCACGGCTGCCCCGAGTGACCGCAAACGGAGGGCGACATGGTGAAGACACGGTTGCGCGAGAAGGCCGGCATGGGTGTGGCGGCAGTGCTGATGACGGCCGCCATGGGTGTGGCCGCGGCGCCGCCGGCGGCGGCCGCCCCGGCGGACTGCCCCCGGGAGTACGTCTGCGTGTGGAACAACGACACGGCGTCGGGCAAGCCGACGTGGAAGTCGAAGGGGAATCTGTACGACCTGCACTCGGAAAACGGGGTGACCATCGTCAACAACGGTGTGCGCCAGCCGGGTGCCGACCACATCTGGTACAACCTCACCACCACGCCGGAGAACGGCGGCAACTTCAAGGGCTGCCTGCACTACCCGAACGACACCAACATGGTGACCTTCGAGGGCCCCGTCACCCTGCACAGCGCACGGTGGGGCCGCGAATGCTGAGCTGACCGCCTCCCGCCCCGCCCCTAGTCCACACCCCTGATCCGTCCCACCAGCACCGCCCCCGCCAGCCCCGCCACCGCCGCCACCAGGTACAGCACCCGGTATCCGCCGAGGTGGGTGACGATCGGGGCGGCGAGGGCGGGGGCCGCCACCTGGGGGAGGGCGTTCGCCACGTTGATGACGCCGAGGTCCTTGCCGCGGTCGAGGGCCTTCGGCAGGACGTCCGTCATCAGCGCGAAGTCGACCGACATGAACACCCCGAGGCCCAGGCCCAGCAGCGCCGCCACGACGATCGCGCTCGGCCAGGTCTGCCAGCCGGCCAGCAGGCCCCGTCGCCGCCGCCATCAGCACCCCGGACCACATCACGAACGGCTTGCGGCGACCCACCCGGTCCGACCAGGCGCCGCCCACCACGACCGTGGCCACCAGGGTCGCGCTGTTCACCGCGGTGAGGATCAGGACGCCCTGCTCGGGGTCGTCGTGGTGCAGGCGGTCCCGCAGGTAGTACAGGAGGTAGAGGATCACCAGCGCGTTGCTGAGGTTGATCAGGAAGCGGGTCAGCCAGGCCCAGCCGAAGTCGGGATGGCGGCGCGGGCTCAGCCAGAAGCCGCGCGCGAACGAACCCCAGGACCACGTCGGCCGGTCCGTGGCCGCCAGCCTCAGATCCCGGTACCGCAGGACGTACGGCAGCACACCCGCCACCGCGAACACCGCGCACGCCGCGTACCCCGCCGCGATCCCGCCCGCCGCCGTCGCGAGCCCCGTGCCGACGACCGCGCCGAGGATCTGCGCAGCCCCCAACCAGCCGCCCACCACACCCCGTTGCAGCCGAGGCACCCGGTCCGGCACCGCCGCCGTCACCGCGGCGAAGGACGCGTTCAGCGTCAGCTGGACCAGACACCAGCCGACCGCCATCGCCCACAGCCCGCCCGCCCCGGCGAGCAGCAGCAGCGACAGCGCGCCGCCCGCCGCACCGGCCACGATCCACGGCGTACGGCGGCCCCAGCGGGCCGTGGTGCGGTCCGACAGCGCCCCGAAGAAGGGGTTCGCCAGCAGCGACACGACCGCGCCCACGCCGGTCACCCAGGCCAGCAGCGTCTCCTTCGACATCCCCGTGCCGGGCGCGAAGTCCTCCGCCTGCCGGGCCAGCAGGAGCTGCAACGGGCCGTACCAGCCCACCCAGATCGCGACGTTGGCCAGCGACAGCGCCGCCGTCCAGCCCCGGCCGACCCGGTCGACGGGCTCGGCCAGGGCACCCGACGGCCGGGTGGACGTCACCTCTGGGCCCGGAGCACGTCCCGCAGCCAGCCGTAGGACGCCTTGGGAGTCCTGGTGAGCGTCTCGTAGTCCGTGTGCACCAGCCCGAAGCGCCGCGCGTACCCCTCGGCCCACTCGAAGTTGTCGAGCAACGACCAGACGAAGTACCCGCGTACGTCCACGCCCGCCTCCACCGCCCGGTGCAGCGCGCGGATGTGGCCGTCCAGGTAGGCGATCCGCTCCTGGTCGTCGATGCCCTCGTAACTGCAGCCGTTCTCGGTGATGACGACGGGCGGCAGCCGGTCGCCGTACCGCTCCCGGAAGCCGGTGAGCAGTTCGGTGAGGCCCTCGGGCACCACCGGCCAGCCGAAGTCCGTCGTCGCGACGCCCTCGATCTCCCGTACGGAGAAGGGCAGTTCCGCGGGCATGCTGATCCCGCCGAACTCGATCTCGGTGCCCTGTGGGGCGCCCACGCGGGTCGGCGCGTAGTAGTTGATGCCGTAGAAGTCGAGCGGCTCGGCGATGACCTTCAGGTCTCCCTCGACGTCCCCGGGCATCAGCTCCCCGATGCCTTCCGGGTAGGCGCCCAGCAGCAGCGGGTCGGCGAACAGCCGGTTGAGCAGTACGTCGTAGAAGCCCGCCGCCTCCAGGTCCGCCTGCTCCTGCGACGCCGGCCAGGTCGGGCCGTGCGAGTTGGCGACGCCGATGTCGCTCGCGCCGGCCGCGCGCAGCGCCCGTACGGCGAGACCGTGGGCCAGCAGCTGGTGGTGGGCGACGGGCAGCGCGTCGAAGAGGAGCCGCCTGCCGGGGGCGTGGGTGCCGAGGGCGTGGCCCAGCAGGGTGTGCTCGGCGGGCTCGTTCAGGGTGATCCACTTCTGCACGCGGTCACCGAGCCGCGCGGCGACCACGGACACGTACTCGGCGAAACGGGCCGCGGTGTCCCGCTCCAGCCAGTCCAGGGCGACCGGCAGATCCCAGTGGAAGAGCGTCGGCACCGGCCGTACGCCCGCCGCGCACAGCTCGTCCACCAGGCGGTCGTAGAAGTCGAGGCCCTTGGGCGCGTTCACCCGCGGCCACGAGATCGAGAAGCGGTACGCGTCGACGCCCAGCTCGGCCAGCAGAGCGACGTCCTCGGGGTAGCGGTGGTAGTGGTCGCAGGCCACCGCAGCCGTGGAACCGTCCTTCACCCGGCCCGGCTCGGCCGTGAAGGTGTCCCACACGGAGGGCTCGCGCTCGTCCGCCGCGCCCTCGATCTGATGGGCCGAGGTGGAGACACCCCACAGGAATCCGGCCGGGAACTGAGGTATCGGGTTCGTCGCGCCGCGCGCATCAGTCGCCATGCGCCGGATCATCCGTACCAGCGGTAACGGAAGTCAACGGGCGGGCGTGAACAAGCAGTTACGGCCCACCGCGAGTGCCGGTCACGCCCCCTCCTTCAGTACCCGTGAGATCAGCTTGCGCTGTTCGTCCGTGAGCCGGGGATCCGAGCAGTACACCGTCGTGCCGTCCACGGTGATCTGGTAGCTGAAGCCGTCCGGAACCCCGACGGGGGGCGTGCCCCGGCCGGACGCGACCGCGCGCTCGGCCAGGGCGTGCCACTCCTGGGCGTCGGGCCGCCCCGAGGTGTCCACCTCGGCGTGCCGCTCGATGCCCGCGAATCCACCCGTGCGCCGTACCAAAATCCGCATGGGTCCCTGTCTAGTACGGACTTACTGGATCCGCACCCCGACCTGCTCCCACGCCTTCGACACGGCCTGGAGCTCCGCGCCGCCCTCGCCGAACCGCTCGCGGGCGGCCTTGACGGTCAGCTTGGCGAAGTCGGTGAACATGGCCCGCTCCGACAGCTCGCCGCCGGTCAGGACGTCGTACCAGACCTGCCCCGCCTTCTCCCAGGCGTTGCCGCCGAGCGCGGTGGCGGCCAGGTAGAAGGCGTGATTGGGGATGCCGGAATTGATGTGGACGCCGCCGTTGTCGCGGCCGGTGCGGACGTAGTCGTCCATCGTCGCGGGCTGCGGGTCCTTGCCGAGCACGTCGTCGTCGTACGCGCTGCCCGGCTCCTTCATGGAGCGCAGGGCCTTGCCCGAGACACTGGGCGCCAGCAGACCCGCCCCGATCAGCCAGTCGGCCTCGGTGGCGGTCTGGCCCAGCGTGTACTGCTTGATCAGCGCGCCGAAGACGTCCGACATGGACTCGTTCAGGGCGCCCGGCTGGCCGTAGTAGGTCAGGTTGGCCGTGTACTGGGTGACGCCGTGGCTGAGCTCGTGGCCGATGACGTCGATCGGGATGGTGAAGTCGAGGAAGATCTCGCCGTCCCCGTCGCCGAACACCATCTGCTCGCCGTTCCAGAAGGCGTTGTTGTAGTTCTCGTCGTAGTGGACGGTGGCGTCCAGGGGCAGGCCGTCGCCGTCGATCGAGTGGCGGGCGTAGGCCTTGAGGAAGAGCTCGAACGTGGCGCCGAGTCCGGAGTAGGCGCGGTTGACCGTGGCGTCCTGGCCGGGGTCCGCACCCTCACCGCGGACCTTGGTGCCGGGCAGGGCCGTGCGGTGCTGGGCGTCGTAGACGGTGCGCAGCGGCTGGTCCGACGGTGCCTTCTCCGTCGGGGCGGCCGCCAGGGCGAACTCGGTCGTGACGCGGCGCCTGCCGCGCAGCTCGCTGTCGCGCATCAGGGTCCGGCGAGCCGGGCCGGAGAGTGCGGGGTCGTCGTTCCGGGCCAGTTTGTCCAGGACGTGAGGTGGTACGACGGTGCAGAAGACGGGCTCGAAGCCCCCGTTGGTCGTCATGACCGGCACCATTGCACTGCGTTAGCGAGCTGTCACTAGTCGCAACCATGATTGGTGAAATATGCGGATAGGGAGCGGCACGCTCTGTGACGAAGTGGTATGGCGCACGTTTTGTCCTATTCGCCCCCCGGGTCCCGCATACTGATACGACGCCCCGCACGGGGAGCGGCTCGGCTAGCATGCTTCGCATCATGCGTTTCGGGCTGCTTCTTCTTAGCTGCCGCGGCGAGGGCCTGTAGTCCAGGTCGACTCCCTCCCCGCGGAGCTTGGCGTTGCGTCGTCGGCCGTCCTTCCGGACATCCTGAGGAGCCCGAAGCATCATGGCGAATCGCCAGCAGCCCAGTTCCATGCCGATCCACAAGTACGGCCGCTACGAGCAGGTCGACATCCCGGACCGCACCTGGCCCCAGAAGCGTGTCACCGCCGCCCCCCGCTGGCTCTCCACCGATCTGCGTGACGGCAACCAGGCCCTGATCGACCCGATGTCGCCCGAGCGCAAGCGCCGGATGTTCGACCAGCTGGTCAAGATGGGCTACAAGGAGATCGAGGTCGGCTTCCCGGCGTCGGGCCAGACGGACTTCGACTTCGTGCGGTCGATCATCGAGGACCCCGGGGCGATCCCCGACGACGTCACCATCTCCGTACTGACCCAGGCCCGCGAGGACCTGATCGAGCGGACCGTGGAGTCGCTGAAGGGCGCCAAGCGGGCCACCGTCCACCTGTACAACGCCACCGCCCCCGTCTTCCGCCGGGTGGTGTTCCGCGGCTCCAGGGACGACATCAAGCAGATCGCAGTCGACGGCACACGGCTGGTCGTCGAGTACGCGGAGAAGCTGCTGGGCCCGGAGACGGAGTTCGGCTACCAGTACAGCCCCGAGATCTTCACCGACACCGAGCTGGACTTCGCGCTGGAGGTCTGTGAGGCGGTGATGGACGTCTACCAGCCCGGTCCGGGCCGCGAGATCATCCTCAACCTGCCCGCCACGGTGGAGCGTTCGACGCCGTCCACGCACGCGGACCGCTTCGAGTGGATGGGCCGCAACCTGTCCCGCCGCGAGTACGTCTGTCTGTCCGTCCACCCGCACAACGACCGCGGTACGGCCGTCGCCGCCGCCGAGCTGGCGCTGATGGCCGGCGCCGACCGCATCGAGGGCTGCCTGTTCGGGCAAGGCGAGCGCACCGGCAACGTCGACCTGGTCACCCTGGGCATGAACCTGTTCTCGCAGGGCGTCGACCCGCAGATCGACTTCTCCGACATCGACGAGATCCGTCGCACGTGGGAGTACTGCAACCAGATGGAGGTCCACCCGCGCCACCCGTACGTGGGCGACCTGGTCTACACGTCCTTCTCCGGCTCCCACCAGGACGCCATCAAGAAGGGCTTCGACGCCATGGAGGCCGACGCGGCCGCGAAGGGCGTCACCGTCGACGACATCGAGTGGGCCGTGCCCTACCTGCCGATCGACCCGAAGGACGTCGGCCGCTCCTACGAGGCCGTCATCCGCGTCAACTCGCAGTCCGGCAAGGGCGGTATCGCGTACGTCCTGAAGAACGACCACAAGCTGGACCTGCCGCGCCGGATGCAGATCGAGTTCTCCAAGCTCATCCAGGCGAAGACGGACGCCGAGGGCGGCGAGGTCACCGGCGGTGACATCTGGGGGGTCTTCCAGGACGAGTACCTGCCGAACCCGCAGAACCCGTGGGGTCGGATCCAGGTCAAGAACGGTCAGTCGACGACGGACACGGACGGCGTGGACACGCTGAAGGTGGAGGCGACGGTCGACGGCGTCGACACCGTGCTGTCCGGTACCGGCAACGGTCCGATCTCGGCCTTCTTCGACGCCCTGCAGTCCATCGGCATCGACGTACGGCTGCTGGACTACCAGGAGCACACGATGAGCGAGGGTGCGTCGGCGCAGGCCGCGTCGTACATCGAGTGCGCGATCGACGGCAAGGTCCTGTGGGGGATCGGGATCGACGCGAACACCACGCGTGCGTCGCTGAAGGCGGTCGTCTCCGCGGTCAACAGGGCGGGGCGCTCCGCGGGGGCGCCGCAGTAGGAAATGCCGCGAGGGGTTGTCGATCGGCTGCCGCGCCGTCGTGGCTTGTCGCGCAGTTCCCCGCGCCCCTTGAGGGCGTTGTCGCGCCCGGCGTTCAGAGGCCCCGTTCACCCTTTTCGGGTGGGCGGGGCCCGTCCGTTTTCGGCCATTGACCTGTGCAGGTCACGGAAAGGTCTCGTCCGGGGTGCTGACTCCGCCTCCATGATGTGGCTAACATCACGCAAGCGCGGCGATGTTGCCGCGGGGTTACGGAGGTGCGACGTGCTGCCAGGACGGGGACAAGACGGCCGTGCCGCCAGGCTTGCGCGCATCCTGGGGACCCGCACCGCATGGTCGGCCGTGGGTGACGGCGAGTTCTTCTGCCCGGGCTGCGGGGGTGACCGCAATTACCAGCGGCTGACCGGGCACCGCCGCTTCACCCTGCTCGGCGTGCCGGTCCTGCCGCGCGGCGAGACCGCGCCGGTCGTGGAGTGCGCGGCCTGCCAACGCCACTTCGGCACCGACGCCCTCGACCACCCCACCACCACCCGCTTCTCCGCGATGCTCCGCGACGCGGTCCACACCGTCGCCCTCGCGGTGCTTGCCGCCGGCGGCACCTGCGCCCGTCCATCCCTGGAGGCCGCCGCCGCCACGGTGCGGGCGGCCGGCTTCGACGACTGCACGGAGGAGCAGCTCAACGCGCTGGTGGAGGCCCTGGCCGCGGACACCGGGCGGGTCTTCTCCGAGCCCTGCGGTGCCGGCCTGGCCATAGAGCTCCACGAGGCCCTGGACCCCCTCGCCCCGCACCTCGCCCCCGCGGGCCGCGAATCGATCCTCCTCCAGGGCGCCCGCATCGCCCTGGCCGACGGCCCCTACACCCCCGCCGAGCGAGACGTCCTCGCGACGGTCGGCTCCGCGCTCACCATCTGCGCCGAGGACGTGACGAGACTGCTGGCCGCGGCGGCACGGACGCCGTCGTAGGCCCGCACCATCAGCGGTACGTCACAGATACGGCCACGTCGGCCCGGGCACCGCGCTCCTCGTGTCACCGTCGGAGTTGTCCGCGCCCGGGTCGAACGGCATCCAGTCGCCGCTGACGTCGATGCCCAGCAGGAAGGCCGCGACCACCCCGATGACGTCGGGGACGAGCAGCCCGACCGCCAGGGCGATGTCCGCCGCGACGGGCAGCTGTCGGCGTCCGGTGGGCGGGCGCGGCCTACTCAGGCATGGCGTCCCGCCGTACTCCCCAGGGAGTAATCGCGCCGTCGCGCCGCCCCCGGCAGTAGGCCCCAACTCGCCCTCCCGCCCGACGAATCGGCCCTCCCGCGCCGGGAGTCTGGAAGCGACCCAGACACTCGACCCGGAGGGAGGCCCGTCTCATGGGGGCCGCAAGGAGTAGTACGCGACGGCGGCGGGCCGTTCCCTGGCTCGTGCTCGGGCTGTGGATCGCGGTGCTGGCGCTGGCGTCGCCGTTCGCGTCGAAGCTGGCGGATGTGCAGCGGGACCGTGCCGTCGACTATCTGCCGGCGAGCGCCGACTCCACGCAGGTGGCGAAGATCGAGGACCGGCTGCCGGGTGGCGAGGCCACCGAGATGGTCGTCGTCTATCACCGGGACGGCGGGCTGAGCGCGGGGGACAGGGCGACCGCCGCCGAACAGATCGAGCGGATCGCGGGGGCCCACCGGCTCACCGGGAAACCCGAAGGCATTCCGTCCCAGGACGGCACCACCCTGATGTACCCAATCGCCAGCACCGAGCCGGGGCAGGACGAGGAAGCCCGGGACGCACTGGTCAACTCAGTGCGGGACATCGCGCAGGACAGCGACGGGCTGAACGTCGACGTCGGCGGGACGGGCGCGCTCGCCACCGATGCGAACGAGGTCTACGACTCGCTCGACGGACCCCTGCTGTACACCACGGCCGCCGTGGTCGCGCTGCTGCTGATCCTCATCTACCGCAGCCCGTTCCTGTGGCTCGTCCCGCTCGCCGTCGCGGGCATGGCCGACTATCTGTCGATGGGCGTCGCCTACGGCCTCAACCAGGGGTTCGGCACGTCCGTTTCCGGCCAGAGCTCCGGGATCATGACGATCCTGGTGTTCGGGGCGGGCACCGACTACGCACTGCTGCTCGTCTCCCGGTACCGGGAAGAACTACGGCGGATCGAGCGGCCGTACGACGCCATGGCCGCCGCGCTCAAGGGCTGCGGGCCCGCCGTGCTCGCCTCCTCCGGCACCGTCGCCGCCGGACTGCTGTGCCTGCTCGCCGCCGACCTCAACTCCAGCAGGGGCATGGGCCCGCTCGGCACCGTCGGCGTGCTGTGCGCACTGGCCGCGATGCTGACCCTGCTGCCCGCGATCCTCGTGCTGCTCGGCCGGCGCGTGTTCTGGCCGCTCGTGCCCCGCTACGGCAGCACACCCAAGGCCCGCCGGTCCCTGTTCACGGCGATGGGCAGCTCCGCAGGACGCCGGCCCCTGACCGTCCTCGCGGGCGGCGCGGTCCTGCTCGGCGCGCTCGCGCTCGGCGCCCTGAACCTGCCCGGCAACCTCAAGCAGGAGGACTCGTTCACCAGCAAGCCCGACGCGGTCGCCGCCATGGAGACGCTCGCCGAGGCCTACCCCGAGCGCGGCACCCAGCCCATCACCGTCATCACGCGGGAGGGCCGCGCCGCCGAGACGCTCGCGTCGATCCGCGGCACCGACGGCGTCGACAGCGCGCAGGAAGGCCGTACCGGAAACGGCTGGACGGAGATCTCCGTCCTCGCCACCGCGGCACCCCAGTCCGCCGGGGAGACCGCCACCATCGAGGCCCTGCGCGACAAGCTCGACGGCTCCTACGTCGGCGGGCCCAGCGCCGAGCAGATCGACCTGAAGGACACCAACGCCCGCGACCGCCTGGTCGTCGTACCGATCGTGCTGCTGTCCGTGCTGCTGATCCTCGTCGCCCTGCTGCGCTCGCTCGTCGCGCCGCTGATCCTGGTGGCGGCCGTGGTCGCCGTGTGGGGCGCGGCGCTCGGCATCGGCGGGCTCGTCTTCGAGCCGCTCCTCGGCTTCGAGGGCACGGACCCCGGGCTTGGACTGCTCTCCTTCGTGTTCCTGGTGGCCCTCGGCGTCGACTACGGCATCTTCCTGATGCACCGGATGCGCGAGGAGTGCCTGAACGGCGCCGAACCGGCGTCGGCCGCGCTCACCGCGCTGCGCACCACGGGCGGCGTCATCGCCTCCGCCGGGCTCGTCCTCGCCGCCACCTTCGCGGTGCTCACCAGCATGCCGCTCGTCCCACTCGTCGAGCTGGGCTTCGTCATCGCCGTCGGCGTGCTGCTGGACACCTTCCTGGTCCGCACCTACCTGGTCACCAGCGCGAGCGTGGCACTGAGGCGCAGGATGTGGTGGCCGGGCCCCCTCTCCCGCGCACCCGAGGGGCCCCGACCGCCGGCCCCGCCGAAGGAACCGGAGCCCGTGGCCGTCTCCGTGTCCTGACCGACCGGCGCCCCTCCCTCCCGGAGGGGCGCCCCCGTCCCGGAAGATGAACTCCGTGCAGGCAACCACGAAGGCGGCGCGGTCCCGCCCCGGCGAGCGGATCATGGCGGCGATCAACCGCGCCCCCCTCACCGCCCCGCACCGCACACGCAACGACGCGCTGCTGGCCGTGGCCTGGGCCGTTCTCGCCACCGCCATGGCCCTGCTCGGCCACGAGGAAATGCGCCCCGACGCGCTCGGCTGGACCCTGCTGCTCGCCGCCCACGTGCCCCTGGTCTGGCGGCGCCACCGGCCGCTGCTGGTCCTGCTGGCGGTGATGGTCTGCATCGCCCCGTACCACGCCCTGGAGAACAACCACGCCGCGCCCATCTTTGCGACCATGGTGGTGCTGTACACGGTCGCGGCGACCGGCACGGTACGTCGCACGCTGCTCAGCGGCGCCGCCGCCCTCGGCGTGACACTGATCCTCAACGCCCTCACCAACCCCGACGGGACGGTGGAGATCCTGCGGATCTCCGGCTGGGTCTTCGCGTTCCTGTTCTGCGGCATCGACGTCCGCTACTACCGCCAGTACGTCGCCGCCATCGTCGAACGCGCCGAGCGTGCCGAACGAACCCGCGAGGAGGAGGCCCGCCGCCGGGTAGCCGAGGAACGCCTGCGCATCGCCCGCGACCTGCACGACCTGCTCGCCCACAGCATCACGCTCATCGGCGTGCAGACATCGGTGGCCGCGCACGTGCTGGCCGCCGACCCCGAGCGGCTGAACCGCGAGGCGATCGCCAAGTCGCTCGACGACATCGCCGGGACCTGCCGCACGGCGCGCGGCGAGCTGCGTACGACGCTGGACCTCCTGCGCGAGCAGGGCGCGGTGGGCGAGGCACGCGGCCCGCTGCCCGGCATCGACGGGCTGCCGGACCTGGTGGCGGCGGCGCGGTTGGCCGGTGCGCGGGTGGCGTCGGAGGTGCGGGTTCGGGAGGCGCCGCCCGCCGTCGGGGCGGCCGCGTACCGGATCGTGCAGGAAGCGCTGACGAACGTCGTACGGCACGCAGGGCCCGAGCCCGCCGTACGGGTGGAGCTGTACGAGGAGCAGGGCGCCCTGCGCGTGTCGGTGACCGACGACGGGAGGCGCCCCGCCCCAGGCTCCACCACATCCGTCCCCGGCTACGGCCTCGTCGGCATGCGGGAGCGGGCCCGCAGCGTGGGTGGCACACTCGACGCCGGACCGGGCGACGAGGGGGGATTCCGGGTGAGCGCCGTACTGCCTGTCGGAAGCGACGGGGGAGGACAGAGATGATCCGCGTCCTGCTCGCGGACGACCAGACGCTCGTGCGGGAGGCGTTCGCCATGCTGGTCGAGTCGGCCCCCGACATGGAGGTCGTCGGCCAGGCGGCCACCGGCCGGGAGGCCGCGGAACTGGCCCGTGGCACCCGCGCCGACCTCGTCGTGATGGACATCCGCATGCCCGACCTCGACGGCATCGAGGCGACCCGCCTGATCGCGGCCGACGAGGACCTGGCCGGGGTGCGGGTGCTGGTCCTCACCACCTACGACACCGACGAGAACATCGTGGACGCGCTGCGCGCCGGCGCCTCGGGATTCCTCGTCAAGGACACCCGCCCGGCCGAACTCCTCGACGCCATCCGCACGGTGGCCGCGGGCGAGGCGCTCCTGTCACCGGGGCCGACCGCACGGCTGATCGAGCGGTTCCTGCGCAGCCCTTCCGCGCCCACCGCCGGCGGACCCGATTGCCTGTCCGAACGTGAACGCGAAGTGCTGACGCTGGTCGCCCGCGGGCTCAACAACACGGAAATCGCGGAAGCATTGGGGCTCAGCCCGCTGACGGCGAAGACACACGTCAGCCGCATCATGGGGAAGCTGGGCGCCCGCGACCGGGCGCAGTTGGTCATCGTGGCCTATGAGTCAGGGATGGTGACACCGGGGATCCTGTGACGGACAGGGCAATGTCTGACCCTCCGTCAAGGGAGCTCGATGACCATCCTGAGGCGCTCACTCAGTCGTACATACCTAGTCACCGCAGTACTCCTGACCACCCCTCTGGTCGCGACCGGCAACGCCTCGGCGGGGGAAGCCGGCTGCACGTCCTCCGTGCCGTACGTCTCGGGCGAGGGCGGCTACGACACCTACCGCATCCCGGCGACGATCACGACCCCGCGCGGCACGGTCCTGGCCTTCGCCGAGGGCCGGCACGACGGGGCGGGCGACACCGGCGACATCGATGTCGTCCTCAGACGCTCCCTCGACGGCGGCTGCACCTGGGGTCCGCAGGCCGTGGTCGCCTCGGGGGACGGGGACACCCGGGGCAACCCGGCCCCCGTGGTGGACCCGCGCACCGGCGCGGTCGTGCTGGTCACCTCCTACAACAGCGGGGACGTGACGGAGGCGCAGATCATGCGGGGCGAGGCTACGCCGGAGCAGAGCCGGCGGGTGTTCGTCCAGCGGAGCGCGGACGACGGCCGCCACTTCTCGTCCCCGCGGGACATCACGGGCCAGGTGAAGCCGTCGAACTGGCGCTGGTACGCCACCGGGCCCGGACACGCCATCGCGCTGCGGCGCGGTCCGCATGCGGGGCGGCTGGTCGTCGCGTCGAACCACTCGGCTGCGCCGGCGCCGGGGTCCGGGGACACCGGGCAGGAGTCCAAGTACTACGGCGCCCACGCCATCTACAGCGACGACGGCGGGCGTTCCTGGCGGATGGGTTTCGTCGACGACTCGTACGACGGTTTCAGCAACGCGAACGAGTCCACCGCGGCCGAACTCCCCGACGGCAGGCTGTACTTCAACTCCCGGGACCAGAACGGCACGAGTGCGGGGAACCGGCTCGACAGTCACTCCAGTGACGGCGGTGAGACGCTGGACCGGCCGTACACGGTTCAGCCGGCGTTGAACGAGGTGCCGGTAGTGGAGGGAAGTGTCCTCCAACTCGCGGGTTCTCGCGGTGCGTTGCTGTTCTCCGGCCCCTCCGTGCCCACCGTGCGCCAATCGATGGCTGTGTGGCGGAGTACGGATGGTGGGGCGACCTTCACGAAGGCGCTGACGCTGTCTCAGCGGCGGGCGGCGTACTCGGATCTGGTGCCGTTGGGGCGGCGGGTGGTTGGGATTCTGTACGAGACGGGGGTGGCGGGGACGTACGAGACGATCGAGTTCCGCAGGTTGCCGACGGCTGACCTGGAGTAGGTTCCGGCGCCGGTCCAGGCATTTCAGCCCGTCCGGTGGTGCCCCCTCTGGGGGAGTTTGAGGACGAGGCCGTTCAGGCCGAAGCTGGGGGCGGCAGCCCCCAGGGACGGGGCGGGTAGGGGCGGCGGGGGCGAAAATCCCCCTAAAGCAACCCCGCCCCCGCCAAGAACTTCCCCACCCGCTCAACCTCCTCCGTCGACAACGCCACCTGCGGCTCCGCCGTGGCCGCGCAGTCGATGACCCCCCGCAGCTGCAGCGCCGCCTTGAAGGCCCCCAACGCCGACGAACTGCCCCCCATCCGCCCGGGATCCCCGACCGTCACCATCCCGAACAGCCCGCACAACCGCTCCTGCTCGGCCCGGGCCGACTCCCGGTCCCCGGCCCGGCACAGCTCGAAGAGCCGCACGTACCCCCGCGGGTCGACGTTCGCGAGCCCCGGCACCGCCCCGTCCGCCCCCACCGCAAGCGCGGCGTCGGCGATGAGTTCGGAGCCGGTCAGGACGCTGAAGCCGGTGATGTCGGACCGGGTGCGGGCGCCGATGACGACCTCGCGGAAGGTGGCGAGGTCGCCGCTGGAGTCCTTGAGGCCGGCCAGGGCGCCCTCGGCGGCCAGGTCGAGGATCACCTCGGCGGGGAGTTTGACGTGGACGGCGGCCGGGAGGTCGTACGCCACCACCGGGACGGGGCACGCGGCCGCGATCAGGCGGTAGTGGCGGGCGATCTCGGCGGGGTGGGTCCGGGCGTAGAAGGGCGCCGTGGCGACCACCGCGTCCGCACCCGCCCGAGTGACCTCGCGTACGTGATCCAGCACCCTCGGCGTGGTCATGTCGATCACTCCGGCCAGCACCGGGAGCCGGCCCCCGACGTGCCCGGCCACCGCCTCCACCACCACCCGGCGCTGCCCGTCCGTCAGATACGCCACCTCCGACGTCGAGCCGAGCACGAACAGGCCGTGCACCCCGGCCTCCACCAGGTGGTCGACCAGCCTGAGCAGGGACGGGACGTCCACCTCGCGGTCCGGTGTCAGGGGCGTGCAGACGGGCGGGATGACACCGGTGAGCGGGGTGGGGATCATGATCAAGGCTCCCTGGAACTGTGGCTCTGTCGTACGAGGTCGCGCGTGGCCTCGCCCTCCTCCACCGGATGGTGGCACCTGTAACGGTGCTCGGGCGTTGACGCGGCCGAGAAGTCCGGCATCGCCTCGGCGCACACCTCGTCCGCCTTCCAGCATCGCGTCCGGAAGGGGCACCCGCTCGGCGGCCGTGTCGCGGAGGGGACCGGGCCGACCAGAGGGATCGGGTCGATGGGGTCGAGCAGGCCGGGGGTCGCGGAGAAGAGGGCGCGGGTGTACGGGTGCCGGGAGCCGTCGGTGACCCCGGTCGCGCGGGCCTCCTCCACGATCCGGCCCAGGTACATCGTGATCACGCGGTCGCTCATCCGGCGTACCGTCTGGATGTCGTGCGAGACGAAGACCAGGGCGAGGCCCAGCCGCTCCTTCAGGTCGAGGAGGAGGTTCAGGATCTGGGCCCGCACCGAGACGTCCAGCGCGCTCGTCGGCTCGTCCGCCACCACCAGGTCGGGGTCCAGGGCCAGTGCGCGGGCGATGGCCACGCGTTGGCGCTGGCCGCCGGAGAGCTGGCCGGGAAGGGCGTCCGTCAGGGCGCGCGGGAGGCCGACCAAGGACATCAGCTCCCTGACCCGGTCCTCGCGCTCGCTCCTCGTGCCCCGGTCGTGCACGTCCATCGGGTCCCGCAGTATCTGCCGGACCGTCAGGCGCCTGTTCAGTGCCGTCGACGGGTCCTGGAAGATCATCCCGATGCCGGCGCCCACCGCCGTCCTGCGCTCGGCCGGCGACATCGTCCACAGGTCGCGTCCCCGCAGGGCCACCGTGCCCGACGTCGGGCGCTGCACTCCCACCAGGACCTTCGCCAGCGTCGACTTGCCGCACCCCGACTCGCCGACCACGCCCACCGTCTCGCCGGGCGCGATGACGAGATCGGCGCCGGTCAGGGCGTACACCTTGTCCCGGGTGAACAGCCCGCCGCTGCGGGCCCTGTGCACGACGTGCGCGTCCGAGAGCTCCACCAGCGCGTTCACTGCACGACCCCGCTTTCCGAGCGGTCTGTCGGCGCCAGCACGATCGCCGGGTGATGGCAGGCCGCCGTGTGCGTGGCCGTCCCGACCAGGTCGGGCGGCGTCGTCCGGCACACCTCGCTCGCCAGCGGGCAGCGGTCCGCGAAACGGCAGCCCGCCGGGAAGTCGGCGGGGGAGGGGACGACGCCCTTGATCTGCGTCATCCGCTCCTGTGCCGACTCGAGCGACAGCACGCTGCCGAGCAGGCCCCGCGTGTAGTGATGCGCCGGCGCCTCCACCAGGTCGGCGGTCACGCCGGTCTCGACGATCTGGCCGCCGTACATCACGACCACCCGGTCGGTGACGTCCGCGATCAGCGCGAGGTCGTGCGAGACGAGGATCAGGGCGAAGCCCAGTTCCTCTCGCAGCCTCAGCAGCAGCTCTATGATCTGCGCCTGCACGGTGACGTCCAGGGCGGTCGTCGGCTCGTCGGCGACGATCAGCTTGGGGTCGCGGGACAGGGCCATGGCGATCAGGACGCGCTGGCGCTGGCCGCCGGAGAGTTCGTGCGGGTAGCTGCGCAGGGTGCGGTCGGGGTCGAGGCCGACCAGCCCCAGGAGTTCGTGGGGACTGCGGTGGCCTCCGCGGCGTACGACCTGCTTGAGCTGGGAGCGGATCGTCATCGCCGGGTTCAGGGAGGACAGGGCGTCCTGGTAGATCATCGCCATCTCGTGGCCCAGCAGCTTGCGGCGCACCCGCATCGGCTCGCCCACCAACTGCCGCTGGTTGAAACGGACATGGCCGCGCACCCGGGCGCCCTTCGGCTCCAGGCCCATCACCGCGAGGGCGGTGAGCGACTTGCCGCAGCCCGACTCGCCGACCAGCCCCAGCACCTCACCCGGCTGCACCTCGAAGCTGATGCCGTCGACGATGTCCACGCCGCTGTGCCGGCCCTCGAACCCGATCGCCAGGTGCTCCACCGCGAGCACCGGCAGCTGCCCCTGGGGCAACGGCCGTGCCCGTGCCCGCAGCCGCGCCGCCGCCTCCGTCAGCCCCGGCAGCTGCAGCACCTCACCGCTGCCCGGCTCCGGTGCCTCGAGGCGGTCGTCGTGCTTGCGTACGTCGACCTCGCGGGCCGTGGGCGCCGCCCAGGCGTCCGACACGCCCTCGGAGAGGATGTTCAGCGACAGCACCGTCACCAGCATCAGCAGGCCGGGGAAGACGGTCGCCCACCAGCCGCCGGTGAGCACCATGTTCTTGCCGTCGGCGATGACGCTGCCCCAGGAGGGGTCGGGGGGACGGACGCCGGCCCCGATGAAGGACAGCGACGCCTCGAAGACGATCGCCTCCGCCACCTGGACCGTGCAGAACACCAGCACCGGGGCGGCGCAGTTGATCGCCACGTGCTTGATGACGATGTGCGGGGTGCGGGCGCCGATGACCCGTTCCGCCGTCACATAGTCCTCGCCGTACTGGTCGAGGACGTTCGCCCGGACGACGCGGGCCACCGGCGGTGTGAACAGGAACGCGATCGCGCAGATCAGGACGGTGATCCCGCCGCCGAAGACCGCGACGAGCACGGCGGCCAGCGCGATGCCCGGGAACGCCATCACCACGTCCAGGCAGCGCATCAGCGTCTCGTCGACCGCCTTGCGGGAGGTGGCCGCGATCGCGCCGATCAGGGCACCCACGACGAGCGCCAGCCCGGTCGCGCCGAGCCCGATCGCGAGCGACCAGCGGGCGCCGTACATCAGCCGGCTGAGGATGTCCCGGCCGAGGCTGTCCTGGCCCATCCAGTGCTCGGCGGACGGATGCCCGGTGCCGTCGATCGGCGGCTGCTGGTCGAGCGGGTCGTGCGGGGCGAGGACCGGGGCGAGCAGGGCGGTGAGGACCACGATCGCCAGGAAGCAGACGGCGACCTTCGACAGCAGCGGCAGCTTGCGCCAGCCGCGCAGCCGGATGCCGGGCTGGGACAGCGCCTCGGCGAGACGCTTGCGGTTGAACGTCATGTCGCCTCCCGCAGGCGCGGGTTGACCAGCAGGTACAGGATGTCGATGACGAGGTTGACGACCACGAAGCCGGTCGCCGTGGTGAGGACGACGCCCTGGACGACGGCCGGGTCACCGTTCTTCACGGCGTCGATCATCAGCTTCCCCATGCCGGGGAGGGAGAAGATCGTCTCGATGACGACCGCACCGCCCAGCAGATAGCCGACGCGCAGACCGAGGACGGTCAGCGGATTGATGAGCGCGTTGCGGAGCACGTTCCGGCCCACGACCACCCGCGGCGGCAGCCCGCTGCCGATCGCCGTGCGGACGTAGTCCTTGTCCAGCTCCTCCACCACCGACGTCCGCACGATCCGCGTCAGCTGCGCCGCCACCGGCAGCGAGAGGGCGAGAGCCGGGAGGGTCATGGTCTTGAGCCAGCCCGTGAAGGAGTCCGCCGGGTTGATGTAGCCGCCGGTCGGGAACCAGCCGAGGTCGACGGCCAGGTACTGGATCATCAGCAGCGCCAGCCAGAAGCCGGGGGCGGCCACACCGGTGAGGGAGACGACCCGGATGATCTGGTCGGGGAGACGGTCGCGGTAGATGGCGGCCGTCACGCCGCCGACCAGGGACAGGACGACCGCGATGCCGAGGCCCAGGAAGGTGAGCTGGAGGGTCAGCGGCAGCGCGGTCATGACCTGGTCGACGACCGGCGCGCGGGTCAGGGCGCTGATGCCCATGTCGCCGTGGAGCAGGTCGCCGATGAAGGCGACGTAGCGGACGGGGAGGGGATCGAGCAGGCCGTTCTCCTCGCGGAAGTCGTGCAGTTGCTGGGCGGTGGGGTTCGCGCCCTGGAAGAACGCGGACGCCGGGTCGACGTCCGAGAACCGCATCACCAGGAACACGAACAGCACGATGCCCAGCATCAGCGGCACGAGCAGCGCGACGCGGCGGGCCAGGATCCTTACGACGGTGATCACAGAAGGGCTCCTAGGCCCACTTGGCCTGGAGGAGGTTGATGCCGGGGTACGGCTGTGCCCTTATCCCGGTGAGCTGCTCGGGGTTCCAGGCCGTCATCAGCTCGTTGTGGACGACCGGGTAGAGCACGGCCTGCTCGGCGACGACGTCGATGTAGTCCTGCACGATCGTCTTCTTCTTCTCGGCGTCCGGCTCCCGGGTCGCCCGGTCCATGTCCTTGAAGAGCGCCTTGGCGATCGAGTTGTCGGCCCACCGCGTGTACTGCATCCACAGGTTCTCGGGGCCGTAGTTGTAGTGCATGATCAGGTCGGCGTCGAGGCCGAACTGGTTGGGGTTCGAGGCTGCGGCGACCACCTGGTAGTCCTGCTTCTGGTCCATCTTGGTGAAGACGGCCGTCGTCTCCTGCGGGGAGAGGGTGGTCTTGACGCCGATCGCGTCCCAGGACGCCTTGATGGTCGGCAGGCAGTCCACGATCCAGCTCACGTTGACGGCCAGGATCTCGATCTTCAGCCCGCTGACCCCGGCCTCCTTCAGCAGCGCCTTCGCCTTGTCGGGGTCGTAGTCGTAGACGCTCTTCGCGCGCCGGTAGCTGGGGTTGGCCTCGTTGAGGAAGGACGACGCCGGCTTCCCGTGCCCCTTGAGGGCGACCTCGATCATCTTCCCGGTGTCGATGGCGTAGTGCAGCGCCTGGCGGACGCGTACGTCGTCGAAGGGCTTGTGCTTGGTGTTGAACATCAGGAAGAGGTTGTTCATCCCGGCGCCGCCCGCCACCGTCAGCCCGCCGCCCTCCAACTGCCCGATGTTGGCGTACGGGATGTTGTCGGCGATCTGCGCACCGGCACTGGCGCCGGAGATCCTGGCCACGCGCGGCGCCGCGTCCACGATCGTCAGCCAGTTCATCTTCTTGAAGGCGGCCTTGCGCGGGCCGTTGTAGTCGGGATACGCCTCGAAGGTGGTGTTGGACTTCGGGTGGTGCGCGGTCTGCCGGTACGGCCCCGAGCCGATCGCCTTGCCCGCGATGGCGTCCTCCCAGCCGCCCGGCTGGGAGAAGACGTGCTTCGGCATGATCTTGGCCAGGGTCAGCCGTGAAATCCCGTCCGGGAAGGGGAACTTGAGGACCAGCTCGACGTTCTGCGCGTCGATCTTGCGGACTTCCTTCAGCCAGCTCGCGAAGAAGCCCTTGGCGAGGGTCTGGGTCTTCGGGTCGAGGATCCGGTCGAAGACGAAGACGACGTCGTCGGCCGTGACCGGCTTGCCGTCGTGGAACTTCGCGCCCGCGCGCAGGGTGAACTTCCAGGTCGTGGCGTTCGGGTCGGCCGGCACCTGGGTCGCGAGCGCGGCGTACGGCTCCCGCGAGATCGGGTCGGTGTCCAGCAGCCCCTCGTAGATGTGGTTGTTGGCGGCCATGCAGAAGGCGGACGCGGTCTGGGTCGGGTCCCAGCTGCCGTCGTTGCCGTAGCCGATGACCGCCGTCAGCGTCCGGTTCCTGCCACCGCCCCCGCCGGTCTCGTTCGTGGACTGGGGCCCCGACGAACAGGCCGACAGCGACGCGGAGACGGCGGCGGCCGCGCTCAGCGCACCGGTGTACTTCAGGAACGACCGGCGGTGCAGCGCCGGCACGTCGTGGGTCACGTCGCGCACGGGTCCTCCAGCGGTGGGTTGTGTGAGGAGATACGACGTCCTACGTCCTGACGGTCAGCGCGACCATAGGTGGGGTGCTGGGGGCGGTCAAGGGATCTCACACGAATGGCGCATCTGCCACAGGTCGGACCAATGGCGCTGTGAAATGGCGCGAGTTGACCCCCCGTCAGAGGCGGTTCGGGCAGACATGGGACGTGGGACGTCCGGGTGCGCGTACGATGCGCCGCATGCCCGGGCAGCCCAGGAACAGCCGTACGTCCGAGGAGTCCAGGAACAGCCGGATCCAGCGGCAGGTCATGCAGCTGATCATCGACCGCAGGCTCCAGGCGGGCGCGCTGCTGCCCACGGAGGCCGAGCTGATGGAGGACCTCGGCGTCAGCCGCAACTCCGTCCGTGAGGCGCTCAAGGCGCTCCAGGCCCTCGACATCGTGGAGATCCGGCACGGCTACGGGACGTATGTCGGCCAGGCCTCGCTCACTCCGCTGATCGACGGTCTGACGTTTCGCACGCTCGCCCGGCACGACCACGACGACCCGGGGGCGCTGGCGGAGATCCTTCAGGTGCGGGAGGTGCTGGAGGAGGGGCTGATCCGGCGGGTGGCGGCGACGGTGACGGAGGCCGAGCTGGACCGGCTGGAGGCGGTCGTGGCGCGGATGGAGGTGGCCGGGCGGGCGGGGCGCGCCTTTCCCGACCTGGACCGCGAGTTCCACGAGCTGTTGTACGCGTCGCTCGGCAATGACCTGGTGCCGCAGCTGCTTGCCGCGTTCTGGACGGTCTTCCGGCGGGTGTCCGGCGCCCGCGGCCACACCGACGACCCCTCACCCGACGTCACGGCCGGCCGGCACCGGGACATCGTGACGGCGCTGCGGGCCCGTGATGTGGAGGGGGCGCAGCGGGCGATGGCGGTGCATTTCCGGGGGATCGCGGCGCGGGCGGGGCAGGGGCTTTTCCCGCCCCCGCCGCCCCTGCCCTTGCCGTCCCTGGGGGCTGCGCCCCCAGACCCCCCTACGGCCTGAACGGCCTCGTCCTCAAACGCCGGACGGGCTGGATTTGCCGGGTGCGCTGAGAATCATCCTGACCGGTCAGGAATCGAGAAGCGCCCGCACCTGCGCGCCGCTAGCGTGACCGCCATGGACATCAGCATTCACGCCAGTTTTCTCCCGCACGACGACCCCGAGGCCTCCCTCGCCTTCTACCGCGACGCGCTCGGTTTCGAGGTCCGTACCGATGTCGGTCAGGACAAGATGCGCTGGATCACGGTCGGCCCCGCCGGCCAGCCCGGTACGTCCATCCTCCTCGCGCCCCCCACCGCCGACCCCGGCATCACCGAGGACGAGCGCCGTGTCATCGCCGAGATGATGGCCAAAGGCACCTACGGCTGGATCCTGCTCGCCACCTCGAACGTCGACGACACTTTCGAGAAGGTGCAGGCCAGCGGCGCCGAGGTCGTCCAGGAGCCGACCGACCAGCCGTACGGCATCCGCGACTGCGCGTTCCGCGACCCGGCGGGCAACCTGATCCGTATCCAGGAGCGGGGCTGAGACCCAGCCCGGCCCCGCCACCACCCCCGCCGTTGCCGGCCGCGTTCCCGACCGAGTTGCAGATGGAGACTTCACGATGACCGAGCCGCACGTTGCCGACAGCCACGACCTGATCCGCGTGCACGGCGCGCGCGAGAACAACCTCAAGGACGTCAGCATCGAGATTCCGAAGCGCCGCCTGACGGTGTTCACCGGTGTCTCCGGCTCGGGCAAGAGCTCGCTGGTGTTCGACACGATCGCCGCCGAGTCGCAGCGGCTGATCAACGAGACCTACAGCGCGTTCCTGCAGGGCTTCATGCCCAACAACGCGAGGCCCGAGGTCGACGTCCTCGACGGGCTGACCACCGCGATCACCGTCGACCAGCAGCGCATGGGCTCCGACCCCCGCTCCACCGTCGGCACCGCCACCGACGCCAACGCGATGCTGCGCATCCTCTTCAGCCGGCTCGGCAAGCCGCACATCGGCCCGCCCGCCGCGTACTCCTTCAACGTCGCCTCGGTCTCCGCGAGCGGCGGGTTCACGATCGACCGGGGTGCCGACAAGACGAAGACCGAGAAGGTCAGCTTCAGCCGCACGGGCGGCATGTGCACGCACTGCGAGGGCCGGGGCACGGTCTCCGACATCGACCTCACGCAGCTGTTCGACGACTCGAAGTCGCTCTCCGAGGACCCGTTCACCATCCCCACCTACACCGGGGACGGCTGGGTGGTCCGGGTCATCGCCGAGTCGGGGTTCTTCGACAAGGAGAAGCCGATCCGGAAGTACACCAAGAAGGAGCGGCACGACTTCCTCTACCGCGAGCCGACCAAGGTCAAGATCAACGGGGTCAACCTCACCTATGAAGGACTGATCCCGAAGCTCCAGAAGACCTTCCTGTCCAAGGACCGCGAGTCGATGCAGCCGCACATCCGGGCCTTCGTGGACCGGGCGGTCACCTTCGCCCGGTGCCCCGACTGCGACGGCACCCGCCTCAGCGAGCTGGCCCGCTCCTCGAAGATCGGCAAGATCAACATCGCCGACGCCTGTGCCATGGAGATCCGTGACCTGGCCGAATGGGCCCGCGGGCTCAAGGAGCCGTCGGTGGCGCCGTTGCTCGCCAAGCTCCGGCACACCCTGGACTCGTTCGTGGAGATCGGCCTCGGCTACCTCTCGCTCGACCGCGCCTCCGGCACCCTCTCCGGCGGCGAGGCGCAGCGCACCAAGATGATCCGTCACCTCGGCTCCTCGCTCACCGACGTCACGTACGTCTTCGACGAGCCGACGATCGGCCTGCACCCGCACGACATCCAGCGCATGAACAACCTGCTCCTGCGCCTGCGGGACAAGGGCAACACCGTGCTGGTCGTCGAGCACAAGCCGGAGACCATCGCCATCGCCGACCACGTCGTCGACCTCGGCCCCGGCGCCGGTACGGCGGGCGGCACCGTGTGCTTCGAGGGCACGCTGGAGGGGCTGCGCAAGAGCGACACCGTCACCGGGCGGCATCTCGACGACCGGGCCACCCTGAAGGACACGGTCCGCAAGCCCACCGGCACGCTCCCGATCCGCGGCGCCGGCGCGAACAACCTCCAGGACGTCGACGTCGACATCCCGCTCGGCGTGCTGACCGTCGTCACCGGCGTCGCCGGCTCCGGCAAGAGCTCTCTCGTGCACGGCTCGATCCCCTCCGACGAGGGCGTGGTGTCGGTCGACCAGACCCCGATCCGCGGCTCCAGGCGCAGCAACCCGGCGACGTACACCGGAGTGGCCGACCCGATCCGCAAGGCCTTCGCCAAGGCCAACGGTGTGAAGCCGGCCCTGTTCAGCGCCAACTCCGAGGGCGCCTGCCCCACCTGCAACGGCGCCGGTGTCATCTACACCGACCTGGCGATCATGCAGAGCGTCGCCACCACCTGCGAGGACTGCGAGGGCAAGCGGTTCGACGCCTCGGTGCTGGAGTACCACCTCGGCGGCCGCGACATCAGTGAGGTGCTGGCGATGTCGGTGACCGACGCCGAGGAGTTCTTCCGCGCGGGCGAGGCGCGGATCCCCGCCGCGCACAAGATCGTCGAGCGGATGGCGGACGTCGGCCTCGGCTACCTCACCCTCGGCCAGCCGCTGACCACGCTGTCCGGCGGTGAGCGGCAGCGGCTGAAGCTGGCCACGCACATGGGGGACAAGGGCGGCGTCTACGTCCTCGACGAGCCGACCACCGGCCTCCACCTCGCCGACGTCCAGCAGCTCCTCGGCCTGCTCGACCGGCTCGTCGACTCCGGCAAGTCCGTCATCGTGATCGAGCACCACCAGGCCGTCATGGCCCACGCCGACTGGATCATCGACCTCGGCCCCGGCGCCGGTCACGACGGTGGCCGGATCGTCTTCGAGGGCACCCCCGCCGACCTCGTCGCCGACGGCTCCACCCTCACGGGCGAGCACCTCGCGGCCTACGTCGGCGGCTGACCCGCGATGTGCTTCTGGACGGGCCGGGACCTGGCCCGCGAGAATGTGGGTGTGCGATCCAACTCGACGTCCGAGGAACAGCGGCTGCGGAACCTCGCGCTGCTGCGCCGGGTCCGTGACCGGATGGACCGGGAGTACGCCCAGCCGCTGGACGTCGAGGCGCTCGCGCGCGGCGTGCACATGTCGGCCGGGCACCTCAGCCGAGAATTCAAGCTCGCCTATGGCGAGTCGCCGTACGGCTACCTGATGACGCGGCGGATCGAGCGCGCGATGGCGCTGCTGCGCCGCGGCGACCTCAGTGTCACCGAGGTCTGCTTCGAGGTCGGCTGCTCGTCGCTGGGCACCTTCAGCACGCGCTTCACGGAGCTGGTCGGCATGACGCCCAGCGCCTACCGGCGGCAGGCGGCGGACGCTACGGCGGGGATTCCGTCGTGCGTGGCGAAACAGGTGACCAGGCCGCTGCGGAACCGGGAAGTGCCGTTCGGCCGGGCGGCGGCGGTCGCCGGCAAGGCGCCGGTCGGCAGCTCGGCGCAGCCGCAGGCATCGTGACGTCCCGGGGGCGCCGTCCCCGGGACGGCGCCCCCGGCTTGTCACCCGCACCAGTGCGACGACTCAGGTGAGCGCCTGAGCCAGCAGCCTGGCCGACTCGGCGACCAGGGCGTCGTCCCACTCCGCGTCCCGGTCGGGCTTCGTGGACAGGACGGCGAGGACGAGGGGGGTGCCCTCGGGGGTCCAGGCGAGGCCGACGTTGTTGGTGGTGCCGTAGGAACCCGAACCCGTCTTGTCGGCGATCGTCCAGGTCGGGGGCAGGCCCGCGCGGAAGCGTTTGCCGCTGGTCGTGTTGCTCAGCAGCCAGTGCGTGAGGAGCTCGCGGTCGGCGCGGTTCAGGGCGTCGTCGCCGAGGACCAGACGGGCGTAGGTGCGGCCGATCGCGCGCGGGCTCGTGGTGTCCGTGACCCGCCACGGCTCGGCCGAGTTCAGCTCCGGCTCCCAGCGGTCGAGGCGCGTCACCGGGTCGCCGAGGGAGCGGGCGAAGCGGGTGACGGCGGTGGGGCCGCCCAGTTCGCGCAGCAGGAGGTTGGCGGCGCCGTTGTCGCTGTAGGTGATGGCGACCTCGCACAGTTCGGCGACCGTCATCCCCGTGGCGAGGTTCTCCCTGGTTTTGTCGGAGCCCTCCTTCGGCAGGTCGGCCTCCGTGTAGTGGATGCGGTGGCGCAGGAACTCGCCGTCGCGGTCGAGGTCGCGCACGACGGCCGCGGACGACAGGGTCTTGAACACCGAGCACATCGGGAAGAGCTCGTCGGCGCGGTGCCGGACGGTCCGCCTGGTGGCCACGTTGTGCCCGAACACGCCCAGGCGGGCGCCGTGTTGCCGCTCCAGCGCGCGCAGGCGGCCGGTCACGTCGGTGCCGCCGGTGGCGTGGGCCGGGGTGCTCGGGAGGAGGGCTGCCGCGGTGGCGGTGGTGCCGGCCGTGAGGAGGGTGCGTCGGGTCATCGGGGACTTGGCGGAGACTCGGATCTTGCTCTCCTTCGCTCGTGGGTCGTCGACGATCTCTTCATTGATCGACGCCGCCCGTCATCCCTTGGTTGCGGCGCCGTAGACCATCGGCCGACGGCGCGCCCGGCCCGCGCTCGCCACAGTGGCCGTATGGAGAACACCAAGGGGATCAGCAGGGCACGGTTTCTGGCGGGGGCGGCGGCCGTCGGACTGGCGGGAGCAGCACTGCCCGCCGGGCGGGCCGCGGCGACCGGGCGAGGGCACGGGCACCGGGGGCTGAAGCACCGGGGCGTCGTCTACACCGTCGGCGCCGGCGAGACACCCGGCACCGCGTGGAGCGCCGCCCGGATGCGCAGGGACGTCCGGGCGATCCGCGACGACCTGCACGCCGACACCATCGACGTCACCGGCGACGGCGTCGAGCGCCTCACCGCCACGGCCGCCGAGGCCGCCGAGCGCGGGCTGCACGTCTGGCTCCAGCCGACTCTCGGCGATGTGCCGGAGCGGGAGATCCTGGACTCGATCGCCGAGTGCGGCCGGTTCGCGGAGCGGCTGCGCCGGCAGGGCGCGAGCGTCGACTTCAGTGTGGGCTGCGAGTTCTGGCTGTTCGTGCCGGGGATCGTCCCCGGCGCGACGGTCCTGGAGCGCGTCGACAACCTCCAAAAGGGCAATGTCGACATGGCGAGGATGCAGCGCCGCCTGGCCCGCTTCACCGCGAAGGCCGCCGCCGTCGGCCGCTCCGTCTTCCACGGCCGGCTCAGCTATGCCGCCGCGCAGGACGAGGAGTTCGAACCGGTCGACTGGAACCTCTTCGACGTCGTCGGCATCGACTACTACTCGTTCTTCACCCAACCGGCCGACTACGTCCGGGAGTTGCGCCGCCATCTGCGCTGGGGCAAGCCCCTGGCCATCACCGAGTTCGGCACGTGCGCGTACGTCGGGGCGCCCGAGGCGGGCGGCATGGGCTGGGACATCGTCGACTACACGAAGGAGCCCAACGAGATCAAGGGCGACCTGGTGCGCAGCGAGCGCACCCAGGCCGCCTACCTGGTCGATCTGCTGGAGGTCTTCGAGTCGATGGGGCTGTACGCGGCGATGGCCTTCGAGTTCGTCACCGCGGACGCACCGCACCGCGCCGACAACCCGCGCTACGACCTCGACCTGGCGAGCTACGGCATCACCAAGGCCATCAAGGACCGCCCCGACGACCCGTCCTCGGGCTGGCACTGGGAACCGAAGGAGGCGTTCCACGCGCTGGCCCGCCAGTACGGCCGGCGGGCGGGGACCGGCCGCCGGGGTGACCATGGCTGAGGAGGTGCGTGCATGGACTGGACCCTTGAGCTGATCGGTGTGCCGGTCACCGACCTGGACCGGGCCAAGAGCTTCTACAAGGACAGGTGCGGTTTCCGCGTCGACATCGACGCGCCGTTCTACAACGGCGCCCGCTTCGTCCAGCTCACCCCGCCCGGTTCCCGCTGCTCCATCGTGCTGGAGTCCGGCACGCCGGGCGCGCCGGGCCGGTCCCGGATGGCGCCCGGTTCCCTCCAGGGGCTTCAGCTGTGCGTCACGGACATCGAGGCGGCGAGGGCGGAGCTGGTGGAGCGCGGGATCGACGTGAGCCCGGTGACGCATGTGGGCGCGTCCGGCTGGGCGGAGGGCCGGGGCGAGGAGAGCTGGACCTCCTTCCTCTTCTTCCAGGACCCGGACGGCAACGGCTGGGCGGTACAGGAGTCCCCGGCACCCCTGACCGAACGCTGACCTACTCGCAGTACGTGTCCCGGGCCGGCCGCTCGCCGGTCGCCAGGAAGCGGGAGACGGCGGCGTCGCCGCACGCGTTGCCGTTGTTCAGGTAGGCGTCATGGCCGGTGGAGTCGTTGACCACCATGACGGCCCGCCGGCCGTAGGCCTCCCGCAGCTTCAGGGCACCGCTCAGCGGTGTGGCCACGTCCCGTTCGTTCTGGATCATCAGGACGTTCGACGGCCCGCGGTCCGTCACCCGCAGCGGCGCCTCACGCGGCTGCCACGGCCACGCGGTGCACGGCAGGGCGTTGCGCGGCATGCCCGCGGTGAGCGGGTACTTCGCCCGGCTCTCGGCGACGCCCTTCTCGTACACGGCTGCCGACCTGGGCCACGCGGCGTCGTTGCAGATCGTCCCGGCGCCGACCGCCATGTAGTTCTGCAGCGCCGTCTGTGGCGGGCTCGGCGGCGCCGGCGGCAGCGTGCCCTTCTCCGCGGCCAGCATCAGCTTCGCCAGGACCGGGTAGTCGTCGGGGTCGTAGAGGCTGTTCAGCATGGTCGCGCGCAGCACGTTGCCGCTCAGCTCCGCCGGGTTGGCGCCGGGCCAGGGGAGCGGCTCGCGGTCCAGGCGGGCGGCGAGGGCGAGGAAGCGCGAGCGCACCCGGGCCGGGGTGTCGGCGACACGGTCCGGATTGCCGGGCCGGGACGCCCACTTGGCGAACTCGGGGAAGTTGTCCTCGACGCCCACCTCGAACGCCCGGAGCCAGGCGCGCTCCGCCGCCACGGGGTCGGGGTTGTCGCTGCTGTCCAGCACGATCCGGTCGGTGCGCTGCGGGAACAGCTCGGTGAAGGCGGCGCCGATGTAGGTGCCGTAGGAGACGCCCCAGGCGGACAGCTTGCGCTCGCCGAGAGCGGCCCGGATGCGGTCGACGTCCCGGGCGTTGTTGAGCGTGCTGATGTGCTTGATCAGCTCGCCGCCGTTACGGGCGCAGGCGTCTCCCAGGCGCCGGCCCATCGCCAGGTTCTCGGTGACGGAGCCGTCGGTGGCGGGCCAGGGCAGCCGCTTGTCCACGGCCAGGTCGGCGTTGTCGACGTCACAGCTGACCGGTGTGGAGGGCGCGTTGCCGCGCGGTGCGAACCCGATCAGGTCGTAGGCGTCCCGCACCTTCTGCGGCATCCGCTGCCCCACGTCCGAGGGGTGGCCGAGGCTGTCCCCGCCCGGCCCGCCGGGGATCATCAGCAGCGCGCCCCGGCGGGCGGCCGGGTTCTCGCTCCGGATGCGGGAGACGGCGATGTCGATCTTCGGCCCGCCGGGGTCGGCGTAGTCCATCGGGACGGCGAGGGTCGCGCACTGCTGGCGCGGATCGAGCCCCTCGCCCTCGCACTTGGTCCACTTCAGCGGCGTGGGCGAGCCGGTGGCGTTCGCGGTCAGCGGGGTGACGAGCCCGAAGACGACTCCGGAGGCGGCTGCGATCAGGGCGGCGCTCTTCGTGATCTGCTTCATGCTCAGCAGCCTGACGGACCTTCACGGAGCGTCACATCCGGGCAACTCCCGGATCTTCCCTGGGGATTACCCCCATACGTCCGCTACGGCGATTCTTTCCGATCATCGGATCGTTGGTCTGGTTGTGCCGTTGGCTGACGCGCAGTGGGCACGGACAGAACCGTTGTTGCCGGACCGAACGCCGAAGCGGGGCGGGTGCTGGCGCTGACCACGTTTGACCGGGACCGTGACCAGGCCGAACGAGATAGCTCCGGACCAGATCGATCGGGGCATGACAGACCTCCGCAGCCACCCCGAGCACCACAAGTCACGTCCGCCACGCATACGCGCACAACCTGGGCGCGCACCGTGGAGTCACGGCTAGCACACAGAGTCCGCAGCAGGCTTCGTTGCAACTTTCACTACTGGTTCAGGGCGGCTCGCTCCCCCCTCCGGGCGGCAGGCACGCCAAAACTGCTGCTAGCGGGCAAGGCAGCCGGCTCATGGGCGAAAGCTCACTCTGTCTGTCCCCGCCAATAGAGCAAACTATTCCAGGTGATGATGGTGTCAGGGTGATGGAACCCCAATACTCGCTCGACGTCGGCCAGCAGAGCTTCCAGGGCGCTTGCTGCGGCGGCCGCGTCTCCGGCTTGTCCCCACCAGCGGGCAAGATTATGCCGGGTGGCCAGGGTGCCGCGGTGGTCCGGGCCCTGCACTCGCACCCGGTCGCGCAGCAGTTCCTCCAAAATAGCTACTGCGGCGGCCGCGTCTCCGGCTTCCCCGCACCAGTGGGCAAGCTCGTGCCGGATGGTCAGAGTACTGGGGTGGTCTGGTCCCAGCACTCGCACGCGGTCGGCCAGCAGTTCCTTGAAGGCGGCTGCGGCACCCGTCGCGTCTCCCGCCTTCCCCCGCCAATAGGCGAGATTGTGCCGGACGGTGAGCGTGTCGGGATGGTCTGGTCCCAGCACTCGTACCCGGTCGGGCAGCAGTTCTTCAAAGGCGGCTGCGGCGCCCGCTGCGTCTCCCGCCTCCCCCCGCCAATGGGCGAGATTGTGCCGGACGGTGAGCGTGTCGGGATGGTCTGGTCCCAGCACTCGTACCCGGTCGGGCAGCAGTTCCTCAAAGGCGGCTACTGCGGCGGCCGCGTCTCCGGCTTCCCCGCACCAGCGGGCGAGCTCGTGCCGGGTGGCCAGAGTGCTGGGGTGGTCCGGGCCCTGAACCCGTATCTGGTCGGGCAGCAGTTCCTCCAAGGCGGCTGCGGCACCCGCCGCATCTTCCGCCTCCCCCCGCCAATAGGCGAGCTCGTGCCGGGTGGCCAGAGTATTGGGGTGGTCCGGTCCCAGCACTCGTACCCGGTCGGGCAGCAGTTCTTCAAAGGCGGCTGCGGCACCCGTCGCGTCTCCCGCCTTCCCCCGCCAATAGGCGAGATTGTGCCGGACGGTGAGCGTGTCGGGATGGTCTGGTCCCTGCACTCGTACCCGGTCGGGCAGCAGTTCTTCAAAGGCGGCTGCGGCGCCCGCTGCGTCTCCCGTCTCCCCCCGCCAATAGGCAAGACTGTGCCGGGTGGCCAGAGTATTGGGG
>NZ_JBSGVW010000006.1:114338-309769 GCF_053608645.1 Streptomyces sp. NPDC055013
GGTGGTCTGGTCCCAGCACTCGTACCCGGTCGGGCAGCAGTTCCTCCAAGGCGGCTACGGCACCCGCTGCGTGTCCCGTCTCCCCCCGCCAATAGGCAAGACTGTGCCGGGTGGCCAGAGTATTGGGGTGGTCTGGTCCCAGCACTCGTACCCGGTCGGGCAGCAGTTCCTCCAAGGCGGCTACGGCACCCGCTGCGTGTCCCGTCTCCCCCCGCCAATAGGAAAGCTCGTGCCGGGTGGCCAAAGTACTGGGGTGGTCTGGTCCCAGTACTCGTACCCGGTCGGGCAGCAGTTCTTCAAAGGCGGCTGCTGCGCCCTCTGCGTCTCCCGCGTTCCCCCGCCAATAGGCGAGATTGTGCCGGACGGAGAGCGTGTCGGGGTGGTCTGGGCCCTGAGCCCGTATCTGGTCGGGCAGCAGTTCCTCCAAGGCGGCTGCTGCGCCAGTCGCGTCTCCCGCCTCCCCCCGCCAATAGGCAAGCTCGTGCCGGACGGAGAGCGTGTCGGGGTGGTCTGGGCCCTGAGCCCGTATCTGGTCGGGCAGCAGTTCTTCAAAGGCGGCTGCTGCGCCAGTCGCGTCTCCCGCCTCCCCCCGCCAATAGGCAAGACTGTGCCGGGTAGCCAGAGTGCTGGAGTGGTCTGGTCCCAGTACTCGTACCCGGTCGGGCACCAATTCTTCAAAGGCGGCTGCGGCACCCGCCGCATCTTCCGCCTCCCCCCGCCAATAGGCGAGATTGTGCCGGACGGAGAGCGTGTCGGGGTGGTCTGGGCCCTGAACCCGTATCTGGTCAGCCAACAATTCTTCGATAGCCGATAAGGCGGCAGCGCCCCCCGCCTCCCCTTGTCGGCGGGCTAGATAAAGTCGGGTATTTAGCGTGTCGGGGTGGTCTGGGCCCTGAGCCCGTATCTGGTCGGCCAGCAGTTCTTCAAAGGCGGCTACAGCGCCCGTCGCGTCCCCCGTCTCCCCCCGCCAGTGGGCTAGATGGAGTCGGGTATTTAGCGTGTCGCGTTGGTCTGGGCCCTGAGCCCGTATCTGGTCGGCCAGCAGTTCTTCAAAGGCGGCTACAGCGCCCGTCGCGTCCCCCGCCTCCCCCTGCCAGCGGGAAAGATTGTGCCGGGTGGCCAGAGTGTCGGGGTGGTCCGGGCCCAGCACCCGAACTCGGTCGACCAGCAGTTCTTTCAACGCGGCGACCCCGCCGATAGAGTCTCCCGCCTCCCCTCGCCAGTACGCCAGGTGGTGGCGAGTGGTGAGGGTGTTGGGGTGGTCCGGGCCTAGTACGCGAACTCGGTCGGCCAGCAATTCGTTCAGGGCGGCTGAGGCACCCGTCGCGTCTCCCGCCTCCCCCCGCCAGTAGGCAAGATTTTGACGGGTGGACAGCGTATCCGGGTGGTCTGGGCCCTGAACTCGTATCTGGTCGGCCAGCAATTCCTCGAAGGCGGCCGCCGTGGCGGTGGCGGCTGTATCCCCCGCCTCCCCTTGCCAGTAGGCAAGGTGTTGGCGAGTGGTGAGGGTGTCGGGGTGGTCCGGGCCCAGCACCTGTACTCGATAGGGCAGCAAGTCTCTCAACCCGGCCGCGGCAGCGGCTGCATCCCCGGCCTCCCCTCGCCAGCGCTCCCGTTCGTGCCGGGTGGTGAGGATGTCGGGGTGGTCTGGGTCTAGCACTCGCACCTGATCGGCCAGCAACTCTTCGAAGGCGGCTACGGCGCCCGTCGCGTCCCCCGCCTCCCCTCGCCAGTGAGCAAGTTCGTGTCGGACAGCCAGGGTGTCGGTGTGGTTTGAACTCAAATGACGGCAAACGGTCTCAGCGACATTTCGGAAGTAGTCGATGGCAGCGGAGACCTGACCAGCTTCGCCAAGGCTGCGGCCAGTACGAAAGAGCACCGGATGGGCGTTGGGTCTGTACAAGGCGCGCTCAGCGTGCCGGATTAGAGCGGAGGCGTTGGCGCGAAGCACCTGGGCTTGATTGGTGTCGCGGGCCACTTTCGGCCAGACGGAGCACAGAGCGTCCGCTGCCGCGCGGGCTAACTGGTCGCGTTCCGGGCCCATGAGCTGATCACGGCTGGCGCGTTGGATGATCTGGTGGACGCGCACGGACTGGTGAGGAGTGTCGGGGGTGTAGTCGATCAGATTGAGCTGGTGGAGATTCCACAGGGCGTCGGTGGCTTCCTCGACACTCGGGCTTTCAGACAAGATCGGTGGTGCCTGAAGGACCACCGGATCGGTCGTCGTCGGATGGTTCTGGGTGAGGTAGGCCAGGGCAGGTGGGCTGGTCAGCACGGTAGCCGGAATGCCGTTGGGGTCGAGGATCGCGGAAAGCCGCAGCAAGGGGCTCGCGAGACTGGTGGGGGGCAGGTGGTCGGCCAGGTCAAGCGAAAGGGACCATGCGGCGGCTACGGTGAAGCGTTGATCGTCGGGCAGACCAGTGCTGTGAGCAAGCAGTTTAGGCAAGATAAGGCGGTGGTCGGCTAGGCGCTTGCGATAGGCGGCACAGTCAAGCCCTTTGTTGATCATATAGGGCACCGCTTGGGCTAGCGCCAGAGGTAGGCGTCCGAGGTCGTGGGCGAGGCCCTTGATGTGCTGGGGGTCGTCGTCACGGTGGTGGGCAGCAAGTTTGGCTGTCAGATAGTCGGTGGCTTCGGCATCTGTGAACAAGTCGATCTCGATGCGGCGGCGGCCGGATACTGCGAAGGCGGCATCGCGGTTGCGGGTCGTGATCAGAGTGCGGCCGTGGGGGACATCTGGGGGCCACAAGCCACCCAGGGCTGCTGGGTGCGGCACGTCGTCCAGCACGACTAGCCACCGGCAGCCAGCGTCTGGACCCGATGCTTCCGGGGGTGTGGCGAGCCAGGCCAGGAGCGCGGACGCGGCGCGTCGAGGGTCGCCCGAGTCGGCCCCGAGGAGGTCAGCGGCGGCGCCGGCATAGGTGTCGATGACCTCTTCATGAGTGGCAGCGGTCACCCACACCAGCAGGTCTATCTCACCGCAGTCCCACAGGGTGCGGGCATAGTGGGCGGCCAGCTGAGTCTTGCCGACACCGCCCATACCGACCAGAACCTGCCCGAGCACCGTGGTGCCGCCGTCGGCTGGCTCCTCCCTGAGTGATCGCAATGCTGCCCGATCTTGGAAGCAATCGGCAGTGCGAGGCAGTGCTCCGACCCGGTGCGGCAAAGACGCGGTCGTGCGCGGTGCGGCGTGGTAGTGCGCCTGGCCAATCCGCTCGGCACCGATACCCCCTGGCACTTGGATGGCACGACCGATATGGACCGGAGCATCCACGCTATGCCTGGAAGAGACGCTAGGGCTTTTGGCGCCCGGTCCGTTCAGCCCTTGGACGGATCGGGTGAGCGAGGGGTGCCGATGTGTGCGCCTCCGCTGATGACGCCACCAGCGATCCCCCCGTCCGCACGGACGACCACGTCCCGGCCTGCAGCCACCCCACCGGGTTGGGTAGACACCCCGGCCGCAGCTCCGGCGTAGTTGGCCAATAGCGCACGAAGTTCGGTCTCAACTTCCTGGCGCTCGGATGCGTTCAGAGTTTCCAGCAAGGCCTCAAAGCGCGTCTGCCAAGCAGTCTCATGCCGGATCTGTACGCGTTCCGCCTCGGTATCACCAGCTGCTTCCAAGGCTGCCGCAGTCTGCTCCAGACGGTCCAGCTCGACTTGCTCGCGATCGGCATCCCCGCGTCCCAGTAGTTGAGCCACCCGCTGCCGTAACCCCGACCATGCATCCGTGCCTGCCGCTTGCACCACGGCGGTACCGCCGGCCGCAGCCAACGCCACCAAAGCTTCCGTCAACATCCCATCCCCCACTTGCGTTGTTGACCGGACTCTATGGCCTACCCGTACCCACGTACCGTTTTCGAGGAAACACGCTTGCGCAACAACCGAGGATTCCCAAGCATCGCAACGCCTGCGGGATTACAGCACGGACACCCCGGCGCCGCAGCTGCTCACGGATGGCCTGGGGCGAGTACGCCTTGCCGGCGAGAAGCGCCTGCGGAGTGGCGCGGGGCCGCCCTACGGGCCGGGTACTCGCAGGCGGGCAATGACCCGTGCGAAGGCGGGTGCGTCACCGGCCTGGCCTGGGGTGAGGCGAAACGCCGGCGGCCGGCCTTGGCTGTCGGAAGCCGGATGGATATTGCTGGCAGGCCGCCGCAGGAGCGCCGAAGGGCATGATCGGCAGGCTAGCTGGCCGGGGCGTCTTTGATGGGCCCTGGCCGCGTGCTGGTGGGCACGGACGATTGTGGAGTCGACCGCGACGCCCCAGTCCAGATCGCCTCGGCGTCGGCTTGGGCCAACAGAGCCGTGCACACCTTCTTCCAGGTTCCGTCAACGACCTACTTCCGAGCCGGTTTATGGATGCCCTTCCACGACCCGAAGCGCTCAGGCGAGTCCATCCACGGCGTCCCGGTGCGGTACTTGAAGGTGATCGCGTCCCGGTGCTTCCGCCGCCGCCCACTCCGCCGAGGCGCCCGATTTGGAAGCCAGCCCCAGCACCATGATGAGCCGGTCCTCCCCAGGCCCCAGATAGTCCCTGCGCACCCCTCCCTCGGCCGAGAACCCCAGGGTCCGGTACAGCATGATCGCCGCCGCGTTCGTCGGTTCCACGGTCAGCCGTACCTCGTGCACCCGCTCGCGGCGCAACTGGCGCAGCACCTCCAGCATCAGCCGTTTGCCCAGCCCCCGGCCGCGCCGGTCGGCGCTGACGGCCAGGCTCAGGACCCAGCACACATAGCCGTCCGACGTGGTGACGAACAGGACGTAGCCGTGCAGGCAGTCCCCGTCGTCGAGGACGAGGAAGCGGTCGCCGTGGACGTCGAAGTGCTGGCGCAGTACGAAGTAGGGGTACGGCTCCTCGGGGAACACCTCCCGGTCCACCCGCAGGAGCTCGGGCAGGTCCGCCTCGGTCACTCCTCGTGTCGTCAGGGGCCGATCGCTGCTGCCGGCTAAGAACGCCTGGTCGGAGCGGCGGCCCAGAACAGGGAAACGTTCCTCCGGCATAGCCATCGACTGCCCCCTATGTGATGGATTGGAGTCACTCATGCGGGTGAGCACCCGTTGCCTGCCGTTTCAGGCGCTCGGTTCGAGATCCGCCCATCTTGAGCAGGGCAATCCCGTGGTTCAAGAGTGCGAGATGCTTATGCCTCGACGCGCTCCCAGTGCGCCTTCTTTTGGTACCGTGAGTGAATGACCCAGAGATCGTCGGGGGACGTCCAGTTGAAGAACAAAGACGTGCGCTGGGCGGCGTTCGACCCGATCGCCTACGTTGATCACAACTACCGCGACTTACAGGCAGAGGACGCGGAGATCCTGCACATGATCCGGGATCATTTTGGTGATCATTTCCGGAAGCAGGGCTTCGGCCCGGTTTCCGGTATCGACGTAGGTGCCGGTGCCAATCTCTATCCCGCACTCGCCATGATGCCGTGGTGCGAGGAGATCACCCTCTTCGAGCGCTCGCCGTCGAACGTCCGGTACCTCTCCCGCCAGGCCGAGTCCTACGACCGGAACTGGGACCAGTTCTGGGAGACCCTGTGCGAGCACGAGGCGTACAACTCCCTTGGTGCGGACCCGCGTGAGAGATTCCGCAAGGTCGTCTCCGTCGAGCAGGGCGACCTCTTCGACCTGGCGCGGTACGAGCGCCGGTGGTCCATGGGGACCATGTTCTTCGTCGCCGAGTCGATGACCACGTCCCACCAGGAGTTCTCGCTCGGCGTCGAGCGTTTCATGCGCGCCCTGGTCCCCGGCGCCCCCTTCGCGGCCGCCTTCATGGAGCATTCCACGGGCTATCACGCCGGTGAGCATTTCTTCCCGGCCTGTGACGTGGGAGAATCCGAGGTGCGCGCGAGCCTTGAGCCATTCGCGGGTGACTTCAAGGTGCAGCGACTCGAATCCGCGGCCGAGGTGCGCGACGGATATTCGGGAATGATCGTCGCCTACGGCTGGCGAAATTCGGACGCGCTCATTCCGATCGGCTGATCGGTGGAGCTTCACAACAGCACAGCGATATTCCTCTAGTGATGGCAGTGCGGTCTGTGTGAGGGGCAGGGAATGCAGATCAAGCCACGCCAGCATCTGCTGGACATCTGGCAGGCGGTAGCCCGCCACTCTTTCGACGGGGGAGAGTGGGAGTGGGGCGACTGGGGCAACGAGAGCAGCGTGGCCGACGCCGAGCGGCTGCTCTGCCTGCTGTACCCGGCCACCGAGATCCCCGCCTTCCGGCTGGACGACCCGGACACCACACAGGAGGACGTCCAGCAGGTCCTCAAGCGGGCCGGTGGACGGCTGGAGGTCCCGGCCAACCTCGTCACGGCCATGGCCGACTTCATGCGGGCGCACACCGGCGAGGACAAGAGGCCGACCTTCGCCGGGGGTTACTACTTCGGGTCCGCCGACAAGACCAAGGAAGTCACCGAGGAACAGCGCCAACTCGGCGTCGTCGACTCGTTCTCCATGTCGATCACCCTGTGCCTCGCCACCCTCGGCTTCCTCAAGGTCTACGAGACCAGGACCCGGCGCAGCGACGTCAAGGAGACGATCGCCGAGCTGCGCCTGGCCACCAGCAACCGGCTCACCGCCGCCATGGTGAGCCTGCTGCGCTCCTTCACCGTCAACGTCTTCGACGTCGACGCCTCCCAGGGCCGTACGCTCTGTGAACTCCTCGGCCAGGGGCGGCTGTCGCAGCGACAGGTGCTGAGCAAGTTCCAGAACCGTTTCCGTTCGCTGCGCGCGGCGATCAACGAGAGCGTGTTCCTCGGCATCGACGTCCAGGAAGGCCTCAAGGACGAGAACCAGCTCTTCGAGTGCGGCTGGGCGTGGAGCATGGTGAGGGACGCTCCCGAGGTCGAGACCGACGAGCCCATCGGGCCGCAGCCCGAGGGCGTGGCCAACGCGGTGCCGTATCTGTACTTCACCGTGGTCGCCCTCGACGGCATCCAGGACCTGTTCTCGGACCGCACCCTCACCCTCGGCCTGCTCAACACCGAGCAGCAGAAGCTCGCCGAGGCGCTGCGGCTGCGGTGGGAGCTGACCCAGCAGTACTGGTCCCGCATCGCCCGCTTCGACGACGAGCGCTGGCCCCTGGAGGACATTCCCTGGCGTACGACGGGACAGAAGCTGGAGTCCGAGTACTTCTCCCTGTCCGTCGCCGCCATCCTCGTGCACGACCTGATGCGCCGCCGGGCCACCGACGACGACCTGACCCGTACCGTCGGCATCATGGAGCGCCTCGCCGAGCGCGGCCGTATCACCAGCCGGATGACGCGCGACGACCCCATGGTCCAGGAGCTGCACAACCTGGGCGTCGCTCTGCCGTTGCAGGGCAGCGAGCGGCTCGGCCCGCCGATGACGTGGTCGATGACCGACTTCTCGGCGCAGCTGCTGAAGCGGACCGTCCAGCTGTGCACGCTCTCGCGCAGCCTCGCCTCGCACGACCGGCTGCTCAGGCTGGCCGAGGACATCTTCGACCACATGTGGGCGCGCCGCATCCGCGACGGCGAGGGCGTCGGCCTCTGGGACAACGTCCACGCCGCCTATCCCCAGGCGGAGATCAGCAAGCGCCGCGTGCCGGTGTCGTGGAGCATCACCGAGCGGGTCACCGAGGTGATGGTCCAGGCCCACGACATGTACCGGCAGCCCCCGATCCGCAGCCTCGAACTGACCGAGCTGGCAAGGGCGTTGCTCAGCGAGTCCGCCCATCTGCTGGGCAACGAACAGATGGAACCCGCGCCCACGGACTCCGGCCGGCACGGGATGGAACTGCGGAACATCGAGGTCAAGTTGCGCCGGGCCCGCAGCCTCGTGGACGAACAGCCGGGTACGGCCTACGCGTTGACGCTCGACGTGCTGGGACAGCTCGACTCGCTCGCCCGGGCCCGCGAAGCCGCGGACCGGGGAGTGTGACACGGTGCTGATCTTCGCCGCCTCCGACAAAGGAGGCACCGGGCGCTCCGTCACGAGCGCCAACCTCGCCTACCACCGGGCGATGGCCGGGGACGACGTCTGCTATCTGGACTTCGACTTCGGCTCGCCGACCGCGGCGGCCGTCTTCGACGTGGGCGACGCCCGCCAGGCCACCGAGGACCGCGGCCTGCACGCCTACCTGATAGGGGAGGTCAGCGAACCGGCCCGGATCGACGTGTGGGCCGAGACCGAGCACCAGGTGCTGCGCTTCCCGCCGCCCGGCTGCGGCCGGCTGGTCCTGATGCCCGGCGACGTCAGCGGCGGCGAGTTCGCGACCAGCGACGACAACCTGCGCCGCTGCGTCGACCTGCTGATGAACCTGTACTACGAGTTCGACCTGGTCGTCGTCGACCTCAGCGCCGGCCGCTCCTACGCCGTCGACATGGTCCTGGAGGCCACCGCACAGCCCGAGATGAGCGAGGTCACGGCCCGCTGGCTGGTCTTCCACCGCTGGACCCGCCAGCATGTCGCCGCCGCCGCGAGCCTGGTCTTCGGCAAGCGCGGCATCGTCGCGGGCGGCGCCGACCGCGGCCACGACGAGGAGACGCTTCGCAACGCGATCCGGTTCGTAAGGGCCGCCGTACCCGACCCCGAATCGCCGCTGTGGTCGCAGGTCTCGCCCACGCAGTCGGCGTGGATGCGCAAGACCGACGGCGACCTCAAGCAGCTCGCCTCCACGCACGGCATCGGCTACAGCCAGGTCCTCGGCTCGGTGCCGCTCGAACCGGTCCTCCAGTGGCGTGAGCAGCTCATCACCGACGAGGACGTGCTCGACAGCCAGATCGCCAACCAGGAGACCTGGCAGGCGCTGAGCCAGCTCGCAAGCCGCCTCACCGACGACAAGTACTGGGAGCAGGCGTGAGCGAAGCCGTGTTCCAGGAGACCACCGCCGAACTGCGCACCCAGTCCGTGCCGCTGTCCCATCTCTCCCTGGAGCTGGGCCACCTCTACATGGAGGACTTCGAGGCGGGCGCCAAGCGGCTGGGCGAGCACTTCGCGGAGGTACGGGTGTGGGCGGACGCGGTGCGGGCCTCGGCCGCCCGCCGCAGCAAGCGGCCCCGTATCAGCACCTGCTTCCTGATCGACGACTACTTCACCCGCTTCTCCACCCCGGCCGAGCTGATCCCGATGGTGCTGAAGGAGGCCGAGAAGGCGGGCCTCGTCATCGACTACCTCGCCCGCGAGTCGGCCTGCGCGGTCGCCGACCGGGTCGAGCTCGCCGAGTCCGTCATGCACCGTCTCGTCGAGTCGCCGCCGCCCGGCAGCTACGGCTCCCGCCCGCCCGTCAGCCAGACCGGCTGGCTCGCCAACGGCCAGCGCACGCCCTCGACGTCCCGCAGCGCCCTGGGCGCGGTCAAGGGCTGGGAACCGCCCCAGGAGACCGCCGCCCGCAACCACTCGGTCTTCATGGACGTCGAGCTGTGGTCCGAGAAGGACGGCAAGCGCCTGTGGTCCTGCCCTTTCCTGGCCGCCGTATGGCAACTGGCGCGGCTGGGGCTGTTACGCCACCTCGGTGAGCCCGTGCTGGAGCCCAAGGACTGGCAGGGCGAGGACTTCCCGCACGACTGGGACCGGCTGCCGCCGCTGGTCCGGCTCACCGGCACCAAGGCGGCCTTCAGCGCCTACCGCACCTGCACCCTCATGCCGAACCGCTTCCTCGCCGTCGAGGACGCCGTCCGGCTCATCCTGGACCAGACGGACGTCGACGCGGGCGCGCTGCAGCAGGTCGCCAAGCGGTCCGCCGACGAGGGGATGGCGGTCCCGGCAGCGGTCGCCCAGCGTGCAACGTACGTCTTCTACGAGGAGCCCGGCGACTCCTCCCGGCCGGAGGAGACCTGAGATGACGGCGGCCACCGGACAACCGGCGCGTTCGGTCCTCGCCTGCGGTGAGGTGCGCACCTGTCTGCTGCCGTCGTTCCAGGCGCTCGACGCCCGGGCCGCCGCCCAGCTGCTCAGGCTGCGCGCCGACGTCCATGTCCGGGTCTCGGAACGGCCCAGCATGTACGTCCTTTCCCCCGAGGTCCTGACCGGCGTGGACTGCCGGCTGCCCGCCGCCAACGGCACCAAGACCCGGGGCGTCGGTACGGTGGCCGCCCGCGCGGCGCTGACCGAGGGCCGGCTGCTCCAGTCGACCGCGTACTTCAGCCTCCCGGCCGCCGGCCCCGACATGCGGCGCCCCTGGGGGCAGTACCTCGTACGGCCGGGCCTGGTCGAGCCGTTCGGCAAGCTGCCCCAACAGGCCACTGCAGAGGGCGTGTTGCGGGGCGCGGGACGTGGCGAACTCGACCTCGGGATGATCGCCGAGGGCCTGCTCGCACAGCTCCGCCGCCATGCGCTGCTGGACCGCCGGGTGCCCTTCAAGTCCGCTCCGACGCGGCTGCGGTGGGTCGCGCGGCGGACCCCGGCCGGTGAGCGGGCGTCCCTGGCGAACTTCACCGTCGCCGAGGGCGGGCTGCGGACCGTGGAGCTACGGCTGCCGGAGGACGTCCCGGCGTCCGCCGCGGCCGGTCTGTGCGAGGATCTCGCCCTGCACGACTGGCTTTTGACGACCGTTCAGCACATGCTGGACAACAACCGGATCGGTGCCATAGACGGACCCTCGGTGGTCGAGGCGCTGCATCCGGTCGTGGTTCATCTGCTGCATCTGTGGATGCCTCGCGCACACGTGGACCCCGCGCTGGGTCACCTGTGGGACGTGCTCGAAGACAAACCGGGATTCTCCCGCCAGTGGGAGAACCTGAGCCGGCGCATCAGAGATCGACTGGCCCTCCAGGCCGTGGCGGTGCCCCACCAGGCGCTCAGCACGCGCTGAGGGGCGGTACCGGAACCAGATACCCGACGGGGGAAGAGAAATGGGCGGAGCGTCATCGTTAGGAGCAGGTGGCAACGGGCAAGTGGTACCGCGCCAGGAACCGCGCATGCCCAAGATGTTCTGGCGGATCCTGATCACCGCCGGGGCGGCGGCGGGGGCCTTCCTGTTGACCAGCATCCTCAGCCAGGACGACGGGAACATCTGGCAGTGGGTGGCGTCCATCGTCATCGGCAGCGCGGCCCTGATCGTGCAGTACCTGATCGACTTCGGCGAGCGGTTCGAGAAGGTCGACCGGCGCTTCAACGAGATCCTCGCCGCGACGACGTTGTTCAGCCAGGTCGACGGTTCGGTGCTGCGGTCCGACGAGGTGACCCGGCTGGTCCTCGGCTACACCAAGGTCCGTGAGCAGGGCGGCGACATCATGCAGGCCTTCGCCGAGAAGGAACTGGGCCGGCTCGCCAAGATGATGGAAGGCCTCGGCAGCGGCAGCGCGGACTGCCCAGGCGAGAACCACGAGTGGCTCATCGACATCACCGACTGCGTCAAGATGACCCTCGACGCCACCAGCACCTCGGTGGACCGGGAGTTCTGGAGCAGCGGGCCCGCCGAGCGGTATCTCGCCGCGCAGGAGAAGGCGATCAAGCGGCGGGGCGTGGAGATCCGGCGCCTGTTCATCGTGCGGACCGAGGACGAGGTCACGCCGGAGCTCAGAGGGCTGTGCGACAGCCATCGCAGGCGAGGTATCGACGCGCGTATCGCGGTGCGGTCGCTGATGCAGTCCAACCCCAGGGTGAGCGACTTCATCGTCTTCGACGGCGAACTCTGCCACGAGACGAAGCCGGACCAGGAGAACAACCCGGACAGCACGTTGCTGAACGCCGAGCCGGACCACATCGAGGACCACGTCACCCAGTTCACCGAGCTGTGGGCGGAGGCGGAGCGTCAGCAGACGGCTCCGCGAGTCACCGCAGAGACGTGAGGAACCCGCGCCAGGCGTGCGCGGGGATGAGGAGTACGGGGCTGTCCGAGGCGAGTTTGGAGTCTCGGACGGGGACGACGCCGGGTATGCCGTCGGCGATCTCGACACAGCTGCCGCCGTTGCCGTCGCTGAAGCTGCTCTTGCGCCAGCTCGCGTTGCTCAGGTCGTACTCGCGCATCGTCTGAAGTCCTCCGCCGCCGACTCGATGAGGGCCAGGGACGCCTCTGGCGACAGCGCGGCGGCCCTGAGCAGATCGTATGCCGCGTACGCGTGCTTCACCACAGCCGGATCGTCCAGCAGATTCCCCGAATACACGGCTTCTGTATAGGCCGTTGGCGGGGCGTCCTCGAACTCCATCAACTCCAACATGCCGTTCATGAGGGCGTAGGCCCCCGCCGCGTACGGCAGCACCTGCACCAGCACCGTCCGCTCGCGCGTCAGCGCCGCCAGCCGCTCCAGCTGCTCCACCATGGCGGCCGGGCCGCCGACCGGGATGCGCAGCACGTTCTCGTGCAGGACGACCCAATACACGGGCCGTGTAGCGTCCTTGAGGATGTGCTGGCGCTCCAGGCGGCCCGACACCTTGTCCTCGATGTACTCGTCTGTCGCGAACCGGTTCATCGCCAGGGTCACCGCCCGCGCGTACCCGGCCGTCTGCAACAGGCCCGGCACCAGCGCGGGCGCGAACTCGCAGATCTTTGTCGCGAGCCGCTCCAGCTCCGCCGCCTTCGCGAAGTAATCCGCGTACCGCTGATCCTTGATGAGCTGGCGCCACATTCGCTCGAAAATACCGTCGGTTTGCAGCGCCTCATCAATCCGCTGCGCGACATCCCGCTGAGGCTTCCGAATGGCCTGTTCGAATTGGCCGATGTATCCGCCGGAGACGAATACCCGGGCTCCTAACTCCACCTGGGTGAGCCCGGCGTCCTCCCTTCGCCGTTTCAACTCCGCGCCGAAGAACTCCCAGGCCGCCTGCCGCGAACCGTTGGCCATGGCCAACCCCCTTGTACTGCCCTGCACTTGTAGGGCACAGACTCCTGCCGAGTGTAGGCGCCACAGGTCACCATGGATGTGAAATGCGTGAAACCCAAATAGGAGGGGAGCAAGGTGTCGGCACGACACTCGGCGCGCTGCGTCGAAGAAGCGGAGGAAGTAGTGAAGGAATTGCGGGCGGTGCTGGAGAAGGCAGGAATTACGCTTCCGACACTCCGGATCGATCCGGCGAGTCTTGCGCGTGAAGCCCCTTGCCCGCTCGTCGAATTGGGCCGGTGTTCGGTCGAGGTCGCGCAGCGCCTCACGGCGGTGTTGCGGTGAAGCCACCGATCGGGTCGTACGTCGTGGACACGTACAGGGGGACGATCGGGGTCGTGATGGGACATGAGGGGCCGTATGTGCAGCTGAGACCGTACGGGGGCGGGAAGGAGTGGGACGCCGAGCCGGGCGCCGTACGTACGGCCACCCCCGCCGAGCGGCTGCGCGCGGCGACGGCGTACGCCAACGCACGCAGCCGGGGTGAGGTTCCTTGACGTAGGGGCGGGCCCGTAAGGTGCGGCGGCATGGGCTTGTGGAAGAGATGGAGGAGGCGAGGGGCGAAGACGTCCCGGCGCTACCCCGTGCCGCTGAGCACGCACCAGCTGTGGATGGTGTCACTGAGCGCTCCGGTGAGCCGGGACAGCGGCGCCTCGCGGAAGACCCTCTACCCGTACACGCGGATCGACGACGACAGCGCCCGGCGCTGGCTGGCCGAGCAGTGGGAGATCACCTCGCGTGCGGAGCTGATCGACCGGCTCGACGACCTGGCCCGCAGCGGGTACCGGGCGAGGGCGCTGCGGGTCACGGGCGTCGCGCCGCTGGCCTGGGACGCCGCGCTGTACGTCGACATCACCCGCCGTGGGTTCGCCTGCGGGCTGATCGACGAGCCCGACGCCTGGACCGCGCTGAAGAACATCGTGCCGACGGTGGTGGGGACGTACGGCTCGTGGCAGGAGTACGCCGATCACTACCTGCTCGGCCGGCAGGTCTGGCGGGACGGACTGCGGGGCAGGGCGGAGTCCGCCTCGGACCTCCCGGCTCCGCAGGCCACCGCCGACGCGCATCTGCGGGCGCTGCTGGACCCGGCCAATCGTTCCAGCCCCTGGAACCTCGCGCCGTGGGACACCATCAGCCACCCCGATCGCGCCTGCTGACCCCAGGCGTACGAGAGAATGACCCCATGAGTCTGTTCCCTCGGCCGGAAGTCCACGGAGGCCCGCGATGAGCCTCTTCCGGGATGACGGCATCGTCCTGCGGACACAGAAACTCGGCGAGGCCGACCGGATCATCACCTTGCTCACCCGCGGACACGGGCGGGTGCGGGCCGTGGCCCGGGGTGTGCGGCGGACCAAGTCGAAGTTCGGGGCGCGGCTCGAACCCTTCTCCCACGTCGACGTGCAGTTCTTCGCGCGGGGGAGCGAGCTGATCGGACGCGGGCTGCCGCTGTGCACGCAGAGCGAGACCATCGCTCCGTACGGCGGCGGGATCGTCAGCGACTACGCGCGCTACACCGCCGGGACGGCCATGCTGGAGACCGCCGAGCGGTTCACCGATCACGAGGGCGAGCCGGCCGTGCAGCAGTACCTGCTGCTCGTCGGGGCCCTGCGCACCCTCTCCCGCGGCGAGCACGCCCCGCACCTTGTTCTCGACGCCTTCCTGCTGCGGTCGCTCGCCGTCAACGGCTACGCCCCCAGCTTCAGCGACTGTGCGAAGTGCGGTATGCCCGGTCCGAACCGTTTCTTCTCCGTGGGCTCCGGGGGCTCGGTCTGTGTCGACTGCCGGGTGCCCGGTAGCGTCGTACCGTCGCCGCAGACACTCGAACTGCTCGCCGCGCTCCTTACGGGAGACTGGGAGACGGCGGACGCCTGCGAGTCGCGGTACGTCCGGGAGGGCAGCGGGATCGTGTCCGCCTATCTGCACTGGCACCTGGAGCGCGGGCTGCGCTCGCTTCGGTACGTGGAAAAGTAGAGGGAGACGGAAAGCACATGGTTGTGAGTGGGTTCCTGGGGCGCCGGCGCCGCGAGTACAAGGCACCGGAGCCGCATCCATCCGGCGCCCGCGCGCCGAAGCTCCCCGGCGAGCTGGTCGCCAACCATGTGGCGATCGTCATGGACGGGAACGGCCGCTGGGCGAAGGAGCGCGGGCTGCCGCGCACCGAGGGCCACAAGGTCGGCGCCGAGCGGGTCCTCGACGTCCTCCAGGGGGCGATCGAGATGGGCGTCGGCGCGATCTCCCTGTACGCGTTCTCCACCGAGAACTGGAAGCGCTCGCCGGACGAGGTGCGCTTCCTCATGAACTTCAACCGCGACTTCATCCGCAAGACCCGCGACCAGCTCGACGAGCTGGGGATCCGGGTGCGGTGGGTCGGCCGGATGCCGAAGCTGTGGAAGTCCGTCGCCAAGGAGCTCCAGATCGCCCAGGAGCAGACCAAGGACAACGACAAGCTGACGCTGTACTTCTGCATGAACTACGGGGGCCGGGCCGAGATCGCGGACGCCGCGCAGGCCCTCGCGGCGGACGTGAAGGCGGGGCGGCTGGACCCGTCCAAGGTCAACGAGAAGACCTTCGCCAAGTACCTGTACTACCCGGACATGCCCGACGTGGACCTGTTCCTGCGCCCGAGCGGTGAGCAGCGCACCTCCAACTACCTTCTCTGGCAGAGCGCCTACGCCGAGATGGTCTTCCAGGACGTCCTGTGGCCGGACTTCGACCGGCGTGACCTGTGGCGCGCGTGCGTGGAGTTCGCGTCGCGCGACCGGCGGTTCGGCGGGGCCATCCCGAACGAGGAGCTGCTGGCGATGGAGGGCCGCCCCGAGGAGAGCTGACCTCGCGCACGCACGGGAACGGCCCCGCCCACCGAAGTGGAGCGGGGCCGTTCGCGGTTCGAGCCGACGTCAGTGGTCGTTCTTGAACGTGTAGCCCTTGCACTCGCTCTCCGCGCCGCCCTTGTAGCGGCAGAAGAGGAACGCGATGTTGGTGTTCTCCGGCAGGTTGTACGAACCGCCCATGGACGCCTTCTTGGTGGCGGAGTTGCCCTCGCCGCCGACGGAGAACTCGTACAGCTTCGCGCCGTACAGCTCGTGCTTGTACACGAACATCTTCACGGCGTAGCCGTCGGCGTCGTTGTCCTTGATGGTGACGACATCGCCGTACTCGTTGAAGTAGCCGGTGCCGCTCCAGTCGACGCCGGGCACGTTGCCCCAGACGTCCCCCGTGTGCATGGTGTGGTCGGCCGCGACAGCGGAGTTGGCGACTCCGAGTACGAGCGCCGCGCTCGCGGCGGCCACGCCTGCCATACGTCCCAGTTTCAAGTTGTGCCCCCTGTGGTCACTTTCAGCCTCTGCGTGCGCAGAAACCGACGTGATCCTATGGCCAAAAGATCACGTACAGGCAACCTGTTATTCATCTCACGCACCGGACGTGCGCGGCGGACTCGCGCCCCTGCCTCAGGCGTTGGAGGCCGCGCACTCCGCACACGTGCCGAAGATCTCCACCGTGTGCGCCACGTTCACGAAGCCGTGCTCGGCCGCGATGGCGTCCGCCCACTTCTCCACCGCCGGGCCCTCGACCTCCACGGCCTTGCCGCAGACGCGGCAGACGAGGTGGTGGTGGTGTTCGCCGGTCGAGCAGCGGCGGTAGACCGACTCGCCGTCGGAGGTGCGCAGCACGTCGACCTCGCCGGCGTCGGCGAGGGACTGCAGGGTGCGGTAGACCGTGGTGAGCCCGACCGAGTCGCCCTTGTGCTTCAGCATGTCGTGGAGATCCTGCGCACTGCGGAACTCGTCGACCTCGTCCAGGGCCGCCGCCACGGCGGCCCGCTGCCGAGTCGCGCGGCCCTTTACGGGCGGTCCAGCGGTCGTCACCGTTGCCTCCTCACGTCTGCACTTGCCGGGCCATTGTGCCAGCCCGGACTGTCAGCAGTCAGACGCCGACCTTGCCCGTGGCATCCCGGCTGGCCGGAATCGCGCACTCTGCCGGATCGCCTTCGGGTTGTGCCGCCGCCAGGGCGCGGGCCCTGCGGCGGGCCAGTGGCGCCGCCAGGGCGGTGAGCGCGATGAAGGCGCCGATGGTCAGCAGCACGATCGTCGCGCCGGGCGGGACGTCCTGGTAGTACGACGTGACCGTGCCGCCGATCGTCACCGTGACACCGATCGCGACGGCGATCGCGAACGTCGCCGCGAAGCTCCGGGTGAGCTGCTGGGCGGCCGCCACCGGCACCACCATCAGCGCGCTCACCAGGAGGAGACCGACCACGCGCATCGCCACCGTCACGGTCACCGCCGCGGTGATCGCCGTCAGCAGGTTCAGGGCGCGCACCGGAAGGCCCGTGACCCGGGCGAACTCCTCGTCCTGGCTCACCGCGAACAGCTGGCGGCGCAGGCCGAGGGTGACCAGCACCACGAACGCGGCGAGCAGGATGATCGCCGTCACGTCCGACTCGCTCACCGTGGACAGGGAGCCGAAGAGGTACGACGTCAGGTTGGCGTTGGAGCCGTTCGGCGCGAGGTTGATGAACATCACGCCGCCGGCCATACCGCCGTAGAAGAGCATCGCGAGGGCGATGTCGCCGCGGGTGCGGCCGTACCAGCGGATCAGCTCCATCAGGACCGCGCCCAGGACGGAGACCAGCGTGGCCATCCACACCGGCGACCAGGAGAGCAGGAAGCCGAGGCCGACGCCGGTCATCGCCACGTGGCCGATTCCGTCGCCCATCAGGGCCTGGCGGCGCTGGACGAGGTAGATGCCGACGGCGGGCGCGGTGATGCCGACCAGGACGGCGGCGAGCAGCGCCCGCTGCATGAAGTCGTAATTCAGGAAGTCCATCAGCTCAGCAGCCCCGTCCGGATCGGTTCGGCGTCGTGAGCCGCGTGCGGGTGTACGTGGTCGTGGCCGGGCAGCGCGTGCTGGCCGACGGCCTTCGGGGGCGGGCCGTCGTGCGTCACGCAGCCGTCGCGCAGGACGACCGCCCGGTCGATCAGGGGCTCCAGCGGGCCGAGTTCGTGCAGGACCAGCAGGACCGTCGAGCCGGCGGCGACCTGCTCCCTGAGCGTCTGCGCGAGCACCTCCTGGCTGGCCAGGTCCACACCCGCCATCGGCTCGTCCATGATCAGCAGTTCCGGCTCGGAGGCCAGGGCGCGGGCGATGAGCACCCGCTGGTGCTGACCGCCGGACAGGGCACCGACCGAGTCCTTCACCCGGTCCGTCATGCCGACGAGGTCCAGGGCGCGGCGTACGGCCGCGTGGTCGGCCTTGCGGAAGACGCCGAAGCGGGTGCGCGACAGGCGGCCCGAGGAGACGACCTCGCCGACCGTGGCGGGCACGCCGCCCGCGGCCGTCGTGCGCTGCGGGACGTAGCCCACCCGCGCCCAGTCGCGGAACCGGGCCCGCGGGGTCCCGAACAGCTCGATCTCGCCGGTGCTGACCGGCACCTGGCCGATGATGCTGCGCACGGCGGTCGACTTGCCCGAGCCGTTGGCTCCGAGCAGGGCGACGACCTCACCGCGGCCCACGGTGAGGTCGATACCGCGCAGGACGGGGCGCGAGCCCAGCTCGGCGCGGACTCCGCGCAGCGAAATGACGGGCTCGGTCATGCCGTCCTCCGTAGGTTGGTCACTTGGCCCCCAGCGCGGTCTGCAGCGCCTTGAGGTTGGCCTCCATGACCTGGAAGTAGTCGTCGCCCTTGGACTTGTCGGTGATGCCTTCCAGCGGATCCAGAACGTCCGTCTTGAGGCCCGCGTCGTCGGCGAGGGTCTTCGCGGTCTTGTCGGACACCAGTGTCTCGTAGAACACGGTGGTCACGCCGTCGGCCTTGGCCTCCTGCTGGAGCTCCTTGATCCGGGCCGGGCTGGGCTCGCTGTCCGGGTCGACGCCGGAGATGGCCTCCTGGGTCAGGCCGTAGCGCTCGGCGAAGTAGCCGAAGGAGGCGTGGTTGGTGAAGAAGACCTTGCTCTCGGTGTTCCTGAGCCCGTCCGCGACCCGGGTGTTGAGGGCGTCGAGCTTCTTGACCAGCGCGTCGGTGTTCTTCTTGTAGTCGGCCGCGTGATCCGGGTCGGCCTTCTCGAAGGCCGCGCCGACGCCCTTGGCGATCTCGGCGTACTTCACCGGGTCGAGCCAGACGTGCGGGTCGAGGGCGTGGCCCTCCTCCTCGGAGTGCTCCTCCTCGGCGTGCTCGCCCGCGTGCTCGTGCTCGACGTCGCCGTGGTCCTCGAGCTTGGTCAGCGAGGCGGCGTCGATCTTCGTGTCCAGGCCCGCCTGCCCGATGGCCTCGTCGATGGACGGCTGCAGGCCCTTGAGGTAGAGCGCCGCGTCGGAGTCCTCCAGCTGGGCCCGCTGCTGTGCGCTGATCTCCAGGTCGTGCGGCTCCTGGCCGGGTTCGGTCAGACTGGAGACGTTGACATGGTCGCCCCCGACCTGCTCGGCGAGGAAGGCCATGGGGTAGAACGACGCGACGACGTCGAACTTGTCCGTGTTGCCCGCGGCCGCGCTGTCCGAGGAGCAGGCGGAGAGCGTGCCGATACCGAGTGCGGTGACGGCCGCCAGGGCAAGCCCGGATATGTGATGTCGTCGTACGTTCATGACAGTCATTTTCAGCAAAGGTGGAAACGATTGTCAACAAGCGTGAGGGGCTGTCCACAGAGGGCTACCGATTTGGTTGAGGGGGAGGCCCCGCCGGTACCCTGAAGCATTCGCTGTGAAGCGCCTCGCTTCGTCGCCCGTCGTCGTAATGAAGAGAGCACCGTGGCCGCCGACAAGATCGACACCATCGTCAGCCTGAGCAAGCGCCGTGGCTTCGTATTTCCCTGCAGTGAGATCTACGGCGGTCAGCGTGCCGCATGGGATTACGGGCCGCTGGGTGTCGAGCTCAAGGAGAACCTCAAGCGCCAGTGGTGGCGCTACATGGTGACGTCGCGCGAGGACGTGGTCGGTATCGACTCGTCCGTGATCCTGGCCCCCGAGGTCTGGGTCGCCTCCGGCCACGTCGCCACCTTCACGGACCCGCTCACCGAGTGCACCTCCTGCCACAAGCGGTTCCGCGCGGACCACCTTGAGGAGTCGTACGAGGAGAAGAAGGGCCGCGCCCCGGAGAACGGCCTCGCCGACATCAACTGCCCCAACTGCGGCAACAAGGGCCAGTTCACCGAGCCCAAGCAGTTCTCGGGTCTGCTGTCGACGCACCTCGGCCCGACGCAGGACTCCGGCTCGATCGCCTACCTGCGCCCCGAGACCGCCCAGGGCATCTTCACCAACTTCGGTCAGGTGCAGACCACCTCGCGCCGCAAGCCGCCGTTCGGCATCGCGCAGATGGGCAAGTCCTTCCGCAACGAGATCACGCCCGGCAACTTCATCTTCCGCACCCGCGAGTTCGAGCAGATGGAGATGGAGTTCTTCGTCAAGCCGGGCGAGGACGAGAAGTGGCAGGAGTACTGGATGCAGGAGCGCTGGAACTGGTACACCGGCCTGGGTCTCCGTGAGGAGAACATGCGCTGGTACGAGCACCCGGCGGAGAAGCTCTCCCACTACTCCAAGCGCACCGCCGACATCGAGTACCGCTTCTCGTTCGGCGGCAGCGAGTGGGGCGAGCTGGAGGGTGTCGCCAACCGCACCGACTACGACCTGAACGCCCACTCCAAGGCCTCCGGCCAGGACCTCTCCTACTTCGACCAGGAGGCCGGCGAGCGCTGGACGCCGTACGTCATCGAGCCCGCGGCCGGTGTCGGCCGCGCGATGCTGGCGTTCCTGCTCGACGCCTACGTCGAGGACGAGGCGCCGAACGCCAAGGGCAAGATGGAGAAGCGCACGGTGCTGCGGCTCGACCCGCGTCTGGCGCCGGTGAAGGTCGCGGTGCTGCCGCTCTCGCGCAACCCGGAGCTCTCCCCGAAGGCCAAGGGGCTCGCGCAGGCGCTGCGGCAGAACTGGAACATCGAGTTCGACGACGCCGGTGCGATCGGGCGCCGGTACCGGCGCCAGGACGAGATCGGTACGCCGTTCTGTGTGACGGTGGACTTCGACACGCTTGAGGACAACGCGGTCACGGTTCGTGAGCGGGACTCGATGAAGCAGGAGCGTGTGTCGCTGGACCAGATCGAGGGGTACCTCGCTGCGAGGCTCGTCGGTTGCTAGGTCGTTGCTAGATCGCCGAGCGGGGCTGCGTCTGCCTTGCTGGTGTGGTTCGCCGGCCGCGGGTTCGTCGTGGCTTGTCGCGCAGTTCCCCGCGCCCCTTGGTGGGTGCGGGGAATCGGCGTTTTGAGGGGCCCGGAATTGGTCCTCGTGAGCGGGGGGTGATTGGCCCTGTTCCGGGCGTGCCCGGGGCCGGAAGGTGGCGGGCATGAGTATCGCCTTCCTGCTGACCACCCTTGTTGTCGTTGCCACGCCCGGCACCGGTGTCGTCTACACCCTTGCCGCCGGGCTCTCCCGTGGGCGGCGGGCCAGTGTTGTCGCCGCGCTCGGATGCACGCTCGGGATCGTGCCGCATGTGCTGGCCACGGTGACCGGTCTGGCGGCGCTGCTGAATGCCGGCGCCGCCGCCTTCCAGGTCCTCAAGTACGCCGGTGTCGCCTATCTCCTCTACATGGCGTGGGCGACCGTGCGGGACAAGGACGCTGTCGCCGTCGAGGAGGGCACCACCCCGGAGTCGGCGCGGCAGGTGATCGTCCGGGCCGTGCTGATCAACATCCTCAATCCGAAGCTGACGATCTTCTTCTTCGCGTTCCTGCCGCAGTTCGTGAGCCCGCACGAGCCGCACGTGGTGATGCGGATGCTGGCGCTGAGCGGGGTGTTCATGCTGGCGACGTTCCTGGTCTTCGCGGCGTACGGCGTCCTGGCCGCGTCCGTGCGCGGCCACGTCACCTCCCGGCCGAGGGTGATGACGTGGCTGCGGCGGAGCTTCGCGGGGTCGTTCGTGGCGCTGGGGGCGAAGCTCGCCCTCACGACCAGGTGAGCCTCAACGGCCCTGCAGGGACTTCACGTTGTCGCCGAACGTCCAGTTCTTCGAGCCGTCCCAGTTGAGCGACCAGGTCATCAGGCCCTTGAGGGACGTGCCGTAGTGGCGCCAGGCCTGCGCGACCAGGGACGGGGACATGTAGCCGCCGCCCGCGCCGGACTGGGCGGGCAGGCCCGGGACCTGCTTGTCGTACGGGACCTTGATGGTCGTGCCCTGGATGACCAGGCCCTTGTTGAGGCAGTCGGTCTGGGCGGTGAAGCCCTGGACGGTGCCGGCGGCGTAGGAGTCGCCGGAGCAGCCGTACATGCTGCCGTTGTAGTACTGCATGTTCAGCCACCACAGGCGGCCGTTGTCGGCGTACTTCTTGATGATCGGCAGGTAGGCGCCCCAGATCGAGCCGTAGGTGACGCTGCCGCCGGTGACGTACGCCGTCTCGGGGGCCATGGTCAGGCCGAAGTTGGACGGCATCCGGGCCAGCACCCCGTCAATGATGCGGATCAAGTTGGCCTGTGACGTGGAGAGTTGGCCGACGTTGCCGCTGCCGACCAGGCCCGTCTCGATGTCTATGTCGATGCCGTCGAAGTTGTACTTCTTCAGGATCGGGACGATCGTCGCGACGAAACGGTCCGCAACGGCGGTCGAGCTCAGGTCGATGCCGGCCGTCGCGCCGCCGATCGACAGCAGGATCGTCTGACCGGCGGCCTTCGCCGCGCACATCTCGGCGGGGGTGGCCACCTTCACCCCGCTGTCCATGCCGTCCTCCCACAGCGCCGTCCCGTCGGAGCGGATGACCGGGAAAGCCGCGTTGAGCACGTTGTAGCCGTGGGCCGCTATGCGGGAGTCGGTGATCGGGGTCCAGCCGAAGGGCGGGTGGACGCCGTTGGCGGCGCCGTCCCAGTTCTCCCAGTAGCCCTGGAGGACCTTGCCGGACGGCTTCGACTTCACGGCGCAGGTGTCGGCGGCCGAGGCGGGGGCGGCGACGGGGAGCTGGGTCAGACAGGCGGTCGCCAGGGCGGTGGCGAGCAGGCGCAGGGCGCGGCGGAGCATACGGGGCCTCCCGGTGGGGGTGCGGTGAGGTGTCGTAGGCATGACAGTGCTCGTGGTCCAGACCTCTCGTCAATAGGTCTGGACCACGTTGGACAAGTATGGAATGACAGATATTGAAATCTGTCAGCTGTTAGGGCATGGTGGGGGCATGACGATGCAAACTCGCTCCCTCGGAACCACCGGCCCCCAGGTCTCCGCCCTCGGCCTCGGCTGCATGGGCATGTCCGCGCTGTACGGCGACGCGGACCGGGCCGAGTCGATCGCCACCGTGCACGCCGCCCTGGAGGCCGGCGTGACTCTGCTCGACACCGGCGACTTCTACGGCATGGGTCACAACGAGATGCTGATCGGCGAGGCCCTGCGCACCGCGCCCGCCGGCCTGCGTGAACAGGCCCTGGTCAGCGTGAAGTTCGGCGCGCTGCGCGACCCGGAGGGCGGCTGGGTCGGTTACGACGGCCGGCCCGCCGCCGTGAAGAACTTCGCCGCGTACTCACTGCAGCGCCTCGGCGTGGACCACATCGACGTGTACCGGATCGCCCGGCTCGACCCCGACGTACCGATCGAGGAGACGGTCGGCGCGATCGCGGAACTGATCGAGAAGGGGTACGTCCGGCACGTGGGCCTCAGCGAGGTCGGCGCCGACACCATCCGCCGGGCCGCCGCGACCGCGCCGATCGCCGACCTCCAGATCGAGTACTCCCTGATCTCCCGCGGCATCGAGGAGTCGGTCCTGCCGACCACCCGTGAGCTCGGGATCTCCATCACGGCGTACGGCGTGCTGTCCCGCGGGCTGATCTCCGGCCACTTCGCCCCGGACCGGCAGCTCGCCGCGAACGACTTCCGCGCCTTCTCGCCCCGCTTCCAGGCCGAGAACCTCCAGCACAACCTGACCCTGGTGGAGGCGCTGCGGAAGATCGCCGAGCAGAAGGGCGTCTCCGTCGCCCAGATCGCCATCGCCTGGGTGCTCTCCCGCGGCGACGACATCGTGCCGCTCGTCGGCGCCCGCACCCGGGAGCGGCTCACCGAGTCGCTGGGCGCGCTGGAGGTCACGCTGGACGCGGCCGACCTGACGGCGATCGAGGAGGCGGTGCCGGCGGACGCGGCGGCGGGCGACCGCTACCCGGCCGCGCAGATGGCGCACCTGGGCAGCAAGTAGTGGCCCCGGGGCCGGGTCCTGGGCCAGGTACGGTCTAGGACATGTCGCAGACGCCCACGACCCTGACCGCCGAGCGCATCCTCGAAGCCACCGAGGAGGTGCTGCGCCGCCACGGCCCGGCCAAGGCCACCGTGGTCGACGTGGCCCGCGCGCTCGGCGTCAGCCATGGCAGCGTCTACCGGCACTTCCGTACCAAGGCGGCGCTGCGGGAGGCGGTGACGAAGCGGTGGCTGGACCGGACGACGGGGATCCTGGCGGCCATCGTCGCCGCCCCGGACCTGGACCCGGAGACCCGGGTGCGCGAGTGGCTCGCGGCGCTCTTCGCCGCCAAGCGACGCAAGGCCTTCGACGATCCCGAGCTCTTCGCCACGTACTCGGTGCTGACCACCGAGACCGTCGAGACGGTCGTCGGCGAGCACATCGCCGAGCTCACCGGCCAGCTGACCGAGATCGTCCGCACGGGCGCCGAAGCGGGCGCCTTCACCGCCGACAACCCCGCCACCACGGCTCTGGCCCTCTTCCGGGCGACGGACCGCTTCCATGACCCGCACTATTCGGGGGAGTGGGAACAGCCCGGGGTGGAGGCGGAGTTCGGGGCGGTCCTGGATCTGTTGATGCGTGGGCTGCGGGCTCGGGGCTGAGCCGGGGCGCGGGGGTCGATGGGTGGCGTCTTGCGGGGTGCGGACGCGGGTGAGTGGTCCGGGTGGGCGTCGGTCGGGTCCGTCGGCACCATTGGCGAACGCGCCGGCCGGCTGTCCGAGGTTGTCCGTGTGGCGCGGGAGCTGGGCGCGTTCATGGCCGAGGCCCCGCCGTCACGGCTCTCCGCCCTCTTGGGGGCGACGGACCGCTTCCATGACCCGCACTATTCGGGGGAGTGGGAACAGCCGGGGGTGGAGGCGGAGTTCGGGGCGGTCCTGGATCTGTTGATGCGTGGGCTGCGGGCTCGGGGCTGAGACGTCACAGGCGGTCCGGTTCGCCGGTCGTGCGTCCGAGGTAGGTGACCGGTCCCGGATCCGGGACGTCGATCTCGTGGAAGCCGAGGCGGTCGTAGAAGGCCCTGGCCGGGGTGTTGGCCGTGACCATGGAGAGATGGACGGCCGGGACCTCCTGGTCGTGGAGGGCCCGCAGCAGGGTGCGCATGAGCGCGCGGCCGTGGCCCCGGCCCTGCCACGCCGGAAGCAGGTCGATGTGCAGGTGGGCCGGGTAGGCCGCGACCTCCGGGACGAGCATGCGCTCCGGGTGGTGCAGCAGGCCGAGCATCCGCTCGTCCGGGGTGGTCGGGGGGTCGGGCGGCTCGGGGTGGCGACGGGCGGCCACGGGCAGCCACTTCGTGCGGAAGGCCGTCACGAAGCGCGGGGTGTCCGCGGCGCCCAGGATGTAGCCGACCGCCCGGCCCGCCCCGTCGTCCAGGACGAACGCGAGATCCGGTTCCAGGACGACGTACGGGAGCGCGAAGGCCGCCGGGAAGATGCCGGGATCACGGTAGTGCGGCCGGCTGTCCCCGCCCTCGTGGGCCGTGCGGACGCAGATGTCCTCGACGGCCGCCCGGTCCCCGGGGTGGTACCGGCGGATGCCGGTCATCGGGCGCGGGTCATCGGTCGGACTGGGCGCCCGTCGGGTCCACCGTCGCCTGGTGTTCCTCGGCCAGGTGTTCCTCCGCCTTCAGCCACGGCAGGAACTGGGCGCTCTTGCGCCAGCCGCAGGTGTCGCATCTGATCGAGCGCTGCGCGCCTTTGCGTTGTACTCGCACGACGTGCTCGCGTCCGTGGTGGTCCCAGCGGCTCACCTTGCTCGTGTTGATCTCCAGCATGACGCCTCCAGCGTCCGAGGACATCGAGTCCGCATGCCCGGCCGGGAGCAGCCGTGCGCAGCAAGGAGTGTGCAGCAAGACCAACATCAACAGGGACTTTTCCCCGGCGAGTTGACCAACCTGTGGCCACACCCTCACCGGATGATCTCAACGTACGGTCAACCGATCGTGCGCGGCAGACGCAGGCTGAGCAGGCCTGTCAGCACCACTCCGGCCAACTGGACCACGAGCGTGACGACCAGGGCGTCGCCCATGCCCATCGTGGCGGCCAGGGAGAGGAAGAGCGTGCCCAGCGTCGCCACACCCAGGGCCAGCGACGACTGCTGGGTCGTGATCATCACCCCGCTGCCGACACCCGCCCTCGCGGCCGGCACCTCGGAGAGCACGATCCGGAAGATGACGGGGAGTTGGAGGGCCTGCCCCGCACCGGCGATCGCCGCGCCCGGCAGCAGCTCGACGAAGCCGAATTCCGGCCAGAACCGCCAGGCGGCCAGCGCCATCAGGGCCACGCCCACTCCCTGGATCACCGCACCGGCGGTCACGACCCGGGTGCCGTAGCGGGCGACCAGCCGGGGGCCGGCCAGCGAGACGAAGAAGAACACCACCGCCATCGGCACGAGTGCCACTCCCGCCGCGACCGGGCCGAGGCCCGCGCCCTGCTGCAACGCCACCGCGATCACGAACATGAAGCCGCTGAAGCCGATCGAGAACGGCACGATCATCACCAGCCCGCGCCGCAGGGACGTGAGCGCGAAGAGGCTCGGCGGTACGAGCGGAGTGCGCCCTGCCCGGTCGGCCCGCCGCTCCACCGCGTAGAACGCCCCCGCCACGAACGGGAACGCCGCCAGCGACAGCCACGTCCACAGCGGCCAGCCGGCCGCCCGGCCCTCGGTGAGCGGGGCCAGCAGCGCAAGGAGGGAAACGGCGAGCAGGACCGTGCCGGGCCCGTCCAGCGGCTCGGGGCGCTGGGAGCGGGTCTCCGGCATCGCGCGGGCGGCCAGGAAGAGGCCGACGAGGACGACGGGGACGTTGACCAGGAAGACCGAGCGCCAGCCGGTGCCCGCGATGTCCGCGGCGACGAGCACGCCGCCGAGGATCTGCCCGGCCACCATCGACAGGCCGGCGGTGGCGCCGTAGAGGCCCATCGCCTTCGCGCGGCGCTGACCGCTGGTGGCAGCCTGAATGGTGGCCAGCACCTGCGGCAGCATCGCCGCCGACGCCGCTCCCTGCGCGACCCGCGCCGCGACGAGCGTCCACGCGCTGGGCGCGAGCCCGCACGCCAGCGAGGTCAGCCCGAACGCCGCCATACCGCCCAGGAAGAGCCGCCGCCGGCCGAACAGGTCACCGAGCCGCCCGCCGAGGACGAGCAGCACGGCGTACGCCAACCCGTAGCCCGCGACGACGAGTTCGAGCACGGCCTCGCTCGCCGCGAGGTCGTGGCCGATGGTGGGCAGGGCCACGTTGACGATGAAGAAGTCGATGAGCGGAAGTGCCGCGCCCAGCAGCACCGTGAAGAGCCCGAGGCCGCCGAGCGAGGGTGGTGCCGCGATGGCCGGGGCCTTGCGTGAAGTGATGGTTTCGGTCACGGTCACGAGCCTGCTCCCGCTCCGAGACGGGTACCAGAGTGTCCTTATCCTGGTAGCGAAAGCACCTGGAAACAGGATCCGGGGAGCGGCAGGCTGGAGGAATGACGACCATGGCCCAGGAAACGGCGACCGAAGCTCCCCGCCCCGTCGTCGCGTCGGAGATCCGGCGCCACGAACTCGCCGCCTTCCTGCGCCACCGCCGCGAGCACATCACCCCCGAGCAGGTCGGCCTGCCCCGCGGCAGCCGACGCCGCACACCGGGCCTGCGCCGCGAGGAGGTCGCCCAGCTCTCGGCGGTCGGCGTGACCTGGTACACGTGGCTGGAGCAGGCCCGGGACATCCAGGTCTCCGTCCAGGTCCTGGACGCCCTCGCCCGCACCCTGATGCTCGACCCCAGCGAGCGTTCCCACCTCTTCCAGCTGGCCGGGGCGGTGGATCCGACGCCGGCGACGACCTGCCCGTCGGTGACCCCCGCGATGCGTGCCGTCCTGGAGCAACTGGAGCCGTACCCGGCCTGTCTGCAGAACAGCCGCTACGACATCCTCGCCCACAACCGCACCTACGGTCTGCTGCTGTGCGACCTGGAGGCGGTGCCGCCCGAGGACCGCAACTGCTTGATCCTGTCGTACACGCACGAGGAGTGGCAGTCGTCGATCGTGCACCTGAGGGAGGCCCAACGCCTCATGGCCGCCCGCTTCCGCGCCGCGATGGCCGGCCACCTGGCCGAGCCCGTCTGGAAGATGCTGCTGAAGAGGCTGCGCGCGGAGTCCCCGCAGTTCTGCGAGGTCTGGGACCGCCACGAGGTGGTGTCTCACCGCAGCAAGCGCAAGGAGTTCCTCAACCGGCACGTGGGGCGGGTGGTCGTCGACCACACGGACCTGTGGCTGAGCCCGGAGGTGGGGCCGAGAATGGTGACGTACGTGCCGGCGGACGAGGAGTCACGGGACCGCCTGGAGAAGCTGCACGCAATAGCGCTGGCGAGGGCGACGCCCTGAGGGGCGCGGGGAACTGCGCGACCAGCCCCCACCGGCCCGCGGTCGCAAAGCCTACGCACTGACCCGGGACGCGTCGCGAACCTCCGCCGACTCCAGCCGCTCAGCCGTACGTTCAGCGGTGCGCCGAGCCCACGGCCCACTCGTGACCGCCCCCACCACCAGGACCATGAGCCCGCACCCGGTGAGGATCCACCAGCCGGGCACGGCGGCGTCGACGAACGTCTCCCGGTACGACGACACCGACACCCCCGCCGCCAGCACGGCCCCGACCACGGCCACCCCCAGCGTCTGCCCCAACTGCCGGCTCGTGGAGGCGACGGCCGCCGCCACCCCGGCCTGCGCGCGCGGCATACCGGAGACCGCCGTGTTGGTGATCGGCGCGTTGACGAACCCGAAGCCGATACCGAACACCGCGTACCCGAGGACCAGCGTGGCGTTGGACGTCTCGGCGTCGAAGACGGCGAACAGGGCCGCGCTCAGGGTCATCGCGGTGCCGGCGATCAGCAACGACAGCCGCGGCCCCCGGGTGCCCACCAGCCGCCCCGACAGAGGTGCGCACAGGAACATCGGTGTCGCCATCGGCAGCATCCACAGCCCCGCGTGCAGCGCGTCCAGCCCGCGCACGTTCTGGAGGTAGAGCGTCGACAGGAACAGGAACCCGCCCAGCGCCGCGAACGCGCTGATCGCGATCACCGTGGCCCCACTGAACGGCGCTGAACGGAAGAACCGCAGGTCGATGAGGGGCTCGGTGCGGCGGGGTTCGTAGATCAGGAGGGCGGTCAGCGCGGCCAGGGCCACGCCACCGAGGAGCAGGGTCTCGGACGCGGGTGCCGTCGGCGCCGCGATGATCGCGTATGTCAAGGCGCCGAACAGCGCGATGACCAGCACCTGGCCGACCGGATCGGGGCGGCGGGCCCGCGCGGCGCGGGACTCGGGGACGTAGCGGAGGGTGAGGAGGAGCGCGGCCAGGCCCACCGGCAGGTTGACCCAGAAGATCGACCGCCAGCCGACCGACTCCACCAGCAGCCCGCCGACCAGCGGGCCCGCGGCCATCGAGATGCCGACCACGCCACCCCACACCCCGATCGCCCGGGCCCGCTCGCGCGGGTCGGTGAAGGTGTTGGTGATGATCGACATCGCGACCGGGTTGAGCATCGAACCGCCCACCGCCTGCACCATCCGGAAGGCGATCAGGGCGTCGAGGTTCGGCGCGAGGGAGCACAGGGCCGAGCCGATGGTGAAGACGACCAGGCCCGCCATGAAGACCCGCTTGCGGCCGATCCGGTCCGCCGTGGAGCCGGCCAGCATCAGCAGCGAGGCGAGGACGAGCGTGTACGCGTCGATCGTCCACTGCAGACCCGACGTACTCGCGTCGAGATCGCGCTGCAGGGCGGGCAGTGCGACGTTGAGCACGGTGTTGTCGAGGCTCACGATCAGCAGGCTCATGCAGCAGATCGCGAGCACCAGCAGTCGGCGGCGAGGGCTGAGCTCCGGCATTCTTGAATAGTACGCCTAACTAATGAATTTCGACCCACCCGGTCCGGTACGTGAGAATGGGGGGATGTCCATGACCGCCCCGCCCGTCGCCGCACCCCTCCAGTTCGGTCCGCACACCGTGCAGCCGCCCGTCGTCCTGGCCCCGATGGCCGGGATCACGAACGCGCCCTTCCGCACGCTGTGCAGGGAGTTCAGCGGTGGCAAGGGGCTGTTCGTCAGCGAGATGATCACGACCCGGGCGCTGGTCGAGCGCAACGAGAAGACCATGCAGCTGATCCACTTCGACGCGACCGAGAAGCCGCGCTCGATCCAGCTGTACGGCGTCGACCCGGCCACCGTCGGCAAGGCCGTCCGCATGATCGCGGAGGAGGGCCTGGCCGACCACATCGACCTGAACTTCGGGTGCCCGGTGCCGAAGGTGACGCGCAAGGGCGGCGGCTCCGCGCTGCCGTACAAGCGGAACCTGCTGCGGGCGATCCTGCGGGAGGCGGTCAGCGGGGCGGGTGACCTGCCCGTCACGATGAAGATGCGCAAGGGCATCGACGACGATCACATCACCTACCTCGACGCCGGCCGGATCGCCGTCGATGAGGGCGTGACGGCCATCGCCCTGCACGGCCGTACGGCCGCCCAGCACTACGGCGGCACCGCCGACTGGGACGCCATCGCGCGGCTGAAGGAGCACGTCCCGGAGATCCCCGTGCTCGGCAACGGCGACATCTGGTCGGCCGAGGACGCGGTGCGGATGGTGCGGGAGACCGGGTGCGACGGGGTGGTCGTCGGGCGTGGGTGCCTGGGGCGGCCGTGGCTGTTCTCGGACCTGGTCGCGGCCTTCGAGGGGCGTACGGAGGCCGTCGCGAGGCCCGGCCTGCGCGAGGTCGCCGACGTCATGGTCCGGCATGCCACGCTGCTGGGTGAGTGGATCGGGGACGAGGCGCGCGGCGTCATCGACTTCCGCAAGCACGTCGCCTGGTATCTGAAGGGCTTCGCGGTCGGCTCCGAGATGCGCAAGCGGCTCGCCGTCACCTCCTCGCTCGAGGAACTCCGGTCCGGGCTGGACGAGCTGGACCTCGACCAGCCGTGGCCGACCGGTGCCGACGGGCCCCGTGGCCGTACGTCCGGCAACAACCGGGTGGTGCTGCCGGACGGCTGGCTGAAGGACCCGTACGACTGCGCGGGCGTGGGCGAGGACGCGGAGCTGGACACGTCCGGGGGCTGAGCGCTATTTCGACGCGTGCGGTGTCGAGCCGTACGCCGTCAGGAAGCGGTCCCGGAAGGCGCTCATCCGCCAGACCGGGGCGTCCTCGGCGGGCTTCAGGCCGTCCGTCCAGTTCCAGTCGGCGATCTTGTCGAGGACCTTCGGGTCCTTGGCGACGATGGAGATCGGCACGTCACGGCTCGCGTGGTTGCCGCTGACCCGGGCCATCGGCTGGTGATCGCCGAGGAAGACGAGGACGGTGTCGTCGGTGCCGTAGCGCTCCATCCACTGGGTGAGGCCGGTCAGCGAGTACTCGACGGACTTGCCGTACTCCTCGCGGGACTTCGTGGTGTCGGTGAGGACGTCCGCCGCCTTCTTCCCGGCCTTCTGGATCGGGCCGAAGACCGAGCCGTCGCCCAGGTCGTCCCAGTCGACCATCTTCGGCAGCGGAGCCCAGGGCTGGTGGCTGGAGGTCAGGATGACGAAGGACATCAGCGGCTTGTCGCGCTTCTTGCCGTGGATCCGGCGCTGGAAGGCCTCCAGGGCGTACTGGTCGGGCATCGTCGACCAGCTGAACTTCGGGCCCCTGTAGCCCAGTTGCCAGGCGTTGTACATCCTGTCCAGGCCGTACCACTGCGACTCCGGCCAGCCCTTCTGTACGCCGGGCATGACCCCGACCGTGTCCCAGGCGCCGGTCTTCTGGAACGCCTTGGTGAGGGTGAGGTGTTCGCCGGCGGTGACGGTGCGGTAGCGACGCTGGTTGTCGATCCACAGGCCCGACATGGTGGTGGAGTGGCCCAGCCAGCTGCTGCCGCCGAAGGTCGCCGAGGTCAGCCAGCCGCTCCTCGCGTGAAAGCCCGCCTCGGCCAGGGCCGTGTTGCTGGCGTCGAGGGTTCTGCCCACGCCGGGGGCCGTGATCGGGTCCTCGATGGCGGTGCGGCCGTAGCTCTCGATGAAGGTGAAGACGACGTCCTTGCCGCGCAGGTCCGGCAGCAGTTGGTCGGGGGGCGTGTTGCCGAAGGTGTCCTCCTTGGCCTCCTCGGCGAACCGGGCCTCGTCCTCCAGGGAGTCCACCGTCCGCTGTGCGTGGGTCCTGAACGCGCCGGCCGCGTGGTCGGAGGCGATGGGCATGCCGAAGGCCTGGAGGCCGAGTGCGGTGCAGGTGATCCACACCGTGCCGGCCATGAGCGCGCCCTGGGTGGCCCTTGCCTTGTGCCGGGCGAGCAGGGTGCTGAGGTGGATCGTTGCGGCCGCCATCAGGGCCATCAGCAGCAGGATCAGGATCACGCCGCCCACCGCGGCACCGGTGGCCACGGCTGTGCCCATCGTGTCGGCGACGTACGACTGGGCGTCGGGGAGGAGGTCCCAGTCGAGGGCGGCGTTGAAGCCGCGGCCGAGGTATTCGTTGAAGCCGATGTCGAGGAGGTTCAGCACGGTGAGTACGGCGAGGCCGATGCCGTAGAGCGTTGCCGCTATGAGTCTTGGGCGGCGAGGGAGGGCGAGCATGACTACTGCGCCGATGATCGCCTCCGCGGGGATGCGGGTGAATCTGTTCGGCTGCAGGGCGGGGAGGGTGTTGGGGAGGAGGAGGGCGGCGAGGATCAGGGCGGTGGCGAGGGCGGTGGTCGTCCAGTGGAGAGTGCGCCTGATTCTCAGCGCGCGGGCGGTCGGGGGCTTTGCTTCGGGCTCGGCTGCGCCTTCGCCCGTGCTGTTGTTCCCACCCGCACCACCTGTGCCGCTTTGGTCGTCGGGTGCGGTTGGCCCCACAGCCGGTTGCTCACCGTCGGCGGCCGCGGGTTCGGGGTGGCGGGGTGCGGCTCCGTCGGAGGGGGCGGGGGGCTCCTGCGGTGCGTCCTCTCTGTCGGTGGCCGCGGCTTTGCCGGAGGGTGAGAGGGGTTCCTGCGGTGTGTCCTCGGCGTCGGTGGCCGCGGTCGCATCGCGAGGTGGTGCGGCTGCCTCGTCGGACGGGGCGGGCGGTTCCTGTGGTGTGTCCTCGCCGTTGATGGCCGCCTCCTCGTCGGAGGGGGCGGGGGGCTCCCGCAGTGGGTCCTCGCTGGCGGTGGCCGCGGTCTCGTCGGAGGGCGAGAGGGGTCCCTGCGGTGCGTACTCGCCGTTGGTGGTCGGGTTCTCGTCGGCAGGGGCTGGGAGCTTCCGTGCCGCGTCCTCGCGGTCGGTGTCGGCCGTTTCGTCGGCGGATGCAGGCGGGACCTGCGGGGAGTCCCCGCCCGCTGCCGTTGCGGGGGGCTCGATGGAGGCCGTCTCGTCGGGCAAGTTGTTCTTCTTGCCGGGCAGTTGACGTAGGCGCGTGAACACAGGCACCCGAAGGTCCTTCCGTGCGAGGCCCCTGGTGGAGTGGTGCGGCGGGCCTCGCTGGGGAGGCTGGGGGCCCGCCGTCATCCCGTACGGTCGGCCCCCGGCCGGTGTTCAGCTCCGGTGCCCCAGCGCTCGGCAAACGCTGGGCAAACGGCAGGCCAACAGGCCCGTGGTCGTCCGCCTACGCCCCGCCCACCGCCGTCAGCAGCGCCAGCGGGGCCGCCGCCGAGCGGGACTCGCGTACGCAGGCGTGCGGGTACGGCACCGGTTCCGCGTGGGTGTCGCGGCCGTAGCCCGCGAGGACCTCGGGGAGGCGGTGGCCGGTGGTCGTCGCCGCGTCGACCAGGGCGTGGGCGACCGTGCGGGCCTCGTCGTGCAGGCCGTAGCGGGCCAGGCCCAGGGTGATCAGCGCGTTGTCGTGCGGCCAGACCGAGCCCCGGTGGTAGGAGAGGGGGTGGTAGGCGGGCTGGCCGGATGCCAGGGTGCGCACTCCCCAGCCCGAGAAGAAGTCAGGCTCCAGCAGGCGCCGGCCCACCGCCTCGCCGTACTCCTTGTCCAGCAGGCCGGACCACAGGAGATGCCCCGCGTCCGACGCCAGCGCGTCCACCTGACGGCCCCCGCCGTCCAGCGCCAGGGCGGGGAAGGAATGCTCCGGCATCCAGAAGTCCCGCTGGAAACGGTCACGGAGGTCGCCCGCCGCCTGCTCCAGGAGGGCCGCGTAGGTCTCGTCCTGCCATGCCGTGCGGGCCAGCCACGCCGTGCGGCGCAAGGCGTCGTACGCATAACCCTGGGCGCCCGCCGCCATCACGGGACCGCCGGGACGGGTGCCGTCGGCGGAGCAGATGGCGCCGGGGGAGTCCTTCCAGTTCTGGTTGGCGAGGCCGCCCTGGTCGGCGCGGTAGACCAGGTAGCCGCGGGAGGTCAGCCCGCCGTGGTCCAGCATCCAGCCGATCGCCGCGCGGGCGTTGGGCTCCAGGGCGCGGGCCAGGGCTGTGTCGCCGGTCTGTTCCACGTACGCCCCGAGCAGGATCAGGAACAGCGGCGTCGCGTCCACCGAGCCGTAGTAGCGGCCATACGGCACCTGCCCGAAGTGCGCCAGCTCGCCGTGCCGGACCTCGTGCACGATCTTGCCGGGCTGGGCGACGGACTCGGGGACCATCTCCGTGGCCTGGGTCGCGGCCAGTGCGGGGAGGGTGGCGGCGGCGAGGCGGGGGCGGTAGGGGAGGGCGAAGAGCGAGGTGAGGAGGGCGTCGCGGCCGAGGAGGGTCAGGAACCAGGGGGCGCCGGCCGCGGGGACGCGCAGTTCCTCTCCGTCCGGGCCCGTCGCCGGGACCTGGAGCGCGGCCAGGTCGGCCAGGCCCCGTGCGCAGGCGGCGGCCAGCTCGGGCCAGCCCGTCGGGAAGGCCACGCCCTCAACGAACTCGCCTTCCTGGGAGAGGAGTTGGGAGGACAGGGCCGCGGGGGAGCGGGGGACACGCAGGGCGCGTTTGTCGCCGTGGGGGCGGGCCATCACCCGGAGGGTCAGCTCCGCCGTGCCGTGCGGGTCGAGATCGAGGGTCCACACCAGGCGGCGGGCGCCGGTGCCGGTCTCCTCCACGCCGTCGGGGGCGGGGTCGGCCGTCACGGTCGTGATCGAACGCCATTCGCCTCGCTGGTACGCGAACTCCACCCCGTGGTCCAGGGCCTGACGGGAGCGGGTGGCGCCGGTCTTGGCGTACGTGCGGTGGTCGGAGCGCAGCTCGAACTGGTCGGTGAAGTCCGCGTCCGCGGTGATCGCCAGGCGGATCGTCGTCGGCACCGGGCGGTTGCTCGTCACCCGCAGGGACTCGATGAACGCCCCGTCCCCGACGGCCTGTTCACGGAAGAGGGTGTAGGCCGGAGGCTCGTTGCGGCCGCCGCGCGGGACCAGGACACAGCGGGCCGTGTCCCCGTCGGCGACCGGGGAGAGCGCCTCGGGCACCGCGCCGTCCACGGTGAGCTGCCAGCGGCTCAGATGCCGGGCGTCGCGTACGAATAACCCTTCCGGGGAGCCGGCGGCCCGTACGCCGCTGATGTCCCCGCCGTCGCCCACGGCGGCGAACGTCCCCCCGTACACGAGCAGATGATGGCGGTCCGTCATCCCCGGTCCCCTCCCTTGAGTTCCCTGACGGCGGTCGTGTCCCACGCGGGGTGGTCGTGCAGCAGGTCGAGCGTGAGCGCGGCGGTCCAGCTGAAGCCGGTGGCTCCGCAGGCGTCGCCGGTGTACGGGCTGACGTACTCGGCGAACCCGGAGGCGTCGGCGGTGTGCAGGATCGCCCTGCGCAGGGCGTCGGCCCGGCCGCGCTCGCCGTGCAGCCGGAGCCCGCGCTCCAGCAGCCAGCTCGTGTTGAACCAGGCCGGGCCCCGCCAGTAGCGGTGCGGTTCGAAGGCCTCGCCGAGGAGGTCGTAGCTCGGCACGAGGCGGGTCGTGCCGCCGAGGCCGAAGTGCGGTCCGCCCAGCGTCCGTACCAGGGCGGCGGCGATGTCGCGGGGGAGGGCGGGGAGGAGGAGCGGGACGAGGCCGGAGACGCTGCGCTCGGGGAGCAGCTCCCCGGCCGCCGGCCCGTCGGACCGCCCCTCGCCCGGTCCGTCGCTGGGCCCCTCGCTCCGCACGTCCCGGCAGAAGAACATGCCCTCCGCCGGGTCCCACAGCCGCTCGATCAGCGCCGCCGTCAGCCGCTCGGCGCGCGCGTGCCGGGCCGTGCCCGTCGCCCCCAGCTCCCGGGCGATCTCGGCCAGCGCGTGTTCGGAGGCGATGAGCAGGGCGTTGAACGCCGGGTCCTCGACGGCGAAGTCACCGGTGCCGTCGGCGTACCCCCCGTCCCGGTAGTCCGTCGCCAGCCGCACATACCGCCCGTAGTCCAGATCCGTCGGCCGGTCCTCCGCCGCCCCGTGGTCGAGGTCGGCGCGGCGGAAGGAGCGGGCCGGGGCCGGGGTGACGCGGGAGAGCGGGGCGTCCCAGCAGGGGCTGTTGTCCATACCCTGTTCCCACGGGTGCACGACGGACGCGAGGCCGCCTGCGCCGAGGTCGCGCCGGTGCAGCAGATAGCGGTGCCAGGCGGCGAGGCGGGGATACATCCGGGTAAGGAAGCCGCGCGCCCGGGACAGCCCAGGGTCGGCGCGGTGCACCAGCCAGGCCGCCAGCGCGTGCACCGGTGGTTGCACGATGCCGGAGGTCTGTACGGTGCGCGGGGCGCCCGCGGCGCGCCCCGCCGTCGAGGAGCGCCAGAAGTCGGGGCTCGGGAAGTAGGCGTCGAGCGGCACGGAGGGGTTGAAGACGATGTGCGGGACCCGCCCGTCACCCCATTGGGCGTCGAGCAGCGTCTCCAGCTCCGTCTGCGCCCGCAGCGGCGAGACGTGCCTCAGGCCGATCGCGATGAACGCCGAGTCCCAGGACCACTGGTGCGGATACAGACTGCACGAGGGCACCGTCGAGGTGCCGGTCCAGTTGTCCTCCAGCACCCGGGCGGCTTTGACGTGCAGCGAATCCGCCGCGGGCGGCGGATCGTATGCAATGTCACGCGCCGCGGGACGGACTGTGAGCTGGGCAGTGCGATCCACTCGGGGCTCCCCGAAAGACGTCCGGCCGACCGGTTCGGTCATGGCTACCGTAGGGTTACGTCTATTTAACACGCAAAACCCAATATGTAATGCAGAGTTGAGAAGCACAAGGGGGTGTGCATGAGCGCACGGGGTCAGGCGAGTGCCGGGGAACTGCTCGAACTGGTGCGGAGCGGGCGAGCCGTCACGCGCGGGGCGCTCCAGCAGGCCACCGGTCTCTCCCGGGCCACCGTCGGTCAGCGCCTCGACCGCCTCTTCCGCGCCGGCTGGCTGCGCGAGGGCGCCGGCGGCCCCGTGGACTCCCCGCTGGGCGGCCGTCCCTCCATCACCCTGGAGTTCGACGACGCCCACGCCGTGGTCCTGGCCGCCGACCTGGAGACCCGGCACGCGCGTGCCGCCGTGCTCTCCCTGACCGGCGAGATCCTCGCCGAGCACACCGGCACGCTGGTCATCGAGGACGGGCCGGACCTGGTGCTGGGCGAGCTCGGGCGCTGGTTCGCCGAGCTGCTGGAGAAGACCGGGCGCCGGGCCGGCGAGGTGGGCGGCATCGGGCTCGCGGTGCCGGGGCCGGTGGACAGCGGGACCGGCCGGGTCGTCCAGCCGCCGATCATGCCCGGCTGGGACGGCTACGACATAACGGGCCGCCTGGCCAGGGCCTTCACCGAAGCCACCGGCGCCGCGCCGGTCCCGGTGCTGGTCGACAACGACGCCAACCTCATGGCGTACGGCGAGCAGCGCACGGGTTTCCCCGGCTGCTCGGCGTTCGTCCTGGTCAAGGTGTCGACCGGCATCGGCGCCGGCGTCGTGGTCGACGGCTCGATCTACCGGGGCATCGACGGGGGCGCCGGCGACATCGGCCACATCAGGGTGCCGGCGGGCGCGGACGCGCTGTGCCGGTGTGGTTCGTACGGCTGCCTCGCGGCCGTCGCCAGTGGCGGCGCCGTGGCCCGGCGGCTGGCCGAGGCGGGGGTGCCCGCGGCGTCCGGGTCGGATGTGCGGGACGTGCTGGCCTCGGGTCATCCGGGGGCGGCCGCGCTGGCACGGGAGGCCGGGCGCCACGTCGGGGACGTACTGGCGACGGTCGTGACACTGCTCAATCCCGGGGTGCTGATGATCGCCGGGGATCTGGCCGGGACGCCCTTTCTCACCGGCGTACGCGAGTTGCTGTACCAGCGGGCGTTGCCGCGCTCCACCGCTCATCTGAGCGTCGTGACCTCCCGGCTGGGGGACCGAGCCGGGCTCGTGGGTGCCGGGGCGCTGGTCGTGGAGCATCTGTACGCGCCCTCGCGGGTGGAGGAACGGCTGCTCGCACTGGGGGTGTGACGTCCGTGTTTCCGTCTCGGGGCACGTCCGCATGGTGAAATCTCGTCGGCTGTGGCAGCGTGATTCTCGCCACCCTTGATAAGGGTTGCGCTCAGATGAGCGGATCTTGAGCGGCTGCACTTCTCCAAGGGGTGGCACTCGGTGCCACCCCTTGATCGTTCATCGATCGAAATCAAACGTGCGGGATGGCTGCTCATCTGAGCGATATACCGCACCTGTGGGCCCTCTTGCGTTCAAGAAGTGAAAACATCCGGCCGTCACGGCTTGCCAAGCCTTGACTTTCGATCCACTGGCGGACGGGTGGTTACAGGCGCATGACGCGTGAGTAGACGTACCCAGGCGCCTTCGATCTGGGTATGTTCCTCGCCGTCAGGGCAGCCACCGCGTCCTCGAGGGAGTCGAGACCGTGTCGGAAAACAAAGAACCCCACGTAGCGAAGTTCGTTTACGACTTCACCGAGGGAAACAAGGACCTCAAGGACCTCCTGGGTGGCAAGGGTGCGAACCTCGCCGAGATGACCAACCTGGGGCTTCCCGTTCCCCCTGGCTTCACGATCACGACGGAAGCCTGCAAGGTCTACCTCGACAGTGGCGAGGAGCCCGCGGCACTGCGTGACGAGGTGAGTGCGCACCTCGACGCCCTCGAGTCCCGGATGGGCAAGAAGCTCGGCCAGGCCGACAACCCTCTGCTCGTCTCCGTCCGTTCCGGCGCCAAGTTCTCCATGCCCGGAATGATGGACACGGTCCTCAACATCGGACTCTCCGACAAGTCCGTGAAGGGCCTCACCGAGCAGGCGGGCGACGAGCGGTTCGCCTGGGACTCCTACCGGCGCCTCATCCAGATGTTCGGCAAGACGGTCCTCGGTGTCGACGGCGAGCTCTTCGAGGAGGCCCTCGACAAGGCCAAGGAGGCCAAGAAGGTCACGGTCGACACCGACCTGGAGGCCGCCGACCTCAAGAAGCTGGTCACCGCCTTCAAGAAGATCGTGAAGAAGGAGGCCGGCCGGGACTTCCCGCAGGACCCGCGCGAGCAGATGGACCTCGCCATCCACGCGGTCTTCGACTCCTGGAACACCGACCGCGCCAAGCTGTACCGCCGCCAGGAACGCATCCCCGGCGACCTCGGCACGGCCGTCAACGTCTGCTCGATGGTCTTCGGCAACCTGGGCCCGGACTCCGGCACGGGTGTCGCCTTCACCCGTGACCCCGCCTCCGGCCACCAGGGCGTCTACGGCGACTACCTGCAGAACGCCCAGGGCGAGGACGTGGTCGCGGGCATCCGCAACACCGTCCCGCTCGCGGAGCTGGAGACGATCGACAAGAAGTCGTACGACCAGCTGATGCAGATCATGGAGACGCTGGAGAACCACTACAAGGACCTCTGCGACATCGAGTTCACGATCGAGCGCGGTCAGCTGTGGATGCTCCAGACGCGCGTCGGCAAGCGCACGGCGGGCGCCGCCTTCCGGATCGCGACCCAGCTCGTGGACCAGGGCCTCATCGACGAGGCGGAGGCGCTGCAGCGCGTCAACGGCGCCCAGCTCGCGCAGCTGATGTTCCCGAAGTTCGACGAGGACGCGAAGGTCGAGCAGGTCGGCCGGGGCATCGCGGCATCGCCGGGTGCGGCGGTCGGCAAGGCCGTCTTCGACTCGTACACCGCGGTGAAGTGGTCGCGTTCGGGCGAGAAGGTCATCCTGGTCCGCCGGGAGACCAACCCCGACGACCTGGACGGCATGATCGCGGCCGAGGGCATCCTGACCTCCCGCGGCGGCAAGACCTCCCACGCGGCCGTCGTCGCGCGCGGCATGGGCAAGACCTGTGTCTGCGGCGCGGAGGAGCTGGAGGTCGACACCAAGCGCCGCCGGATGACGGTCCCGGGCGGACACGTCGTCGAGGAGGGCGACGTCATCTCGATCGACGGCTCGTCCGGCAAGGTCTACCTCGGCGAGGTCCCGGTCGTCCCCTCTCCCGTCGTGGAGTACTTCGAGGGCCGGATGCACGCGGGCGCCAACGACGCCGACGAGCTGGTCGAGGCCGTGCACCGGATCATGGCGTTCGCCGACCGCAAGCGCAGCCTGCGGGTGCGCGCCAACGCGGACAACGCCGAGGACGCGCTGCGCGCCCGTCGCTTCGGCGCCCAGGGCATCGGCCTGTGCCGCACCGAGCACATGTTCCTCGGTGAGCGCCGCGAGATGGTCGAGAAGCTGATCCTCGCCGACACCGAGGAGGTCCGCGAGGCCGCCCTCGCGGAGCTGCTGCCGCTGCAGAAGAAGGACTTCGTCGAGCTGTTCTCGGCGATGGACGGCCTGCCGGTGACGGTCCGTCTCCTCGACCCGCCGCTGCACGAGTTCCTCCCCGACATCACGGAACTCTCGGTCCGCGTGGCCCTGGCGGAGTCCCGCCAGGAGCCCCACGAGAACGAGCTGCGCCTCCTCCAGGCCGTGCACCGTCTGCACGAGCAGAACCCGATGCTGGGCCTGCGCGGCGTACGCCTGGGCCTGGTCATCCCCGGCCTGTTCACGATGCAGGTCCGCGCGATCGCGGAAGCGGCCGCCGCGCGCAAGAACGCCAAGGGCGACCCGCGCGCCGAGATCATGATCCCGCTCGTCGGCACCGTCCAGGAGCTGGAGATCGTCCGCGAGGAGGCCGACCAGGTCATCGCGGAGGTCGAGGCGGCGACGGGTACGAAGCTGAAGCTCTCGATCGGCACGATGATCGAGCTCCCGCGCGCCGCCCTCACGGCCGGTCAGATCGCCGAGGCGGCGGAGTTCTTCTCCTTCGGCACGAACGACCTCACCCAGACGGTGTGGGGCTTCAGCCGGGACGACGTGGAGGCCTCGTTCTTCACGGCCTACCTGGAGAAGGGCATCTTCGGCGTCTCCCCGTTCGAGACGATCGACAAGGACGGCGTGGGTTCCCTGGTCGCGGCGGCGGCCAAGGCCGGCCGTGAGACCCGCCCCGACCTCAAGCTCGGCGTCTGCGGCGAGCACGGCGGCGACCCCGAGTCGGTCCACTTCTTCCACGAGGTCGGCCTCGACTACGTCTCCTGCTCCCCGTTCCGCATCCCGGTCGCCCGCCTCGAGGCCGGCCGCGCGGCCTCCCAGTCGGTGGGCAGCGACCACCGCTAGGCCGTACGGCCACTCAACTCCGGAGTCGTCTCCTGTCCCCGACCCTCAAGACCGATGGGCGGCGACTCCGGTGCACCAAGAGGGCGGCACCCTGTGCGGGGGTGCCGCCCTCGTTTTGGCGTCCTCAGCTGTCGCAGCCCACCCCGTCGTTGTCCCGGTCCAGGTGTGAGGCGTAGCCGGGCTCGCCTCGGTGGACGGGGGCCGCGCCGGCTGCGCGGGCCTCCGAGCAGTTGGCGTAGTGGACGTCGCCGCCGGAGGAGTCGTCGGCGACGGAGTCGCTGTCTTGCGCGGGCGGCGCCGTGACCGTGGTGGTGACCTTGATTGTCTTCGTGGTGGTCACCGTCGGCGCCGGTTCGGGTTCCTCGGCTGCCGCCGTCGTGGTCGTCGCCGTGACAGTGACCGTGGGCTGAGCTGAGGCTGCGGCCGGCTTCGCCCTGGTGGTCCTCGAGTCCTCGTCCGACGCGCCCGCGCCGATGCCCAGGAAGAAGGCCAGCCCGAGTGCGGGAAGTGCGTAGCGCTTGCGGGCCCACTTGGGAGCCGGGCGGAAGGGCGGCTGCGGCGGCATGGGTGCCGAGGTGTACGGACTGGTCATGTCATCCCCCCACTGGTGGTGCGTGAGGGGATGACCGTAATGCCCGGTGACCAGTTGTGGAGGGAGTGTGTCTGTTTCGTAATCGCTACGTGCGGAACGGGCCCTTCACCTCATACGTGATCCCGCCCGACGAACTCCCGCTCGTGCCCCGCTGGCTGGAGAAGTACAGGCGGGTGCCGTCGGGGGAGAAGGCCGGGCCCGTGATCTCCGAGCCGGACTGGCCGTCGATGCGCAGGAACGGGGCGATGACGTCGGCCGGGGTGATGACGCAGATCTCCATGTTGCCGCCGTCCTCGGCGACGAAGAGGTCGCCGGAGGAGGAGCCGGTGATGTTGTCGACGCCGGTGAGGGGGGCCGTGCCGGAGGTGACGAGGGAGTCGTCGTAGGCCAGCTCGTAGGTGTTCGAGGTCAGGTTGAGCTGCCAGACCCGGTTGTCGCCCTTCGTGGTGAACCAGACCGTGTCGTCGGCGTAGTGGCAGCCCTCGCCGCCGTTGAAGGACTTGGAGCCCGAGACCTGGGAGCGGGTGGCCGTCGGGGAGCCGTCCGGGTCGGGGACGTCGGCCCAGGTGAAGGAGCCCGAGGTGGCGCTGCCCGCGACCATGACCTGGAGGGTGCCGGAGGACAGGTTGCCCCAGGTGGAGGGGATGAAGCGGTAGAAGCGGCCGTTGCTCTCGTCCTCGGTCAGGTAGATCACCTGGCGCACCGGGTCCGCGGCCGCCGCCTCGTGCTTGAAGCGGCCCATCGCGGCACGGCGGACCGCCGCCTGAACGCCCCACGGGTCCGTCTCGTAGACGTAGCCGAGGGACACCTCCTCACAGGACAGCCAGGTGTTCCACGGCGTCTTTCCGCCCGCGCAGTTCTGGCGCGTGGAGGACAGGATGCGGTACGCGGCCGTGATCGCGCCCGTCGACGAGAACTTCACCGCGCTCGCGCCGCCGGAGGGGTTGATCTCGGAGTTGGAGACATAGATCCAGCCACTGCCGTCCGCGTAACACGCCCCGCCGTCAGGGGCGTTGTGCCAGGTGTACGACGTACCGGAGACCGTCTGCCCGGAGCGGGCGATCACGCGGCTGGTGAAGCCGCTGGGGAGTCTGATGCCGTTGGTGTCGGGGGAGCCCAGTGCCCCGTAGGGGCCGGTGCCGGGCTGGGCCGGGGCCGCGTACGCGGCGCCGCGCCACAGGGTTCCGCCGAACACGGCGACCGAGCCGCCGAGGACGGCCGCGCGCAGGAGGCTACGACGTTCCACTCTCACTCCAAGAGGTGCCGTACCGCCCCGCCGCCGGTCGACGACGGGGTCGTGCCAGAGGGAGCGGCATGGAACCTAAGGGAGCAGGGTGGACGGGCCGTGGCCGGTTGGTGGCCGTCGGGCGGCGTACCTGGGAGCTGCCCATGGGGGCCGGGTCATGCGCGCAGCGCCGGCACCCCCCGCCTCCGCTGCCCCGGCCGCTCGGTACCCGGCCCGTGCGCCTCGCGCGGCGGTTCCGCCGACGGCAGCCGGACCACCGCGTCCAGACCGCCCGCCGCCGAGGCATGCAGGCTCGCCTCACCGCCGCTCGCGTGCGCGAGCCGATGGACCAGCGAAAGGCCCAGCCCCGTACCGCCCTTGGGGGCACCCGGCGCGCGCCAGAAGCGGTCGAAGGCGCGGGCACGCTGCTCCGAGGTCATGCCGGGCCCCTCGTCGGTGATGTGCAGGTCGACCCAGGCGGGGCGGGCATCGCGCAGGGCGCGGCGGAGCGGCACATGGAGCCGTAGCTCGATGGCGACGGTGCTGTCGGGCGGGGAGGCGCGCAGGGCGTTGGAGAGCAGGTTGTCCACGATCTGCTCGACCCCGCCCGGCACCGCGAGGACCGGCCCCACACTGCCCGCGAACAGGACGAGGGAGACCCGCTGCTGCTCGAACAGCGGCAGCCAGGTGCGGTGCCGTTCCGCGCAGACCGCGCCCACGTCGACCGGGGCGGGCGTCGCGGAGTCCTCCTCCAGGCGGGCCATCGCCAGCAGCCCCTCGACCATCCGCGCGAGCCGGTCCGTCTCCGTCACGGCGGCGGTGAGGCTGCCGATGCCGCGGTCCGAGACGTTCGGCTCCAGGTTCTCCAGCCGCAGCCGCAACGCCGCGAGCGGGGTCTTCAGCTGGTGCGACGCCTCGCCCGCGAACGCCCGCTGGGCGGCGAGGAGATGAGCGAGCCGGGCCGCCGTACGGTTGAACGCGGCGGCCAGCCGGCGGACCTCGGGCGGACCCTTCGTCATCGTCACCGGACGGGCCCGCCCGCCCTCCGCCAGCTCATGGGTGGCGCGCTCCAGTTCACGGATGGGACGGCCGGCCCAGCAGGCGATGGCGAACCCGACCACCGCGACCGCGGTGAGGACCCCGAGTCCGCCGAGGCCCAGCAACAGCCAGACGTGACGGACGCGTTCGTGCACCGTCCGCGTCGGCAGCGTCAGCCACACGGCACCCTGCATCCGCTCGTCGCGCATGACCGGCCCGGCGACCGAGAGGTACTCGACGCCGCCGATGGTCGAGGTACGGACGTCCACGGTGGACGTGCCGCGCAGGGCGGCCGCGATACCGGGGCGGGAGGCGAGGTTGGACGACATCACCGCGGCCCGCGGATGCGAGGTGGCGAGCAGGGCGCCCGAGGCGTCCACGATCACCACCTGCCCGCCGATGCGCTCGGCGCAGCGCACCACCCGGCGCGGCAGATCCCGCTCGGCACGGCCCGCGCTGAGGGACAGTGAGGCGTACGCGGACACCGATTCCGCCTCGTCCTTGGCCGCGCTCACCACCCGCTCCCGCTCGCTGCGCGAGTAGACGAAGCCCAGCGGGATCTCCAGGCAGACCAGGACGAGCGCGGCGAGACTGAGGTAGCTGAGCAGCAGCCGACGGGTCATGGCGAGGACACCTGCGGCCCGCCCGGCTCGGTCTGCACCGCCAGCCGGAAACCGACTCCGCGCAGGGTCTGGATCCAGGCCGGGTGCCCCAACTTCTTCCGCAGCGCGGCGACATGGACGTCCAGCGTCTTGGTCGGGCCCTCGTAGTGCGGGTCCCACACGCGGTCCAGGATCTGCTGCCGTGAGTAGACCGCGCCGGGATCCTCGGTCAGCAGCGCCAGCAGCTCGAATTCCTTGGGGGTGAGGGTGACGGGGATCTCGCCGACCCAGACCTGACGGGTGCGGCGGTCGACGACGAGGGGGCCGGGGGCGTACGAGGGTGAAGGGGCGGATTCCTCGTACGACGGGCCCGGCGCGGTCTCGCGCGACAGGGGTGCGGATGGCGGGGTGACCGCCGACGAGGCCGCCGCCTCCGCACGCAGCCGCTCCACCAGCGCTTCGGTACGTCCACGCTCGACCGACGCCGCTCTGTCCACCGACGTCGCCATATCCATCGGCGCCGCCGTACCGACCGGCTCCGCCACCGCCTCCGTGCGCTGCGTCCGCCGGGTCACGGCCCGCACCCGCGCCACCAACTCCCGCACACTGAACGGCTTCGCCAGATAGTCGTCCGCCCCCAGCTCCAGTCCGAGGACCCGGTCGGCCTCCTCACCCCGCGCGCTCAGGATGATGACCGGCACGTCCGAGACCCGCCGGATGCCCCGGCACACATCGATGCCGTCCATGTCCGGCAACCCGAGGTCGAGCAGGACGACATCGCCGTACGGCCTCCTCAGTCCCTCGGCACCGGTGGTCACGTGATCCACCGTCAGGCCGAAGTGGCCGAGGCCCTCGGCGAGCGGTTCGGCGATCGTCTCGTCGTCCTCGATGAGCAGCACTCGTATGCCCATGCGTCCTGTCTCTCCGTGAATTTGCATTCTCTGCCCTGACGTCGACACGCTACAAGAAACAAGCGCTTGCAGGGAGTTGCGACAAAGAATGTCCAATTGCTGGACGCGCTCTGGCCTTTACTTAACCTTCCTCTGGCGCGGGCTCCTCTACGGTGCTGTGAACTGGCCGAACTCCCCACCATGGAGGCATCGTTGAAGGCGTTGCTGGACCGAGCCCGTTCGTTCAAGCGGCGGGTCGATTTCGAGACCGTTGAATACCGGAAACTGGCCGAAGGGCAATATCCCGAGGCGCTCTTCATTACCTGCTCGGACTCACGGGTCATACCCGCCCTGATTACCGGCGCACGGCCCGGAGAGATATTCGAGCTGCGAAACGCGGGCAATATCGTGCCGCCGTACGGCAGCCCTGGTGCCTCCGGCGAGGCGGCCACCATCGAGTACGCACTGGAGGTGCTCGGGGTTCAGGACATCATCGTGTGCGGTCACTCACACTGCGGTGCGATGGGCGCGCTGAAGTCCGGCGACGACCTGTCCGCGCTGCCGGGGGTGGACGCGTGGCTGCAGCTGGCCCGTCCGGAACTGGCGCAGGTCCTGACGGCCGCCTCCGACGACCCGTCGCTGCCGGACGTGGCCCAGGGCAACGTCGTCAACCAGCTTGCCGTACTGCGGACTTACCCGGTGGTGCGGCAGCGGCTGGACGGGGGGCGGCTGCGGCTGCACGGCTGGTACTACGAGGTCGACACCGGGCAGGTGCACGAGCTGGAGGACGACGGCCGGTTCCGGGTGCATGCCGGATGAGCGGGGCGCATGCGCGCGGGCGTACGCGCACGAAGGTGAGCATGCCGGGGATCGGGGGCGCCGCGAAGTCGCCGCCGGACAACGGGGTGAGCGGGGGTGGCGCCAGGGCGTCGGGCGACGGGGCCGTCGGGGGCGCCAGGAGTGCCGTCAAGTCCTCGGGGGGCGGGGCCGCCGGGGGCGAGAAGCTCGACCTCGCCAACGAGATCACCGCTTCCCTCGTCGTCTTCCTCGTCGCCCTCCCTCTCTGCATCGGTGTCGCCGTGGCATCCGGCGTCCCCGCTGAACTCGGGATCATCTCCGGGGTGATCGGCGGCCTGGTCGTCGGCTCGGTCCGGGGCAGCACGCTCCAGGTCAGCGGGCCGGCCGCCGGGCTCGCCGCGCTGGTCGCGGAGACGGTGCTGGAGCTCGGCGTGGCGATGCTCGGCGTGATCGTCCTGTTCTCGGGCATCCTGCAGATCGTCCTCGGCGTCGTACGCCTCGGCCGGATGTTCCAGGCGATCTCCATCGCGGTGGTTCAGGGCATGCTGGCCGGTATCGGCCTGCCGCTGATGTTCAGCCAGGCCTACCCGGTGGCCGACGCCAAGGCCCCCGGCACGCCGATCGAGAACATGGCGGGCATCCCGGGGCTGTTCGCGGACATCCTCACCGACCCCCAGGCGATGATCGCCACGCTGCTCGGCGTCGCCACGATCGTGCTGAGCTTCCTGTGGAAGAAGGTGCCGGGCCCGGCGAAGAAGGTCCCGGCCGCGCTCGTGGCGGTCGGCATCGGCATCGCGGTCGCCGCGCTGCCCGGCGTGGACGTGAAGACGCTCCAGGTCGGTAATCTGCTGGCGTCGGTGCAGGTGCCGGGAGCCGCGCAGTTCGCGGGCCTCGCGGACCCCGCGGTCATCTCGGCCATCCTCACCTTCACGGTCATCGCCTCGGCGGAGAGCCTGTTCACCGCGGCCGCCGTGGACCGTATGCACAGCGGCCCGCGCACCCGCTACAACACCGAACTCGTCGCCCAGGGCGCCGGCAACACCGTCGCGGGCATCCTCGGCGCCCTCCCGGTCACCGCGGTCGTCGCCCGCAGCTCGGCGAACGTCCAGGCCGGCGCCAAGACCCGCATCTCCCGTACCCTGCACGGCCTGTGGCTGCTGGCGTTCGCGCTGCTGCTGCCGCAGGTTCTGGCCCTGATCCCGATCTCGGTGCTCGCGGGCGTCCTCGTGCACAGCGGCTGGAAGCTGTTCGCGCCGGACGAGTTCCCGAAGATGTGGCGGCAGGACCGGGGCGAGTTCTTCGTGATGACGACGACAACGCTGGTCATCGTGGCGACCGCGCTGCTGGAGGGCGTCCTCATCGGCCTCGCGGCCGGGATCGTACTGGCCGCTCTGCGGATGTCCCAGACCGTGATCCGGCAGCACGTCGAGGACGACACGGCGAAGGTCGTCATGGCCGGCAACGCCACCTTCCTACGGCTGCCGCAGGTCATCGAGGCACTGGAGAGCGCAGCCGCCTCCGGCAAACCCCGCATCCGCCTCGACCTGACCGGCGTGACCCATCTGGACCACGCCTGCCGCAACCAGGTGGAGGAGTTCACGGCGCAGCAGCGGGGGCTGGGGCTGCGGGTGGAGCTGCTGATGCCGGGACCGGCCAAGTCGGAGGCGTCCGCGGCCGTGCCGCCCCGGCCGACGGCCACCGCCGACACGGCCCCGCTGCCGGGGCCCGGGGCCGAATGGTTCTACCTGGACACCCGGCCCGTGCGCGACGGCCACGGCGACCCTGCCGAGCGCTCGCCCCTCGTGCGCTGAGCACGTGCATGCGGTGGCCCTGATGCGATACCCCGGCATGCGGTGATCCCGCATACGGAGAGCTACCTTCCGGTCACGTCACGTTCGCATCACGGGTCCTTCATAACTCCTCCGCAACTGCGGCCCCTGGCTACGTTCGTCACCTCACGCACGACCAGGGAAGGACCCTCCCGTGAACCTGCTCCACAAGCCCGGCGCCACCGTCGTCGCCGCGCTGGCCGCCCTGCCGGCCACCGCCGCTGCCCATGACGGTGACCACCCGTTCAAGAACTGCACCGAGGCCTACGCCAGCGGGTACTCCGACATCCCGGAGGGCGACAAGCACTACGGCTCCCACCTCGACCGGGACGGCGACGGCCTCGGCTGCGACAGCCCGCCCTCGGACTTCGTCCCCGCCGACGACGGGGAGTCGGAGGGCGGCGCGGCTCCGTCCGCCGACGACACCTCCGACGAGACCACCGGGCAGGACGGCACCGACCTCGCCGCGACCGGCGGCGACGACAGCACCCCGTACCTGGCGGCGGGCGGCGCGGCCGCTCTGCTCGCCGGTGGCGGGGTGCTGGTGGCGGTGCGCAGGCTGCGCCGGACGGACGCCCGCTCGTAGGCTGGGCCGGAGCCGTCCACATCCGGAAGGAGCTCCTCATGCCCGGCTGGAGCGCACAGCACATCCCCGACCAGGGCGGCCGCGTCGCCGTCGTCACCGGTGCCAACAGCGGACTCGGGTACGTCACGGCGCGGGAGCTGGCTCGGAAGGGCGCCCGGGTGGTGCTCGCGTGCCGGAGCGAGGCGCGGGGCGCGGCGGCCGAGGCGCGGATGGTCTCCGAAGTGCCTCAGGGGCACGTCGAGTTGCGGCGACTGGATCTCGGGGACCTGGGCTCCGTGCGGGAGTTCGCCGCGTCCTTCCCGTACGACCGTCTCGACCTGCTCGTGAACAATGCCGGCGTGATGGCGTTGCCGTACGGCACCACGGCGGACGGCTTCGAGACGCAGTTCGGGGTCAACCACCTGGGGCACTTCGCGCTCACCGGGCTGTTGCTGCCCGCGCTGCTGGGTGTGCCCGGCGCGCGGGTGGTGACCGTCTCCAGTCCGCTGCACGCACTGTCCAACATCGACATCGACGACCTCAACAGCGAGCAGCGGTACCGGCGCTGGATCGCCTACGGCCGGTCCAAGAGCGCCAACCTGCTGTTCACGCACGAGCTGGCGCGCAGGCTGGGGGCGCAGGGGGCGGACGTGGTGGCGGCCGCCGCTCATCCCGGGTACGCGGACACCAACCTCCAGACGGCAGGGCCGCGGATGGCCGGGAGCCGGGCGAGCGAGTGGTTCGCCCGCCTCGGCAACCGTGTCTTCGCCCAGCCCGCCGAGGCCGGCGCCCTGCCCACGCTGTACGCCGCCACCGCCCCCGACGTCCGCCCCGACTCCTTCACCGGCCCGTCGTCCTTCGGCGGCCGGCGCGGCTCACCCGCCCCGTCCCGGCGTGCGCCCTGGACCCGCAACGACCGTGCGGGAGAGCTGCTTTGGGAGGCTTCCGAGCGGCTGACCGGGGTGGTGTACGACGACCTGAAGGTGTGAGCGCGAGGCCACCTTCACGAGGCCACCTCCACGAGCCCCGCTACCCGGCGGCCCGCACCTCGTACGCAGTCACCCGCACTCCCTCGTCGTCCAGACACTGCCCGGTCTCCAGGTCGAAGCGCTGCTTCAGGAGCGGCGAGGCCACGAACGGCCGGCCCTGGTGGGTGCCGGTCAGGCCGCGGGAGAGGACCGCGGCGCCGCCGAACGGGTCGCGGTTGTCGATGGCGTACAGCCGGCCGGCGCGGTCGCGGAACAGGGCCACCTGGCCGCCGTTCGGCAGCAGGGCCGCCACGCCGCGGCCGGGGAGCAGGTGGGTGAGGTCGCAGACCGTCAACCAGTCCGTGTCCAGGCGCACTTGGACCTTCAGGTCGGTCGTCTCGGGTGCCAGGGTCATCGCTGGGCGCTTCCTTCCAGGGGGCGGTGGCCGATGGTCAGCAGCGGCAGGTCGGGCTTGACCTGGTCGCGCTCGGGGACGAAGCCGACGACCGGGTCGGGGGTGTCGGGGGCGTTCACGAAGGACACGAACCGGGCCAGCTTCTCGGGGTCGTTGACGGTCTCCGACCACTCGTCGCGGTAGTTCGCGACATGGGCCGTCATCAGGGACTCCAGTTCCTCGCAGATGCCGAGGGAGTCCTCCACGACCACGTCACGTACGTGGTCCAGGCCGCCGGGGATCCGCTCCAGCCACACGCTCGTGCGCTCCAAGCGGTCCGCGGTGCGGATGTAGAACATCAGGAAGCGGTCGATCAGGCGGATCAGCTCCGCGTCCGACAGGTCCTGGGCCAGCAGGTCGGCGTGGCGCGGGGTCGCGCCGCCGTTGCCGCCGACGTAGAGGTTCCAGCCGTTGGCCGTGGCGATCACGCCGAAGTCCTTCGACTGGGCCTCCGCGCACTCGCGCTGGCAGCCGGACACCGCCGACTTCAGCTTGTGCGGCGAGCGCAGGCCCCGGTAGCGCAGCTCCAGGTCGATCGCCATCCGCACGGAGTCCTGGACGCCGTAGCGGCACCAGGTCTGCCCGACGCAGGACTTCACCGTGCGCAGCGACTTGCCGTAGGCGTGGCCGGACTCGAAGCCGGCGTCCACCAACCTGGCCCAGATGAGCGGGAGTTGCTCCACCCTCGCGCCGAACATGTCGATACGCTGGCCGCCGGTGATCTTCGTGTAGAGACCGAAGTCGCGGGCGATCTCGCCGATCACGATCAGTCCCTCCGGGGTGATCTCACCACCGGCGATACGCGGTACGACCGAGTACGAGCCGTTCTTCTGGATGTTGGCGAGGAAGTGGTCGTTGCTGTCCTGCAGCGCCGCCTGCTCGCCGTCCAGGACATAGCCGCTCGCGCCGATCGTCGGAGCGAGCGAGGCGATGATCGACCCGACCGTCGGCTTGCAGATCTCGCAGCCGTCGCCGCCCCGGGCGCCGTCACGGCCGTAGCGGTCCAGCAGGTCCTGGTAGGTGTTGACGCGCAGGGCGAGGACGATCTCGTACAGCTCCTCGCGGGTCTGCGAGAAGCAGCCGCACAGGCCCTTGTCGACCTCGACGCCGGACGCCTCCAGCTCGGCGGTGACCAGCTGGCCGAGGACCTTGACGCAGGAGCCGCAGCCCGTGCCGGCCTTGGTGCACTTCTTCACCTCGGGCACGGTCGTGCAGGAGTGCTCCGTCACCGCACCACGGATCGTGCCCTTGGTGACGTTGTGGCAGGAGCAGATCACCGCCTCGTCCGGCAGGGCGGACGGGCCGAGCTGGGCGGGGGCGCCGGCACCGGCGGGCAGGACGAGCGACTCGGGCGAGACCGGCGGCACGGAGCCGGTGAACGCCTTCAGCGTGCCGTACGCGTCCGCGTCGCCGACCAGGATGCCGCCGAGCAGCGTGCCGTCGCGGCCGATGACCAGCTTCTTGTACAGGCCGGCGCGGGAGTCGGAGTACACGACGTCCAGGCAGTCGTCGGCGGTGCCGTGCGCGTCACCGAACGAGGCGACATCCACACCGAGCAGCTTCAGCTTCGTCGACAGGTCGGCGCCGACGAAGGCGGCCTCGTCGGAGGCGATCGTCGCCGCCGCCGTCTCCGCCTGCTCGTAACCGGGGGCCACCAGGCCGTACACCCGGCCGTCCGACGCCAGCGCGCACTCGCCGATCGCGAACACATGCGGGTCGGCGACCGTACGGCACTGTTCGTCGACCGTGATGCCGCCGCGCTCGCCGACGGTGAGGCCGCAGTCGCGGGCCAGCTGGTCGCGGGGGCGGACACCGGCGCTGAACACCACCATGTCGGTGGCGAGTTCGGAACCGTCGGACAGCTTCATGCCGGTGACGGCACCGTCCGCGTCGACGACGATCTCCTGCGTGCCGACACCGGTGTGGACGCTCAGGCCCATGTCCTCGATGGTGCGCAGCAGCGCCGCGCCACCGCCCTCGTCGACCTGCACCGGCATCAGCCGCGGCGCGAACTCCACGATGTGCGCCTCGACACCGAGTCCCTTCAGCGCACCGGCGGCCTCCAGGCCCAGCAGACCGCCGCCGACCACGGCACCGGTCGTGGCCTTCGTCTTCGCGTACTCCTCGATCGCGAGCAGGTCCTCGATCGTGCGGTAGACGAAACAGCCGGCGGCGTCCTTGTTCGGGACCGGCGGCACGAACGGGTACGAGCCGGTGGCGAGGACGAGGGCGTCGTACGCGAAGACCTGGCCGGACGCGGCCGTGACCTGCCGGGCCGCGCGGTCCACGGAGAGCGCCGGGTCACCGATGTACAGCTCGATGCCGTGGTCCTTGATGAACTCCATGTCGGTCATGGAGAGGTCCTCGGGCGTCCTGCCGGAGAAATAGGAGGTGAGCGCGACGCGGTCGTATGCCGGACGCGGCTCCTCGCACAGCACGACCACGCGGTGTGTGGCGGTCAGGCCGCGCTCGGCGAGCGCCTCCAGGAAACGCTGGCCGACCATGCCGTGGCCGACGAGCACGATCGTGGGGGTGGCCTCCGTGGCCTCCGGGGTGGCGGTCATCAGGAGCCTCCATCGTTGGTGAGCAGGTGGAGCAGCGGGGCGTCGTCGGGGAGCGGCTCTGCTCCCTCCCAGGCGCGGGCGAGCGCGCCGACGGTGCCGAGTTCGCCGACGAGAACCCCGCCGACCAGGCGGTCGTCGCGGACGACGACCTTGCGGTAGGTGCCGCGGGTGGCGTCGGTCAGCTGGACGACGTCGTCGCCCGGCCGGGCCTCCGTCTCGCCGAACGCGGCGAGGTCGAAGAACCCCTCACCGGCCAGCGTCAGCCGGGTCAGCGCCCGGGTGCCGGTGTAACGGGCGGTGCCGTCGCCCGCCAGCAACTCGGCCAGGACGTCGGCCTGTTCGAGCGCGGGTGCGGCCAGTCCGTACACGGTCCCGGCGTGCTGCGCGCAGTCACCGACGGCCCGGATGTGCGGGTCGGACGTACGGAGCTCGTCGTCGACGACGATCCCCTTGCGGACGTCCAGTCCCGCGAGCTGCGCGAGGCCCGCGCGGGGGTGCACCCCGCAGGCCAGGACCACGAGGTCGGCGTCGAGGGCGTATCCGTCGGCCATCTCCACCGAGCGGACCGCGCCGCCGACGCAGCGCACGTCACGCACGCGCAGGTCGGTGTGCACCTCCACACCGAGGTCGACGAGATGGCGGCGGACCAGCTTCGAGGCGGGCGGGTCGAGTTGCCGCTCCATCAGCCGCTCGGACTGCTGGGCGAGTACGACCTGCGCGCCGCGCAGCGCGAGGGCACGAGCCGCGGAGACCCCGAGGAGCCCACCGCCGATCACGACCGCCCGGACACCGGGACGTACGGCCTTGGACAGGCCCAGGCAGTCGTCCATGGTCCGGAACGCGTGCACACCCTCCGGCAGCACGTGGTCCGGCGTGAACAGACCGCGCAGGGGCGGCAGCACCGGGTTCGAACCGGTGGCCAGGACCAGCGTGTCGTATGCGATCTCCGACCCGTCCGCGAGGTGTACGGCTCGCACCTCGCGGTCGATGCCGGTGACCCGGCCACGCGTGAGCTCCGCCGGCGCCGGGAGGGCGATCACGTCGGGGCTGTACCGTCCGGCCAGCACCTCGGCGAGCAGCACCCGGTTGTACGGGCGATGCTCCTCGTCGCCGACGAGCGTCACGGGCGTGCCGAGCTCGCCGAGCCGCCGGGCGAGCCGTACGCCCGCGAGGCCGGCGCCGATCACCACCACACGCGTATTCGAGGTCATGGCGTCGAGCGTGCGGTGCGGGTGTTTCCCGACCGCATCACGTCTGTTTCCCACGGGGAACGCTGCCCTCAGCGGGGGCGCGGGGCCGGTGTGAGGGTTCGGGGGGCGCGAAGGGGGCGGCCTGTGAGATCGGTCCGGTGCCGTTGCCCGAACCTCAGATGCTCCTCATGTACATGGACGGCACACGCATCGTCTGCCTAGGGTCGCGATCATGCCCGACATATCGCTGACCATGGTCGTCGTCCTGTGCCTCGCGGCCCTCGCGGCCGGCTGGATCGACGCCGTGGTCGGTGGCGGCGGCCTCCTGCTGCTCCCGGCCCTGCTGCTCGGCCTCCCGGCGAGCACCCCGGCCGCGTACGCGCTCGGCACCAACAAGGCGGTCGCGATCGTCGGCACCTCGGGCGCCGCGGTGACGTACGCCCGCAAGGCACCCGTGGACGTACGGCTCGCCGTACGCATCGGTCTCGCGGCGCTCGCGGGCTCCTCCGGCGGCGCCTTCTTCGCGGCCGGCATGAGCACCGAGGTGCTGAAGCCCGTGATCATGGTGGTGCTGCTCGCCGTGGCCGCCTTCGTGATCCTGCGCCCGGCGTTCGGCACGGCACCGGCGACGGGCCCGGCCTCCCACCGCCGGACCCTCGCCGCGATCGGCCTGGCCGGCCTGGGCATCGGCTTCTACGACGGGCTGATCGGCCCCGGCACCGGCACGTTCCTGGTCCTCTCCCTCACCGCGATGCTCCACCTCGACCTCGTCACCGCCTCCGCCACCGCGAAGATCGTCAACTGCTGCACCAACGCCGGTGCGCTCGCCACCTTCGCCTGGCAGGGCACGGTCCTGTGGCAGCTCGCCGCCGTGATGGCCGTCTTCAACCTGGCGGGCGGCACGCTGGGAGCCCGTACGGCACTGAAGAAGGGCAGCGGATTCGTGCGGGCGGTGCTGCTGACGGTGGTGTTCGCGCTGGTGGCGAAGCTGGCGTACGAGCAGTGGCTGGCCTAGCTGCAGGCTCCTACTTCTGCCGCAGGTCGAGCAGTTCGACCATGCCGGTGGTGTCCTCGTCGCCATGTCCCGCGGCGAGCCACCGCTCCATGAGGGTCGTGTACGGCGTCAGCAGCTCGGCGCTCACGCCCTGCTCCTCGGCCGTGGCCAGCAGCGTGGCGTTGCCCGCGACCTGCATGGCGAGGTTGGACACGACGTCCTTGCCGTAGTCGCCGCTCTCCAGCTGCTCGGCGGCCTGGTGCGCGGCGGGCGCCATCGCGCCGAGCCACGACACCAGCAGCGGCGCGAAGTCCGTCGGGGCGATGTCCTCGCGGCGGATCAGCGCGAACGCGTGCAGCACGCCCGCGAACATGCCGTCCATCGCGCTCAGCAGCGCCACGTCGTGCAGCGCGGCGAAGCCGGCGTCCGCGCCGACGTAACGGGTGCCGGCCGGGACGGCGAGGGTCGAGCCGTGCTCCTCGAACAGCTCGGGGGAGCCGCTGTAGAAGACGTACCCTCCTGACTCCGCGTCCCCGATCATCGGCGGTACGGCCATGATCCCGGCGTCCAGGAAACGGGCGCCGCGCGCCTCGGCCCACGCGGCGCGGGAGCGGCCCTGGGCGGGGGTGCCGGTGGTGAGGTTCACGAGGTCACGGCCGGACAGGTCGGCACCGTCGAGGGCCTCGCCGACCGAGGCGTCGTCGAGGAGGCAGACGACGACCAGCCGGTTCGCGGCCACCGCCTCGGCGGCGCTCGCGGCGACGGTCGCGCCCTCGGCGGCCAGGGGTTCGGCCCGGGCGGGCGTGCGGTTCCAGACGGTGACCGGATGGCCGGCGGCGAGCCAGGCGCGGGCCAGGGCGGTGCCCATGGCACCGGTGCCGAGAAGGGTGAGCGAGGTCGGGGCGGGGGTCGGGAGCGCGGTGGGCGCGGGGGCGTTGTCAGTCATGACGTCTAGGCTCGTGGTAGGGGAATCGCCTGCTCAAGTACGCACTTAGGAGTGGGTGGTTACCACGGGGAATGAGTCCAGGCAGGAGGACGGCAGCATGGGGATCGGAAGGCGGCCGGGGGCGTACGTCTGCGGGATCGACGCGGCGATGGACGTGGTCGGGGGCAAGTGGAAGGTGCTCATTCTCTGGGCGCTCCATCAGCGGCCGTACCGCTTCGGGGAGCTGCGGCGCGAGCTGCCCGGCGTGACGGAGAAGGTGCTCGCATCGCAGCTGCGGGAGCTGGAGGCGGACGGGATCGTGCACCGGGAGGCGTACGACGAGGTGCCGCCGCGGGTGGAGTACTCGCTGACACCGCTCGGGGTCTCGCTGAACGTGGCGCTGGGCCCGCTCGGGGTCTGGGGCGGGGAGAACATCCTGGGCCGCCCAGGGGAGCCGGCGGGGGAGTCGGCCGAGGAGGCGCACGGGTCCGCGACGCCGGATTCAGCGGCTGCCGGTGAGATGCGCGAACACGACGACGTTGCCCTGATACCCGGTCGTCCGTGAGTAACCGCCACCGCAGGTGATCACCCGCAGCTCGGGGCGCGGCGCCGGGCCGTACACCTTCTCGTCGGGGAAGGCCTCGGCGTCGTAGACCTCGACGGCGTCGACCGAGAAGAGCGCCGTGCCGCCGTCGCGCCGCTCCACCTCGATCGTGCTGCCCTTCTTCAGGGCCCCGAGGCGGTAGAAGACAGCGGGCCCTTCGGCGTTGTCGACGTGGCCGGCGACGATCGCGGTGCCGGTCTCACCGGGCGTGGTGCCGGCCTCGTACCACCCGGCGAGGTTCTTCCGCTCGGCGGGCGGCGCATCGAGGCTGCCCGCCTTCGTCAGTCCGAGGCCCATGAGGGGAGCGGAGACGCGGATCGAGGGGATGCGGATGTGGTCGGGAGGGGACGGTGGGAGTGCGGGGGCGGCGGTCCGGTCGGCTCGGGGGGTCTCGTCGGCGGCAGCGGTCTCGCGGGCCTCTGCGTGGGCCCTCGCGTCGGCACCCGTCCTGGCACCTGCCTGCGCGGCCGACGGCTGCGGCGGGGCGTGCGTCTCGGTGCCGTTGGTCAGGAGCCAGGCGCCGGAGCACAGGGCGAGGGCGGTGGCGGCGGCTATGGCGGCGTTGCCGACGCTCCTGCGACGACTGCGACTGCGCACGTGAGCCTCCCGGGACTCTCCTCGGTTCGCCCTCGTCCCCCTCCGGGCCGCGAGGGGCGTCGGACCCGGAGGGGGAGGGGACGTGCGGTACCGGCGACGGACAGCGGAGGGTGTCCGTCAGATCCCGTCGCCTCTCGCCCGGCGATGCAGGAGCCAGGTACCGCCCGCGGCGGCGACGGCGAGAGCCGTCACGCCGGCCGCGGTCTGCACGGGGTCGCGGCCGAACGCGCCGCCGACCCCCGTCTTCACACTTCCTTTCGGATGCACCTGCCCGCGCGCGGCCGTCAGCGTGACGACCAGGTCGCCCGTCACCTTCCGCCCGCCGTCGGCGCAGGTCGCGACGATCTCGTACGTCCCCGGCTGCGCGCTCGGCGGCACCCGGAACTGCCCGGTCGCGTCCTCCTCGTCCGCGCCCGGCGCCAGCGAGAACGAACCGGCACCGACCGCGCTCGCGTCGCCCGCCGCACCGCCGTTCCGGCAGGCGGCCGTGTCCACGGAGACCTGCCCGCCCGGTACGACCGAGGCCGGGGAGACCTTCAGGTCACCACCGTCGCCGCCGTACGCGGGTGCGACGACGACACCGACGGCGCCGACCGCCAGCGCGGTCCCGGTCAGCAGACGGGCGGTACGTCGCATCGAAGCTCCTCCGAGCGCACGGACTCACGACCCGCGGCACCCCCAAGTGCCGCCGCCTCGGCCGAGCCCTGCCCTTCCGAGCAAAGGGCCACCACGCCACGAGCGCTTCCCGAGAAGGCGCCTGAATGGGGTGAACGGGTGTCGTGCGGGAGGGGGGACAAGGTTGGGGCAGGCGCTGTTTCAGCAGGTCAGTGCCGGGTTCGCGGTGGGTCGGGGGAAGAGAATGGGTTGGGTGGGGGAGGGGGGTGTGAACGGGTGACTCGGTGTCGGCCGGTTCAGCCGGACGCGTCCCCCGTAGCCCACTCCGCCAGCACCTCGGCCACCGCACGGCGCCCCACCGCCGCCAGCACCGGATTCGTGCCGTTCCCGCAGACCTCGCCGTAGTAGTGCTCCGCCGTCAGCCCGAAGCGCAGCGCCCACCCCCGCCCCCGCGCCCACGTCGCCTCGTCGACGTCGGCCGCCGCGCGGAACACCTCGCGGCTGCCGGCGTCGAAGACCGTCCACGCCGCCATCGTGTCGGCGGCCGGGTCGCCGAGCCCGAAGCAGCCGAAGTCGATGACCGAGGTGAGGCGGCCGGAGGAGGTCAGGAGGTTGCCCGGGAGGAGGTCGCCGTGCAGCCAGACGGGGGCGGCGTCCCACTGCGGCCGGCGCAGGACGTACTCCCAGGCCGCCGTCGCCGCCGTCGCGTCCAGCGTGCCCGCGGCACCCAGGTCACGGATCGCGGCCCGGACGCCGGCGTCATCCGCGCCGACCGGTCCGCCTCGGTAGGACGGCGGGCCCTCACCCACGTCCACGCTCCGAAGTGCCGCAGTGAAGCGCCCCAACTCCCCGGCAGCATCCCGCAGTTCTGTCAGCGGTGCGTCGTACGCGTTCTCGCCGGCCAGCCACTCGTACACGCCCCACGGGAGCGGGTAGCCGTGCCCGGGTGCGCCCTTCGCGAGCGGCGCGGGGACGGTGAGGGGGAGATGCGGGGCCAGGCGCGGCAGCCAGCGGTGCTCCCGGTCGACCTGGCGTCCCCCGCCGGGAAGCCGGGGCAGCCGTACGACCATGTCGTCGCCCAGCCGGTACATGGCGTTGTCCGTCCCGGCGGAGCCGACCCGCACCACCGCCAGCCCACCCCAACGCGGAAACTGCTCCGCGACCAGCCGGGCAACCAGCCCCTCGTCGATGTCCAGCTCGTCGGCGTGCATCTTCGTGGGCGAGGACATATGACTCCAAAGCGGCGAGGGAGGGGGGCCGGCCGGCAGCGGAGCGTATCCGAACCCCTGCCGACCCCGCTGCCCAACCTGCGGTGACCCAGCCAACCCAGGGGCGCGGGGAACTGCGCGACCAGCCACGGATGACCCACACCCGGCCACGCACCTCCACCCTGCGGCGCGTTGCCGCCCCTCAACTCCCCAGCAACTCAGCCCACGTTCACCGCACGCCAGGCAGCCCCCACCGCGGAGTACTCCGCACTCCCGGCCCCGTAGAGGTCCTTCGCCGCGCTGAGCGTCGCGGACCGCGCCCCCGCGTAGTTCGTCGAGGACGTCATGTAGACCGTCAACGCCCGGTACCAGATCTTGCCGAGCTTGCCCCGGCCGATCCCCGTCACCGAAGAGCCGTCACAGGTGGGCGAGTTGTAGTTGACCCCGTTGACCGTCCTCGCCCCGCTGCCCTCGGCCAGCAGATACGCGAAGTGGTTGCCGATGCCCGACGAGTAGTGGACGTCGAGGTCCGCCGTCCCCGTGCTCCAGCAGTCGACCGAGACGCCGTCCTTCGACGGCTTGTCCATGTACCGCAGGGCGCTCCGCCCGAGCCCCGACCTGACGACCTTCTCGCCGATCAGATAGTCGCCCGGGTCCGCGGAGTTGCCCGCGTGGAACTCCACGAGCGACCCGAAGATGTCCGACGTCGCCTCGTTCAGGCCACCGGACTCGCCCGAGTACGTCAGCGCGGCCGTCTTCGACGTCACGCCGTGCGTCATCTCGTGGCCGGCCACGTCCAGCGACACCAGCGGTCCGAGCTGGGTGCCGTCACCGTCGCCGTACGTCATGCAGAAGCAACTGTCGTCCCAGAAGGCGTTGTTGTAGTCGTTCCCGTAGTGCACGCGGTTGAACGAGCCCTTGCCGTCACCCGCGATGCCGTTACGGCCGTGGACACCCTTGTAGTAGTCCCACGTCACGTCCGTGCCGTACTGGGCGTCCACCGCGGCCGTCGCACGGTCGCTCGCCGCGCCGGTGCCCCAGCGGTTGTCGGCGTCCGTGAAGACCGTCGACGGGGCGCGGCTGAGGCAGATGGTCAGGATGCACAGGTCGGTCTTGTTGGTCGCGTCGCCGGTGTACGTGCCTCCGCGCGTGGCGTCCTTCAACTGGTACGTCGACCCCGACTTCGTCGTCTCCAGCGGCACCGTGCCCGCGTACAGCGACTTCCCGTCGCCCGAGGCCTTCTCGATGCTGTCCCACGCGTCGATCCGCGCCCCGGTGCGGGCGTCGGTCAGTACCGTGTGGGCGACCGGGTTGCCGGCGGAGTCCTGGGCGACGGCGTCGGTCCGCCAGGCCAGCTTCGGGGCGCCGTGCAGGGCGTCGACCACCAGCTCGGGCTTGGACGTGAGCCTCTTCAGCGTCTCGCCGACGTTGGCCGCACGCAGCACGGTCGCCGCGAGGTCGGCCGCCTTCGGCGCCGAGACCTTGGGCGTCACGCTCGACAGGGAGAGCGCGTCCCCGGTCGCGCGGGTGGCGCTGCGGTACGTACCGTCCTTCGCCAGGTGGACGACGAAGTCGCCGCCCAGGACGGGGAGTTCGCGGTAGGTGCGGTCGTAGCGGACGTGCTGGGTGCCGTCCGCGTCCACGATCACGTCCCGCACGGTGGTGCCCTGCGCGGCCGTCAGCCCCAGGCTCCCCGCCTGCTCCTTCAGGGCCGACGCCGCGTTCTTCAGCGCGGTGGCCCTGGTCGGACTGTCGTCCGCGCCGGCGTTGGGGGACAGCGTGGTGGCCAGCAGGGTGGCGGTGGCGGCGACGATGCCGGCCGTGGCGAGTCGGGAACCGCGCAGGTGCGGCCGTATTCGGCTCATCGGTCTCCTTCGAGCGGGCGGGAGCACAGAAGATGACCAAGATTCAAGGGGCCGTGCGCATGCCGTGGACAGGGTGAGTACGTGCAGGTGTGTGAGGGGAGAGGACCGTTTCTGCGAAGGCGGTGATCCTGGTGTGCGCACCTGTGCCCACCGCGCCGCCAGGCCGGTACCCCGACCGCGCGCCCCCGGCCGGTACGCTGCGCCTCGGCCGGCCGCCCAGGCCCCCGGCCATCCGCCCAGCCCCAGCCCCGCGCCGCGCCGGCGCCGAGGAGACGGCCCGAAGTGACCCCGCCGCCCCTGCCCTTCTTCGTCTACGGCACCCTCCGCCCCGGCGAGCCCAACCACGACGCCTTCCTGCGCGGCCGCACCCTCACCGAGGAACCGGCACGACTGACCGGGGCGCTGCTGTACGACGGCCCCGGCTACCCGTACGCCGTCGAGGCCCTGGGTGGGCGCGGCACGGTGTACGGCGATCTCGTCACGGCGCGACCCGAGGAGTACCCCGCGCTCCTCGCCGCCCTGGACCACCTGGAGGAGTACGCCCCGAGCGACCCGAGCAGCCTCTACGAACGCGTCGCCCGCGAGGTGCTCCGCGACACCGACGGAACGGCCGTACAGGCGTGGGTGTATGTCGCGGCACCCCCGGTCGCGGCCCGCCTGCGTACCCGCGGCAGGCTCATCGAGAGCGGCGATTGGGCGAGACGGCCGCTTGGCTGAGTCGGGTGCGGCACGGCTGGGTGACGGCGGTCTGGCCGTGTCGATCGTCGGTGCCGGTGAGTCGGGTGTCCGTGTGGCTGTGTTGAGCGTCGGTGCCGGTGAGTCGGGTGTCCGTGTGTCTGTGTGGCTGTGTCCAGCGTCAGTGCTGCTGTGTCCGGTGTCCGGCTGCCGAGTCAAGTGGCCGCCTGGCTGAGCGGAGCGTGGGCGCGGCTGAGGTGGGTGTCCGCCCGGCTAATCCGGGCGCTTGTCCAACGAGCCGGGCGCCCGCCCAATCAAGCCGGGCGCGCCCGCCCGACCGAGCCGAGCAGTCGCCCCGCCCCAACAGCTCCCTAACCGACCCCGACCGAGCCGAGCAGTCGCTCCGCCCCGACAGCTCCCTAACCGACCCCGACCGAGCCGAGCAGTCGCTCCGCCCCAACAGGCTCCCCAACCGACCCCGACCGAGCCGAGCAGTCGCTCCGCCCCAACAGGCTCCCCAATCCACCCCGACCGGAGCCGATCAGCCGCCCAACGGCTCGGCGGCCCAGCCCGCGCCCAACAACCCCCGCCCGCCTAAGACTTCACCGCCTCCACCCGCACCGCGCACGCCTTGAACTCCGGCATGCGGGACGTCGGGTCGAGTGCCGGGTTGGTCAGGGTGTTGGCTCGGCCCTCGCCCGGCCAGTGGAAGGGCATGAAGACGGTGTCCGGGCGGATGCCGGTCGTGATGCGGGCGGGGGCCACCGCACGGCCCCGGCGTGAGACCACGGCCACCGGGTCGCCCTCGGCCGCCCCGAGCCGCGCCGCCAGCCGGGGGTGCAGTTCCACGAACGGGCCCGGCGCGGCGGCGTTCAGTTCGTCGACGCGGCGGGTCTGGGCGCCGGACTGGTACTGCGCCACGACCCGGCCGGTCGTGAGGAGGACCGGGTACTCGTCGTCGGGTTCCTCGGCGGCCGCCCGGTGCGACACGGGGACGAACCGCGCCCGTCCGTCCGGCGTGGCGAACCGGTCGAGGAAGAGGCGGGGCGTGCCGGGGTGCACCGCGCCGGCGGTCTCGCCGTCCTGCGCCGGGTCGTCGTCACCGGCCGCTGCGGCCACGTCCAGCGAGGCGTCCTCGCAGTCCGTGGAGCCCTCGTCGCCGGCGTCGGCCACCGCAGGGCACGGCCAGAACACCCCGTTCTCCTCCGCCAGCCTGCGATACGTGATCCCCGAGTAGTCCGCCGCCCCGCCAGCACTGGCCCGCCGCAGTTCCTCGAAGACCTCCTCGGGGTCGGTCGGGAAGCCCTTCTCCACGCCAAGCCGCGCTGCCAGCTCGTGCATGACCTCCAGGTCGCTGCGGATGCCCTCGGGCGGGGTGATCGCCCGGCGGCGCAGCAGGACCCGGCCCTCCAGGTTGGTCGTCGTGCCCGTCTCCTCGGCCCACTGCGTGACCGGCAGGACGACGTCCGCCAGCTCGGCCGTCTCCGACAGCACGACGTCGCAAACGGCAAGGAAGTCGAGGGACTTGATGCGTTCCTCGATGTGTCCGGCGCGCGGCGCCGACACCACCGGGTTGGAGGCCATCAGCAGCAGCGACCTGATGTCCGTGCCGAGCGCGTCCAGCAGCTCGTACGCGCTGCGCCCCGGCCCGGGCAGGCTGTCCGGGTCGACGCCCCACACCTCGGCGACATGCCGCCGCGCCGCCGGGTCGTCCAGCTTGCGGTAGCCGGGCAACTGGTCGGCCTTCTGACCGTGCTCGCGCCCGCCCTGCCCGTTGCCCTGCCCGGTGAGACAGCCGTACCCGGACAGCGGCCGGCCCGCCCGTCCCGTCGCCAGGCACAGGTTGATCCACGCGCCCACCGTGTCCGTGCCCTTGGACTGCTGCTCGGGCCCGCGCGCGGTGAGCACCATCGCGTGCTCCGGCTCACAGAACAGCCTTACGGCTTCCCGGAGTTGAGGAACGGACACCCCCGTGATCCGCTCCACGTACTCCGGCCAGTGCGCCATCGCAGCGGCCCGCGCGTCCTCCCAGCCGGCCGTGCGCTCCTGGACGTACTCCTCGTCCACCCGTCCCTCGGCGACGACCAGGTGCAGCAGCCCGAGGGCCAGCGCGAGGTCGGTGCCGGGGCGGGGTGCCAGGTGCAGGTCGGCCTGCTCGGCGGTCTTCGTGCGGCGCGGGTCGACGACGATGAGCGTGCCGCCGTTCTCGCGCAGCTCGTTGAAGAAGCGGAGCGAGGGCGGCATCGTCTCCGCGAGGTTGGAGCCGACGAGGATGACGCAGCCGGTGCGCGGGATGTCCTCCAGCGGGAACGGCAGCCCCCGGTCCAGGCCGAACGCCTTGATCCCGGCCGCGGCCGCCGACGACATGCAGAAGCGGCCGTTGTAGTCGATCTGCGAGGTGCCGAGCACGATCCGCGCGAACTTGCCGAGGCTGTACGCCTTCTCGTTCGTCAGACCACCGCCGCCGAAGACCCCGCACGCGTCCGGGCCATGTTCCGTACGCGTGCGGGCCAGGCCCTCCGCGACGCGGTCCAGCGCCTCGTCCCAGGTGGCCGGCACGAGCGTGCCGCCCGACCGCACCAGCGGCGAGGTCAGGCGGACGCTCGATTCCAGCACCGCGGGCGCCGTACGGCCCTTGCCGCACAGCGCCCCCTTGTTCACCGGGAAGTCCGGCCGCTCGACCACCGCGACACCCCCGCCCTGCAAGGGCGTGAGGTTCATTCCGCACTGCAGGGCGCAGTACGGGCAGTGCGTGGGCGTCGCGGAGTTCGGCATGTCGTTCAGCGTGCTTCGGGCGTGTTACGTGCGGCACGGCTCCCTGTTACGCGTCCGGGACGGTGACCTCTTCGCCGGCGTCGGGGCGCCGTGAGGGGTGCCGTTCCTGTCGGCACGGCCCCGCATGCCGAAGGGCGGGAGCAGGGCATCGGCCCCGCTCCCGCCCGGTCAGGGACGGTCCTTGGTCAGAGGACGCCCTTGGTCAGCACTCGTAGGCGTAGTACGGGGTGTCGCCGGGCTCCAGACCGATCCTGGCGATCGCGCCGGGGCCGATCTGGATGCACGGCGGGTCGAACCCGTCGACCTCGACGGTCGCGTAGATCGTGTACCCGCACTCGTTCCAGATGTCCGCCCAGCCGTAGCCGTAGTCGACGACGTGGGCGCAGCCCGGCTCCCTCGCGTCAGCGGCCTCGGCCGCGGTGGCGGTTCCCGCGGCGGTCGCCCCGGTGAGCAGTGCCACCACGGCAGCCGTGGCGAACAGCGAGCGAAGACGAGTCATCACGTGTCCTTTCCCCCAGGTCGCGGCGGGCGGTCCGATCCGCCCCCGCACTGCTATGGAAACTATGGGTAGTTGACCGACTACGGATAGCTTCCGCCTGGCTCTTCACGCGGTTGGCTGGCGTGCGCGCGTCAAAACCTGCGCGTGAGAGCGTGCGCCGCCCCGCCCGGGCGCCTCACCGCTCCGCCGCCAACGCGTTCGCCACCCCCGCCTCCCGCCGCCCGAGGAACCGGGGATCCGGCTCGAACACGGCGTCCAGGGCCGCCTTTCCGGCCGCGAAGATCTCCCGCGAGCCGCCGTAGTACCAGGTGGCATCGTGCTTGGCGTCGACCCCGACGCCGTACGACGTCACCCCCGCCTCCTGACACAGCGCGACCGCCCGCCGGATGTGGAAGCCCTGGCTGATCAGCACCGCCTCGTCGATGCCGAAGATCTTCTTCGCGCGGACGCAGGAGTCCCAGGTGTCGAAGCCGGCGTAGTCGCTGACGATGCGGGAGCCGGGCACGCCGTGCCGGGTCAGATACGTCCGCATGGCGTCGGGCTCGTCGTAGTCCTCGCGGCTGTTGTCGCCGGTGACGAGGACGACCTTGACGCGCCCCTCGCGGTACAGCTCGGCCGCAGCGTCGAGCCGGTGCGCGAGGTAGGGGGACGGCTCGCCCTCCCACAGGCCGGCGCCGAAGACGACGGCGACATCGGTGCGCGGCACGTCGGCCGTGGTGTGCAGCCGGCCCCCGGTCACGACGTACATCCAGGTGGCCGGAAGCAGCCCCAGCACGCACGCCGACATCACGGCCTGCACCAGCCGCCGCTGCCCGGCGCGGGTGCGCGGCAGACGTGGTCTTCGCAGCTTCGGTCGGCGCATCTGGATGGTCCCTCCCCGGTCGGCGAACCGCCTGTCCTCGACACTCAGGGACGTCCTGTCAGCCCCCGCGGTTCACTCCGGGCGACGTGACCAGCTTCACTCCGGCTGCGAAACCGCAGGTCACCCCACCTCACACACCCCTGACCCCCCACGGTGAACCCGGTGTAAAAACCCGTCATTCCCGCGCAACGGGGAGGCAACGTCCCGCCGCCACCATCGGTTCATGACGGCGTCGAACCCGCTTCACGACGAGTCCACGACGGTCCACCTCGACAGTACGGCGCACCTCATGAACCGGATCAGCAGCCAGCTCGCCAGCCAGCTCAGCCTCGTCTCGCTCGACGGCAGACGGCGCCCCGAACCGCCCGCGCTCGTCGTCGTGGCCCACGGCAGCCGCGACCCGCGCGCCCTGAGCACCGTACGCGCGCTCCTCGACAAGGTCCGCGCCCTGCGCCCCGGCCTGCCGGTCCACCTCGGTCACATCGAGCTGAACGATCCTCTGCTCCCCGACACCCTCGCCGCCCTCGGCACCGGCGAGGCGATCCTCGTCCCCCTTCTCCTCAGCCGCGGCTACCACGTCAAGCGGGACATCCCCGAGATGGCCGCCGAATCCGACGTCCACGCGCGCGTGGCCCCCGCGCTGGGCCCGCACCCCCTGCTGGTCGAGGCCCTGTATGCCCGCCTCGTCGAGGCCGGCTGGCGCAGCCGCATGGACGAGCCGACCCGCCGCGCGAGCGCGGTCGTGCTGGCCGCGGCAGGCTCCCGCGACCCCGAGTCAAAGGTCGACACGGCCCGCACGGCCCACCTCCTGGCCAACCGCCTGGGCGTCCCGGTGATCCCGGCCTACGCGACGACGGCGACCCCGACCGTCCAGGAGGCCGTCACCGCCCTGGCAGCACGGGGCCGCACACGGGTAGCGGTCGCCTCCTACTTCACGGCCCCGGGCCGCTTCGCGACGGAGTGCGCGGCCGCGGCCCCGTGGATCGCGTCCGCCCCGCTGGGCACCCACCCGGCAATGGCGAAGCTGATCCTTCACCGCTACGACAGCACTGTCGTCACACCGTTGACGACAACACCGGAACTGGCGTCGGCCTAGCGCGCCGGGCCGGGCGACGCCCTTCTTTCAGGGGCGCGGGGCGAAACACAACCCCCCGTTTGTCACTGTCTGCCTTTAGTGTCGGGTGCATGTACTACGACGAGTCGGCAGTCGAACGCTGGGCGGCCGAACCCGACAAGCGCCCCGGCCGCACCGCCTTCCAACGTGACCGCGCCCGAGTACTCCACTCCGCGGCCCTGAGGAGACTCGCCGGCAAGACACAGGTAGTCACCCCAGGAACCCACAGCCAGGCCTGGGACCCCAGCCCCCGCACCCGCCTGACCCACTCCCTGGAGTGCGCCCAGGTCGGCCGAGAGCTCGGCGCAGCCCTCGGCTGCGACCCCGACCTCGTGGAAGCGGCCTGCCTCTCCCACGACCTCGGCCACCCCCCTTTCGGCCACAACGGCGAAGTGGCACTGAACGAATTCGCCGAGGACTGCGGCGGTTTCGAGGGCAACGCCCAGTCCCTGAGGCTCCTCACCCGCATCGAACCCAAGCGGTTCACCCCGGAGGGCTCCGTGGGCCTCAACCTCACCCGCGCCACCCTCGACGCCGCCACCAAGTACCCGTGGCCGCGCGGCGCCCACCCGACCGACCCGAAGTCCTCGAAGTTCGGCGTCTACGAGGACGACCGCCCCGTCTTCGACTGGGTCCGCAAGGACGCCCCCGGCACCCGCACCACCTTCGAGGCCCAGGTCATGGACTGGTCCGACGACGTGGCGTACTCGGTGCACGACGTCGAGGACGGCCTGCACGCCGGCCACATCGACCCCAACTGCCTGCACGCCGAGCCGGAGCGACAGGCGATCTTCGAGGTCGCCATCGGGCGGTACGCCCCCGAGGACACCGACCCGGCCGAGCTGGCCGCCGCCCTCGACCGGCTCCAGGAAGAACCGTGGTGGCCGCACGGCTACGACGGTTCGGCCGTCGCCCAGGCCCGCTTGAAGGACGCCACCAGCCAGCTCATCGGCCGGTTCTGCCTGGCCGCCGAGAGCGCCACGCGCACCGCGTACGGCGCCGGCCGGCTCTCCCGCTACGGTGCCGAACTCGTCGTACCGCACGAGACCCGCCTGGAGTGCGCGGTCCTCAAGGCCGTCGCCGACCGGTACGTCATGCAGCGCGCCGAGCAGGAGCGGCTGCGCGCCCACCAGCGCATCGTCGTCGCGGAACTGGCCGATGCGCTCACCGCCCGCGCGCCCGACGGGCTGGACCCGCAGTTCCGGGCCCTGTTCGACGAAGCCGAGGACGACCGCGCCCGCAAGCGTGTGATCGTCGACCAGATCGCCTCCCTGACGGACGCGTCGGCCCGCACCCTGCACACACGGCTCACGCAGCGGGCCTGAAGGGGCCCGGGACACAGGGGCGGTGCGCTCACCCGAGCGGTGCGGGTGAGACACCTGTGGCGAACGGGCACTCGAAAGTGACCCTCCGTGGCCTGATCGGGTCACCCCCTCTTCCCGCATCACGCTGCGTGCGGGACGCTCATGTGGCGGCACCCTTACGAGGAGGCATCAAGTGGTCGACGCGGATCAGACATTCGTCATCGTCGGAGGCGGACTCGCCGGCGCGAAGGCGGCCGAGACGCTCCGAGCGGAGGGCTTCACCGGGCGGGTGATACTGATCTGCGACGAGCGCGACCACCCGTACGAGCGGCCGCCGCTGTCCAAGGGCTACCTCCTCGGCAAGGAGGAGCGCGACAGCGTCTTCGTGCACGAACCCGCCTGGTACGCGCGCAACGACATCGAGCTGCACCTCGGCCAGACCGTCGACGCGATCGACCGTACGGCGAAGACGGTGCGGTTCGGCGAGGACGGCACCGTCGTCCACTACGACAAGCTCCTGCTGGCCACCGGCGCCGAGCCGCGCCGCCTGGACATCCCGGGCACGGACCTGACCGGCGTCCACCACCTGCGCCGGCTCGCGCACGCCGAGCGCCTCAAGGGCGTCCTGACCTCCCTCGGCCGGGACAACGGGCACATCGTGATCGCCGGCGCCGGCTGGATCGGCCTGGAGGTCGCGGCGGCGGCCCGCGAGTACGGCGCCGAGGTCACCGTGATCGAGCCGGAGCCGACGCCGCTGCACGGGGTGCTCGGCCCCGAGCTGGGCGGACTCTTCGCCGAGCTGCACCGTGAGCGCGGGGTGCGCTTCCACTTCGGGCGGCGGCTGACGGAGATCGTCGGCCAGGACGGCATGGTGCTGGCCGTCCGCACGGACGACGGCGAGGAGCACCCCGCGCACGACGTCCTGGCGGCCATCGGCGCCGCCCCGCGCACCTCGCTGGCGGAGTCGGCCGGACTGGAGATCGCCCACCGTGCCTACGGCCGCGGCGTCGTGGTCGACGAGCGGCTGCGCACCTCCGACCCGGACATCTACGCGGCCGGCGACGTCGCCTCCTTCCCGCACGCCCTCTTCGACACCCGGCTGCGCGTGGAGCACTGGGCCAACGCGCTCAACGGCGGCCCGGCGGCGGCGCGCGCGATGCTCGGCCGCGACGTCACCTACGACCGCGTGCCCTACTTCTTCTCCGACCAGTACGACTTGGGGATGGAGTACAGCGGATGGGCGCCGCCGGGGTCGTACGACGAGGTGGTGATCCGCGGGGACGCCGGGAAGCGGGAGTTCATCGCGTTCTGGGTGAAGGACGGCCGGGTGCTGGCCGGGATGAACGTGAACGTGTGGGACGTCACAGACCCCATTCAGCAGCTGATCCGCTCGAAGGCACAGGTGAACACGGACGCCCTGGCGGACCCGCACATTCCACTCGAATCCCTCGCACCGTAGGTGTCAGTCCGCACCCGTGCTGCAATTCCCGGGGGCCGCTGCATCGAAAGCCGCTCCGCGGCGGGCCGGCCCCCCGGCCGGAGACCCGACTCGCCCCAGGAGTGTCAGTTCTGCCCCGTAGAATCACCCTGTGGCAGGACGGATCAATGACGAGGACGTGAAGGCGGTACGGGACGCGGTCCCGATCGACGCCGTGGTGTCCGAGTACCTCCAGCTGCGCAACGCCGGGGGCGGGAACCTCAAGGGGCTGTGCCCCTTCCATGACGAGAAGTCGCCGTCCTTCCAGGTCAGCCCGAGCAAGGGGTTCTTCCACTGCTTCGGCTGCCAGGAGGGCGGCGACACCATCACGTTCGTGATGAAGGTCGACCACCTCTCCTTCTCCGAGGCGGTCGAGCGGCTCGCCGCCCAGGCCGGCATCACCCTGCGCTACGAGGAGGGCGGGTACAACCCGTCGCACCAGCGCGGCGAGCGGATCCGCCTGGTCGAGGCCCACAAGGTCGCCGCCGACTGGTATGCCGAGCAGCTGGCGAGCGGTCCCGAGGCCGACACCGGCCGGATCTTCCTCGCCGAGCGCGGCTTCGACCAGGCCGCCGCCGTCCACTTCGGCGTCGGCTACAGCCCCCAGGGCTGGGACCACCTGACCCGCTATCTGCGCGGCAAGGGCTTCACCGACAAGGAACTGCTCCTGTCAGGGCTGTCGCAGGAGGGCCGCCGCGGCCCCATCGACCGCTTCCGGGGCCGCCTGATGTGGCCGATCCGCGACATCGGCGGCGACGTCGTCGGCTTCGGCGCCCGCAAGCTGTACGAGGCGGACAACGGGCCCAAGTACCTCAACACCCCCGAGACGGCGATCTACAAGAAGTCCAACGTCCTCTACGGCATCGACCTCGCCAAGAAGGACATCGCGAAGTCGAGCCGCGCGGTCGTCGTCGAGGGTTACACGGACGTCATGGCCTGCCACCTCGCCGGCGTCACCACCGCCATCGCCACCTGCGGTACGGCCTTCGGCGGCGACCACATCAAGATCCTGCGCCGACTGCTCATGGACAATGGCTCGGCCCGCGTCATCTTCACCTTCGACGGCGACGCGGCCGGCCAGAAGGCGGCCCTGCGCGCCTTCGAGGACGACCAGAAGTTCGCGGCGGAGACGTACATCGCCATCGCGCCGGACGGCATGGACCCCTGCGAACTGCGCCTGGCGAAGGGCGACGACGCGGTCGCCGACCTGGCCGAACCGCGCACCCCGCTCTTCGAGTTCGCGCTGCGCCAGATCGTCCTGCGCTACGACCTCGACACCCCGGCGGGCCGCGCCGCCGCGCTGGACGAGGCGGCCCCGATCGTCGCCCGCATCAAGAACAGCGGCGCCCAGCACGAGGTGGCCGTCCAGCTCGCCGGCCTGCTCGGCATCCTGGACACCCAGTTCGTCGTCAAGCGGGTGGCACAGCTGGCGCGTTGGGCACGCGACCGGGGCGGCCGCGGCCCGGCCCCGCAGTCCCGCGACTCCCGGCAGTACGACGCCGCCCCCGGCCCCCGCAACTCCGGCCCGGCCCTCACCCTGCGCAACCCGGTCTACGCCACCGAGCGCGAGCTCCTCAAACTCGCCCTCCAGCGACCCGAGTTGGCCTCCCCGGCCTTCGACGCGTACGGCGTCGACGAGTTCACCGCCGCGCCCTACGCCGCCGTACGCCAGACGATCATGGACGCGGGCGGCGCGGAGTACGGCACCCAGGACCCGCAGGAGTACCTGGTCCGCGTCCGCGAGGCGGCCCCCGACGACCAGGTCCGCGCGATGGTCACGGAGCTGGCGGTCGAGCCGATCATGCGCCGCACCGTGGACGAGGTGTACGCGGGCACGGTGCTGGTCCAGGTCCGCCGCCGCGCGGTGGAGCGCCGGATCCGCGACATCCAGTCCCAGATGACCCGCCTGTCCACGGGCGGCGACCCCGCCCAATTGGCCGCCGTGCAGAACGAACTGTGGGTGCTGCAGCAGTACGACCAGGCATTGCAGGGGCAGGGCGCCGCAGCGCTCTGACCGATCCGCGGGCATCCGCGAACGGCAGGGTAACCACGCGGTCACGGACCGGACGCAAAAAGTCACCGCACGCCCCTCGTGGCGGCGATGTGTCGTACTCCACACTGGGTTCCGGTGCCTGAGTCCTCGGAGCGCGGCCGACCCGTTCCCCACGGGTCCCACACCCCCGCGGTTCCGCTCATCGCGTACGGGACGGACAGCGGCGAGGCCGCCGACTCCGCCCTCGAAGCAGCGCTGCCGTATGCATCGGCAGCGATCATCCTGGAGGTCGCCCCCGTGCAGACCCAGACCCTGATCGAGACCGACAAGAGTACGGACGGCCCGGAGCCGGACGCGGAGACCGACGTTCTCGTCGCGGTCCCGCCGCAGAGCCGTGTCGCGCACCACCCCGAGTCGGAGCCGGGGGCCACGCCCGAGCCCGCGGAGCCGCCCGTCGGGGCGCTGGACGGCGCCGACGCCGCCGAGCCGGTGGAAGCACCGCTGCCGGCCCGCTCTCGCGCCGCCGACACCAGCGGACCCTCCTCCGACCTGTTCCGCCAGTACCTGCGGGAGATCGGCCGCATTCCCCTGCTCACCGCGGCGGAGGAGGTCGAACTCGCCCGCCGCGTCGAGGCCGGCCTGTTCGCCGAGGAGAAGCTGAGCACCACACCCGACCTGGAGAGCCGCCTCGCCCTCGACCTGGACCGCCTGGTCGTCATGGGCCGGATGGCCAAGCGCCGGCTGATCGAGGCGAACCTGCGTCTCGTCGTGTCCGTGGCGAAGAGGTACGTCGGCCGCGGGCTGACCATGCTCGACCTCGTCCAGGAGGGCAACCTCGGCCTGATCCGGGCCGTCGAGAAGTTCGACTACGCCCGTGGCTACAAGTTCTCGACGTACGCCACCTGGTGGATCCGCCAGGCCATGTCCCGCGCCCTCGCCGACCAGGCCCGCACCATCCGGGTGCCGGTCCATGTCGTCGAGTTGATCAACCGGGTCGTCCGCGTCCAGCGCCGCATGCTCCAGGAACGCGGCTACGAACCGACGCCGGAAGAGGTGGCCGCCCACCTCGACCTCGCGCCCGAGCGGGTCAGCGAGGTGCTGCGGCTGGCCCAGGAACCGGTGTCGCTGCACGCGCCGGTGGGCGAGGAGGACGACGTGGCGCTCGGCGACCTCATCGAGGACGGCGATGCGGCGTCGCCGGTGGAGTCGGCGGCGTTTCTGTTGCTCAGGGAGCACCTGGAGGCGGTGCTGTCGACTCTGGGCGAGCGCGAGCGCAAGGTCGTTCAGCTGCGGTACGGCCTCGCGGACGGGCGCCCGCGCACGCTGGAGGAGATCGGCCGCATCTTCGGCGTGACGCGGGAACGCATCCGCCAGATCGAGTCGAAGACCCTCAACAAGCTCAGGGATCACGCATTTGCGGATCAGCTGAGGGGCTACCTGGACTGAGGCCGTCTGCGGGCCGGTGGGGGTTGGTCGCGCAGTTCCCCGCGCCCCTGAGGTACGTGCAGCTCACGCCCTTTAGGGGCGCGGGGAACTGCGCGACCAGCCACAGCGGACCCGCAGCGTCAGTCCACCTCCGCCACCGCCTGAGCGAACTGCGCCTTGTACAGCCGCGCATACGCCCCGTCGGCCGCCGACAGCTCCCCGTGCGCGCCCTGTTCCACGATCGAACCGTTCTCCATCACGAGGATCGTGTCCGCGTCCCGGATGGTCGACAACCGGTGTGCGATCACGAACGACGTGCGCCCGTGCGCCAGCTTCGCCATGGCCTTCTGGATCAGGACTTCCGTACGGGTGTCGACAGACGACGTCGCCTCGTCGAGGACCAGGATCACCGGATCCGACAGGAACGCCCGGGCGATGGTGATCAGCTGCTTCTCACCGGCGCTGACCCCGCTGCCCTCGTCGTCGATCACCGTGTCGTACCCGTCGGGCAGCGTACGGATGAACCGATCGGCGTGGGCGGCCCGAGCCGCCTCCTCGATCTCGCCCCGGGTGACCTCCCGAGCGGCGCCGTACGCGATGTTCTCCGCGATCGTGCCGCCGAACAGCCACGTGTCCTGCAGCACCATCCCGATCCCGGCCCGCAGTTCGTCCCGGGACATCCGGGCGATGTCGACCCCGTCGAGGGTGATGCGCCCGGACGAGACGTCGTAGAAACGCATCAGCAGGTTCACCAGGGTCGTCTTGCCGGCACCCGTGGGCCCGACGATCGCGACCGTGTGCCCGGGCTCCACCGCCAGCGACAGGTCCTCGATCAGCGGCTTCTCCGGGTCGTACCGGAAGGACACGCCCTCCAGCGCCACCCGCCCCCGCAGCTCCTCCGGCCGCACACCCGGCACGGGATCCGCGTCCTGCTCCTCGGCGTCCAGCAGCTCGAAGACCCGCTCCGCCGACGCGACACCCGACTGCACGAGGTTCGCCATCGAGGCGACCTGCGTCAGCGGCATCGAGAACTGCCGTGAGTACTGGATGAAGGCCTGCACGTCACCGATGGACAGCGAGCCGGACGCCACCCGCAGACCGCCGACCACCGCGACCAGGACGTAGTTGATGTTCGACACGAACAGCATCAGCGGCTGCATGACCCCGCTGTTGAACTGCGCCTTGAACCCGGCCTCGTACAGCGCCTCGTTCTGCTCGGCGAACTGCTGTGCCGACTCCTCCTGCCGCCCGAACACCTTCACCAGGGTGTGCCCGGTGTACATCTCCTCGACGTGCGCGTTGAGCTTGCCGGTCGTGCGCCACTGCTGCACGAAGTGCGGCTGCGACCGCTTGCCGACGCGCGTGGCGACCACGAACGACAGCGGTACGGTCACCAGCGCGACCAGCGCCAGCAGCCAGGACACCCAGAACATCATCGCCAGCACACCGATGATGGTGAGCACGGAGTTGATCAGCTGGCCCATCGACTGCTGGAGGGTCTGCCCGATGTTGTCGATGTCGTTGGTCGCCCGGGACAGCACCTCACCGCGCCGGCTCTTGTCGAAGTACGACAGCGGGAGCCGCGACAGCTTCGTCTGGACGTCCTCACGCATCCGGTACATCGTCCGGTTCACGGCCCGGTTCACCAGCCGCGTCGCCACCGCCATCAGCAGACCGGCGACGAGGAACACCGCGAGCGCGAAGAGCAGTACGTTCCCCACCGCGCCGAAGTCGATGCCCTGGCCGGGCGTGAAGTCGGTGCTGCGCAGCATGTCGGCGATCTGGTTGTCGCCGCGCTCCCGCATGGCCGCGAGGACCTGCTCCTTGCTCATCCCGGACTCGAACTGCCGCCCGACGATGCCCGCGAAGACCAGGTCCGTGGCGGCACCGAGGATCTTCGGCCCGGCGACCGACAGGCCCACGCTCACGACCACGCAGACCAGCAGCGCGTAGATGGTGACCCGTTCGGGCTTGAACTGCGCGACCAGTCGCCTGCCCGAGACCTTGAAGTCCAGCGAGCGCTGATCGGGGCCGCCGCCGGCCATCATCCGCCCCATCGGCCCGGCCATCAGGCAGCCTCCGCTTCCGTCAGCTGGGAGAGCACGATCTCCCGGTAGGTCTCGTTGTCCGCCATCAGCTCGTGGTGCCGGCCCGTGCCGACGACCTGCCCCTCGTCGAGCACGACGATCCGGTCCGCGTCCCGGATGGTCGCCACCCGCTGGGCGACGATGACGACGGTCGCCTCGGCGGTCTCGCGCCCGAGCGCCGCACGCAGCGCGGCGTCGGTGGCGTAGTCGAGGGCGGAGAAGGAGTCGTCGAAGAGATAGATCTCCGGACGCTGGACCAGCGTCCGCGCGATCGCCAGCCGCTGCCGCTGACCACCGGAGACATTGGTCCCGCCCTGCGAGATCGGCGCGTTCAGGCCGCCCTCCAGCCGCTCGACGAACTCCTTGGCCTGCGCCACCTCGAGCGCCTGCCACAGCTCCTCGTCCGTCGCGTCCGGATTGCCGTAGCGCAGGTTGGTCGCCACCGTCCCGGCGAACAGATACGGCTTCTGCGGCACCAGCCCGACGGTCCTGGCGAGCACCTGGGGATCGATGGCCGCCACGTCCTCCCCGTCCACGAGCACCCGCCCGTCGGTCGCGTCGAACAGCCGCGGGACGAGCCCCAGCAGGGTCGACTTCCCGCTGCCCGTCGAGCCGATGACGGCGGTCGTCTCGCCCGGCAGCGCGACCAGGTCGATCGACTTCAGCACCGGCTCCTCGGCACCCGGGTAGCGGAACCCGGCACCCCGGATCTCCAGATGACCGTGCCGGCGCAGCTCCCGCACCGGCGCGACCGGCGGCACCACACTCGAGGACGTGTCCAGGACCTCCTGGACGCGCTCGGCACAGACCTCCGCGCGCGGCACCATCATGAACATGAAGGTGGCCATCATCACGGACATCACGATCTGCATGAGATAGGCGAGGAACGCCGTCAGGTCACCGATCTGCATCCCGCCGCTGTCGATGCGATGGGCGCCGAACCACACCACCGCGATCGAGGACAGGTTCACCACCGTCATGACGATCGGGAACATCAGCGCGAGCAGCTTGCCCGTCCCCGTCGCCATGTCGGTGAGCTCGACGTTGGCCTTGCGGAAGCGGTGCTGCTCGTACTCGTCGCGCACGAAGGCGCGGATCACACGGTTGCCGGTGATCTGCTCGCGCAGCACCCGGTTCACCGTGTCGAGGCGCACCTGCATGGCCCGGAACAGCGGCCGCAGCCGGCGAACGATCAAGGTCACGCTGATGCCGAGGACCGGCACCACGGCCACCAGCACCGCGGACAGCGGCACATCCAGGCCGAGGGCGAGCACGATGCCGCCCACGCACATGATCGGCGCCGACACCATCAGCGTGAACGTCATCAGTGCCAGCATCTGCACCTGCTGGACGTCATTGGTCGTACGGGTGATCAGCGAGGGCGCGCCAAAGTGGCCCACCTCGCGTGCCGAGAACGACTGCACCCGGTCGAAGACGGCGGCCCGCACATCCCTGCCGAGCGCCGCCGCGGTGCGGGCGCCGTAGTACACGGCACCGATGTTGCACACCACCTGCGCCAGCGAGATGCCGATCATCAGGGCGCCGTAGGACAGGATGTAGCCGGTGTCGCCGGTGACGACGCCCTTGTCGATGATGTCCGCGTTCAGCGTGGGCAGGTAGAGCGTGGCGCAGGTCTGCAGGAACTGCAGCAGCACCAGCCAGGCGATGGGTTTTCTGTAGGGCCTGAGGTAGGTCCGCAGAAGTCGTATGAGCACGCTGCTTCTCTCGGAGTCGACGACGGGGCGATTGGTTGCCCCTGGCCCCTATCGTCGAACACTCCGGCCGCGTTACCCCAACCGATTAATCCGTCAGAGCCGCTTCATACGGCCTTCCGGGTGCGAACTCCTACCGGTCTCTTACGTTCCACCGGGCCGCGGGCCCCGGCACTACGGCCGGAACGCCCCGGGATGCGTCTGCTCCCGCACCGACACGAACTGCTGCCGCACCGCCTGCCCCACCGCCAGCTCCTCACCCGGCTCCAGGACCTGCGCGGATGCGCCCTGCCAGACCGGCGGGGTCCGCGGGTCGAGCGTGCCCTGCGACACGCCCAGCGCCCAGGCGGCCTGCCGGGCCGCGCCGATCGCCGCGTAGTCCGCGGGCTGCGGTACGACGACCTGCGCACCGAAGAGCATGGGCGCCGCCGCCTGCACCGCCGACAGCTCGGCCGCCGCACCCAGCAGGAAGATCCGCCGCACCTCGACACCCCGGCCGCGCAGCACGTCCAGCGCGTCCGCGAGCCCGCACAGCATGCCCTCGAACGCGGCCCGCGCCAGATGCTCCGGCTTCATCGACTCCCGCCGCAGCCCCGCCAGCATGCCCGCCGTGTGCGGCAGATGCGGCGTCCGCTCACCCTCCAGATAGGGCAGCAGCACGAGGCCGTGCGAACCCGGCGTCGACTTCATCGCCAGGTCGGACAGACCCTCCAGATCGGCCACGCCGAGGAGTTCGGCGGCGCCACGCAGGGTGCGTACGGCGTTGAGGGTGGTGACGACCGGGAGGTGCATGCCCGTGGCGTCGGCCAGCGAGGTGATCATCCCGCTGCTGTCGACGAGCGCCTCGGGGTGCACCGCCATCACGGACCCGGAGGCGCCGAGCGACACCACCGCGTCGCCGAGCCCGATGCCGAGCCCGAAGGCGGCGGCCATGGTCTCGCCGGTCCCCGCCGAGATCAGCAGCCCCTCCGGCGTCGTACCGGCCGCTTCGGCGGGCCCGATCACCTCGGGCAGCATCGCCTGGTGGCCGAGCGCCAGCTCGACGAGATCGCTGCGGTAGGCGCCGGTCGCCGCCGACCAGTACCCGGTGCCGGAGGCGCCGCCGCGGTCCGTGGTCCTTCTCACAGGCCGGCCGAGCAGCTGCCACACCAGCCAGTCGTGCGCCTGCATGAGAACGGCGGCGCGTGCGGCGTTCTCCGGCTCGGTCTTGGCGAGCCAGCGCAGCTTCGTCACCGGCTGAGCGGCCTGCGGCACACACCCCACGGCCTGCGCCCACGCCTCGCGTCCGCCGAGCGCGTCGATCAGATCGGCCGCCGCGACCTGCGCCCGCTTGTCGCCGCCGACCATCGCGGGGCGCACGGTGTTGCCCTGCGCGTCGAGCGGCACCACCGCGTTCTGCTGCGCCGACACGCCGATGGCCTGCACACCTTCGAGCAGCCCGCCGCCCGCCGCCTCACCGAGGGAGAGCAGCCAGGCCTGCGGATCCACGTCGGAGGGGCGCGCGGTTCCGTCCGGCGACTCCACCGGGTGCGGGGCATACCCCTGCCTGAGCACGGCGCCTGTGTCCGCGTCGCAGACGACGATGCGAGTGAAATCGGGCGAACTGTCCAACCCGGCGACTATCCCCATGGCCCAAATTGTGCCGTAGCGCTGCGCTGGCTTGGGCCGTGGGCGTCGTAGGGGGTGCGTGCAGGATTTCGGGTGCGGGTTGTGTGGGGCTGGTCGGGCCACGCGGCGGAGCCGCACATCGATTCAGCCCCGCGCCCCTGGCGGCGTCGCAGGGACCGGCGCCCAAGAGGTACAGATACCCCAAGCATCCGACAGGTCCCGTTACGTGTTGCTGGTGCCCCAGTCGTCCTCTGCGCCTCCGTTGTGGGCGCTGCGTTCGCGCAGGGAGCGGACTCGTTGGGCGACGGACTCGGGGACTCGGTCGCCCACCTTGTCGCTCACCGTGTGGTAGGCCTTGCCGGCGAAGACGCGGCCCTGTTGTGCCGCCGTCTCCGCGGTGTTGCGGACGGCGGGGTTCTGCGCGACCTGGCGCGCGGACTTCTTGAGCTGCTCGTAGCGCTCGCGTCCGGCGCGTGTGCCGAGGACGTAACCGACGGCGAGTCCGATGACGAACGTGAGTCGGTAGCGCATGGCGGCCACCCTTCCCTTGCGTAGGTCCCTGGTGCGTCGGCGCCGGGGGGAACCGATTGGCGGAGCACCCCCCTGCTTGCGCTAATGTATGTGTCGCAGCGAGCGCACGCCCCCTGGCGAATACCCAGGTAGGTGCGTTCGATGCAAACGAGGCATTCCTCCGTAGCTCAATTGGCAGAGCAGCCGGCTGTTAACCGGCAGGTTACTGGTTCGAGTCCAGTCGGGGGAGCTCGGTCCTCCGTAGCTCAATTGGCAGAGCAGCCGGCTGTTAACCGGCAGGTTACTGGTTCGAGTCCAGTCGGGGGAGCATGCTGAAGAGGACCCCGATGGGGTCCTTTTTCATGTGTGATCACCTGTCGTGGGAACCGTGCAGGTCGTGGGGGAGTCCTTGAGGGCAGGCGAAGTCGACCATACGAAGCAGGAGATCGTATGAGCGGCTATGCTGCGGCAGACGGCGCGCACACTTGTACGCGACACGCCGCTATGGGGCGGTAGCTCAGCCGGTTAGAGCAGCGGACTCATAATCCGTCGGCCGTGGGTTCGAGTCCCACCCGCCCCACCACGCACCATCCGTGCAGAAACGATGCGACCAGCCCGTTGCCGGGAGTTCACTCGCAGACGATCTCGTCACGCGGCTTGTAGTGGGTGCGGAACGGCTCTCGTTTCAGCTCTCGGCCGTCGGCGACGAACACCCGTTGCACGGTGACGTCGAATCCCTCCAACGGAGTCTGCGGCACGCACTGTTTGTCGGTGCTGACCTTCTTCGCCGGCTCCTCCACGTTGGTGCGCGGTCCCGTGATCGAGCCGATCTCGTCGTACTTCCTGGTGCCGAGGAAGGTGATGGTGACGGACGTGTCGGTGGACTCGGCCTGGATGTAGATGGCGTTGCCGGAGTCGTTGTTGAACTTGAGGTCGAGGCTGCCCCAGGCGACCGTCGCCTCGCGGCCCTCCGGGTAGCGCTCGATGTAGAACGAGTGGGCGCCGTACTCCACGGGGTCGACCCCCGCGAAGAACATCGCGTTGAACATGGTCGTCGCCACGGCGGAGACGCCGCCGCCGGGGGCCTTGTGGAACTCGTCGTTGAGGATCATGACGCCGTCGACGAAGCCGTTGGCCTCGGTGCGCTCGCCGACGGTGCGGTTGAAGCTCCAGGTCTTGTTCGGCATGACGAGGGAGCCGTTGATGAGTTCCACCGCGCGGCCGATGTTCCGCGATCGGTACGGCGCCGGCTCGAAGTTGACGGTGAAGGACGACATCCGCTCGCGCAGCCCGAGTCGTTCGACGTTGTCGCGGGTCACCTGGGGCTCGTTCACGTGCGTGGCGATCTCGCCGCTGCGGGCGGCGCCCGTCCGCCTGAGCAGCGGCATGACGGCCTTGCTCAGCGCCTTGTCGGTGATCACGTGGCCGGCCCGGCCGTCCTCGGCCACCGCGACCCTGTTGCCGACGAGGCGCAGATCGGCGTTCCGGGCGGTGCTGGGCAGTACGGACAGCGGACGGTCCACCTCGGGGTCGGCGCGCAGGCCCTTGGCGTCCAGCCTCGGGGTGAGCCGGCCGCCGTCGTCCGGGCGCATCGTCAGGTACTCGCCGAGGACGGGCTGCTCGATCGTGAAGCGCTGGCCGGCCGCGACGAGGGTGACCGGCGCCGACATCGCCGGGCGCGCGAACTCGCGTACGGCTCGCTGCATCTCCCGGTTGGTGACCTTGGGCTTCGTCTCGCGGGTGGGCAGGGTGGTGACGGCGTCGGCCTTGCCGTTCCGGAAGGCCGTGCGCAGGGGGTCGACCGCGGCGTCCTTGTCCAGCGCGTGGCCGCTGTGCGGGGCGATCTCGTGGACCTCGCCGTCCGTGAAGGTGACGGCGCCGTCGCGGACCTTCTGGTCCAGGGACTTCGCCAGCTTTCCGAGGGCGGCGTGGGCCTTGTCCTCGTCGACGTCCACAGCTGGCTCGACGGGGCCGCCCGAGCGGAAGAGGCCGCCGATCACAGTGAACGGATCGGCGTCGTGGGTGCGCGCCGCCCGGTCGACGGTCCCCCCGAAGTCGAGGGTGATGCCGGCCTGCCGTGGATCGACCGTGCCCTTGCGGTCACCGACCGTCACGGCCAGCTCCCGCGAGCCGGTCGGGCCCAGTCGCTGCTCCAGCTTCTCGATGGCTGCCGCACGGCTCAGGCCCCCGATGTCCACACCGCGCACCGTCGTCCCGGCATCTATGTCGCCGCCCGCGAGCAGCAGCCCGGCGAGATACAGCCCACCGACACCCAGGGCCAGGGCGCCGCCGGCCAGGGCAAGGGGCGGAATGGCGGCGATGCGGGGTGGTGAGGCGTTCGGAGGTTCGGAGGGGGCGCGCAGGCGCATGGGTCTCCCGGGCGGACGATCGACAGGACGGCGACGCGTCGGATGACGCGCCGCTGTGCGCGAGGCAAACGCATCCAGCTAGCCACAATCGGGCGAAAACGTATATGTCCCAGGCCACGTATGTTTCGGATCACGCGCCGTGTCTCACCGACGGGCCATACGGACGCCGCCGACTGGGCGCCCTCGGGGGCGGCTGAACGCGTCGGGCGTGGTCGTGTGCCCGGTGCCGCTCGGGCGGAGGGTGTGCGGGATCACACAGGGGTCGGGCCGTGCCGGTGGTTCATGCGTTGCGCCGGGACGTGCGGGGTGGGCCGGGCAGGTCGGTCCGGGGTGGTGCCCAGGGTCCTGGTCCGGCGTGGGCTGCTCCGGCTTTGGCTCCGCGGACGCGGTCGACGGCGGTCTTCGTCGCCCGCGGCGGGCGCGTGGTCGGGTGGCGGTGCCGCTGGGCGGAGGGCGGAGGGCGTACGCCCGGGGCCGGTCGTTTGGGCGCTACCGGGCTCGACGGGTCCCGCACGCGCATCTGCCGCGTTGTCGACGCTCCGCGTCCCCGCCCTCCTCGGCCCTGCAACCGCACCCGCCGGAGCCCGCTCGGGTCGGCCGAAAGGCGCCGCACCCCCCAGCCGAGCTGCCCCGAACGACAGGTTGACCTAGCCCTCCGCCTTCACGGCGAGGACCGGACAGTCCACCCCCAGCAGGATCTGCTGGGCCGCCGAGCCCATGATCAGCTTGCCGACCGCGCTGCGGCGGCGGAGGCCGATCACGACCAGGGACGCGTCCATCGTCTCCGCCATGTCGATGATCTCCGCGGCGGCGTCGCGGGCGCCGAGGACCTGGCGGATGTCGAAGTCGACGCCCAGTGCCGCGAGGTCCTCGCGCACGTGCGAGAGGTCGGGTTCCTGGGCGAAGCGCGGGTCCACGTACGCGTCGCCCCGGGTCGTGTTCACCACCAGCAGCTTCTCACCGCGCCGCCGGGCCTCGTCGATCCCCGCGCGCAAGGCCGCCTCACCCTCGGGGGAGGGGACGTAGCCGACCAGGATGGTCATCTCGGTCTCCAGCTGTCTCGGATGTCTCGGGTCTGGGTGTCTGGATGTGTCACGCGGCGCTGCCCCGCGTGCGCAGGGGGCGTACCACGAACCTGCCTATCAGCGGCCACGCCAGGATCAGCACGATCGCCGTGTAGACCGTGTACGACACCGGGCCGCCCAGCAGCCCCGACGACTCGCCGCCGGAGAGCTGGAGGGAGCGGCGGCCCTGCAACTCCGCGCGCGGTCCCAGGATCACGCCCACGATCAGCGGCAGGACCGGCAGTCCGAAGCGGCGCATCGCGAAGCCCAGGAGGCCCAGGGTGAGGAGGATGAACAGGTCCAGGGGCTGGGCGTTGACCGCGTACGCGCCCATCGAGGCGAAGAAGAGGATGCCCGCGTACAGGTACGGCCTCGGGATCTGCAGCAGCTTCGCCCAGGCCGGGGCCAGCGGGAGGTTCAGGAGCAGAAGCAGCAGGTTGCCGATGAACAGGCTCGCGATCAGGACCCAGACCAGGCTCGCCTCGCGCTCGAAGAGCAGGGGGCCGGGCTGGATGCCGTACGACTGGAAGGCGGCCAGCATCACGGCCGCCGTGGCGTTGGTCGGGAGGCCGATCGCCAGCATGGGGACCAGGGTGCCCGCCGCCGACGCGTTGTTCGCGGCCTCCGGGCCGGCCACGCCCTCGATCGCGCCCTTGCCGAACTCCTCGGGGTGCTTGGTGAGCCGCTTCTCCGTGGCGTACGACAGGAAGGTCGGGATCTCGGCGCCGCCGGCCGGCAGTGCGCCGAACGGGAAGCCGTACGCCGTGCCGCGCAGCCACGGCTTCCACGAGCGCTTCCAGTCGTCCCGGCCCATCCACGGGCGGCCGACCGGGATCACCTCGGTCGGTTTGCGGCGCAGGTGTGCGGCCACCCACAGGGCCTCGCCGACCGCGAAGATGCCGACCGCGACCACGACGACGTCGATGCCGTCGGCCAACTGCGGTATGCCGAGCGTGAGTCGTTGCTGGCCGGAGACCGAGTCGATGCCGACCAGGCCGATCGTCAGGCCCAAAAGGAGAGAGATGAAGCCTCGGATGCGGGACGAGCCCAGCACCGACGTCACCGCTATGAACGCCAGCAGCATCAGCGCGAAGTAGTCGGGCGCGCCGAGGCTGACCGCGAAGTCGACCACGAACGGGGTGATCAGGACCAGCAGCAGGGTGCCGATCGTGCCCGCCACGAAGGAGCCGATCGCCGCCGTGGCGAGGGCCTGGGCGGCGCGCCCCGCCTTCGCCATCCTGTTGCCCTCGATGGCGGTGACCACGGACGACGACTCGCCGGGGGTGTTGAGGAGGATCGAGGTCGTCGAGCCGCCGTACATGCCGCCGTAGAAGATGCCGGCGAACATGATGAACGCCTGCACCGGCTCCATGCCGTAGGTGACCGGCAGGAGCAGGGCCACCGTCATCGCCGGGCCGATGCCCGGCAGGACGCCGACCGCGGTGCCGATGATCACGCCGACCAGGGCGAGCAGCAGGTTCAGCGGGGCCATGACGTCCGCGAAGCCCTGCATGAGGTTGTTCAGGTTGTCCATCGCGGCCTCACAGGATTCCTTGCAGGACACCGGCGGGGAGGTTCACGCCGAGGCCGATCGCGAACGCGTAGAAGGTCGTGAGGGAGAGCGTCACCGCTATCAGCAGGTTGCGGACGTAGTGGCGGTTGCCGAGGGCGAACGCCGTGCCCCAGAAGAGCAGGGCGCCGCTGATCACCCAGCCGAGCCGCTCGATGAGCAGCGCGTTCGCGACGAACACCGCGACCAGCAGGAGTACGGTGCGCCAGTCGCTGCCGCCCGACAGGTCGACGTCCTCGCCGGCTTCCGGCTCACCGCGGCCGCCCCGGGCCACGTCGACGGCGTACAGCACGGCGAGCAGCACGAGCAGCGCGCCCAGGATCAGCGGGACCGCGCGCGGGCCGACCGGGTCGGTGCCGCTGGTGATGTGCGGGATGCCGAGGGCGTCCACGATCACCGCGGTGCCCAGCAGGGCGAGGAACGCGCACACGCCGTACTGTGCGCGGTCCCCGCCCTCCCGGGGCGGAGGGGAGTCCTCCACGGTCCGTTCGTCCTTCAGCTCGGAGCTCATGCCAGCCCGAGCTCTGCCAGCAGGTCGGCGACCGCCTTGTCCTGCTCGGTGAGGAAGGTGCCGAACTCGTCACCGGTGGCGAAGGCGTCGACCCAGCCGTTCTTCTCCAGCTGTGCCTTCCACTCCTCGGAGTCGTGCATCTTGGTCATCGCGTCGACCCAGGTCTGCTTCTGCTCGTCGGTGATGCCCGGAGGGGCGACGATGCCACGCCAGTTGGTGAAGACCAGGTCGATTCCGGAGTCCTTGAGGGTGGGGGCGTCCTTGAGCGCGTCGATCGGCTTCTCGCTGGTCACCGCGAGGACCCGCACCTGCCCGGCCTCGATCTGGTCGAGGAACTCACCGAAACCGCTGGCCCCGAACGCGATCTTGTTGCCGAGGATGGCCGGAAGCAGCTCGCCGCCGCCGTCGTACGAGATGTAGTTGACGTCCTTCGGCTTGATGCCGACGGCCTTCGCCAGCTGCATCGGCAGGAGGTGGTCGGGGCCACCCGGCGACGAACCGCCGCCCACGGCGAGCTTCTTGGGGTCCTTCTTCCAGGCGGTGACGAGGTCGTCCATCGTCTTGTACGGGGAGTCCTTCGGCACGACGATCGCGCCGGCCTCCTCGATCAGCCTGGCGACCGGGGTGGTGTCGGTCAGCGTCGCCTTCGACTTGGAGGTGTACGAGGCTCCGACGACGCCGAGGCCCATCTGCATGGCCATCTTGCCGTTGCCCTTCTCGTTCACCAGGCGCTGCAGGCCCACGGTGCCGCTGGCGCCGGGCAGGTTGAACACCTGGATGCCGGAGGCGACCTTGGTGTCCTGCATGACCTGGGAGACGGTGCGGGCGGTGAGGTCGTAACCGCTGCCCGGGGTGTTGGGGACCATGAGCCTCAGGCCGGTCACCGGCTTGCCGGACCCGCTTCCGCTTCCGGACTCCTCCTTGTCGGCGGTGGCGCCGCAGGCGCTGACCGCGACCATCGACACGGCGGCCAGTGCTCCGACAAGTGCGGCTCGTCGAGTTCTCATGGCTCATCTCTTTCGCTCGGCCCGTTCCGGCGCCATGATTGTGCGGTTCCTGAGACACCCCGTCTCGGTTGTGTGACCATTGAAGGTTGAGTTCATAGTGGTCATAACGTCACGGTCACCGTCCCGAAAACAGCGGCGTCAGACTCTCGCCGGCGAGCTGCTCGTATGGCAGCTCGCCATCGTCGTGATCGTGCTGGCCGCCGTGGCCGCGGTGTCGCTGGCGCAGTCGAAGGCGACGTTCGACCGGGTCGAGGGGCGCCGGGTGACCGCGCTCGCCGAGGAGATGGCGGGCAACCCCCTCGTGCGCACCCAGCTCGTGCGGCCCGCCCCGGCCGAGATGCTCGCCCCCCTCCTGCAGTCCACGCTGACCAGGTCCGGCGTCACCTCCGCCGCGGTCGCCGACGCCGACGGCGAGATCGTCGCCGCCACCGACCCCACGCTGGTCGGCACGCGGATGCCGTCGGACGGCCCGCGGATCGCCGGGGGCCGCGGCTGGTCCGGCGAGCTGCCGGTGAACGGCGTCACCCAGCTGGTCGCGCAGGCGCCGGTGCTCGGCGCGGACCTGGACAACGCCGGGGACCACCTCGGCACGGTGATGATCGGGCGGGCGTCGCCGTCGGTCTGGCAGCGGCTGGTGGGCGCCTCGTCGTATCTGCTGGTCTACCTCGGCGTCGCCAGCGTGCTCGGGGTGGCCGGCTCCTGGCTGCTGACCCGGCGGATCAAACGGCAGACCTTCGGCATGGAGCCGCGCGAGATCGCCGGGCTCGCCGAACACCGGGAGGCGATGCTGTTCGGGATCGCCGAGGGCGTGGTGGCGCTCGACCCGCAGCAGCGGCTCACGCTGGTCAACTCGGTCGGCCGCAGACTCCTGGACCTGCCCGAGGCCTGCGTCGGGATGAGCCTGGCCGACCTCGGGATCGAGGGGCGGCTGTACGACGTCCTGGCCGGGACCGCGCCGGAGGGGGAGAGCGCCGATCCCGCGCGGCGCGACGAGGTGGTCGTACGCCGGGGCCGCGTGCTGGTGATGAACCGGATGGACGTCACCAAGGACGGGCGCCGCCTGGGCTCGGTGACAACCCTGCGAGACCGCACCGAACTGGCCCAGCTGGAACGGGAGTTGGGCTCCTTTCGCAGTACCACCGAGCTGCTGCGCGCCCAGGCCCACGAGTTCTCCAACCAGCTGCACACCATCTCCGGGCTCATCCAGATCGGCGAGCACGATGAGGTCGTACGGTACGTCCGGGCCCTGCGCAAACACCGTGAGTCGCTCGACCTGAACCTCACCAGCCGGGTCCGCGACCGGGCCGTCGCCGCGCTGCTCATGGCCAAGTCGGCGCTCGCCGCGGAGCGCAAGGTGCGGTTGAAGATCTCCGAGCGCACGGCACTGGACCGGCTGGAGCCGACGGACTCCGCGGACGTGGCGACCGTACTCGGCAACCTCGTCGACAACGCGGTCGACGCCGCCGCGAGCGGCTCCCGGGCGGGGGACGACGACCACGAGGCCTGGGTCGAGGTGGAACTGCGCCAGGACGCCTCCAGCGTGGAGATCGTCGTACGGGACTCGGGGCCGGGCGTGGCTCCGGAGCTCGCGCAGGAGGTGTTCTCGCACGGGTTCACCACCAAGGCCGCGCAGGGCGGCGACCGGGGGATCGGCCTGGCGCTCACCCGGCTGGTGTGCAAACGCCGGGGCGGCGAGGTGTCGGTGACCAACACTCAGGCAGGCGCCATGTTCACCGCCCGGATGTCCGTCGGCCGCCCGGCCGAACGAGTGACGGAGGCAGTCCGATGATCGACGTACGGGACGCACGGCACGTACTGGACGTGCTGATCGTGGAGGACGACTTCATGGTGGCGCGGATCCACCGCGGATTCGTCAACGACGTCGACGGGTTCCGGGTGATCGGCACGGCGAACTGCGGGGAGCAGGCACTCACCGCGGTGGCCGAGCTGCAGCCCGACCTCGTCCTGCTCGACCTCTACCTCCCCGACATGTTCGGGCTGGAGATCATCCCGCGGCTGCGGAGCGCCGGGCACGACTGCGACGTCATGGTGATCAGCGCGGCACGCGAGTCCGAGGCGGTCCGGGACGCCGTACGCCAGGGCGTCGTCGACTATCTGCTCAAGCCGTTCGACGCCGAGGACCTGAGGGCGCGGCTCGAGCAGTACGCCGCGCGACGGAGCAACCTGTACGCGGCCGTGGTCAGCGGGCAGTCCGACGTCGACCGGGCGCTGGCACGGGGCGCGGCGCCGACCGCCGCGGCCACCCTGCCGAAGGGCATGAGCGTGGAGACCGCCGAACTGATCGAACGCGAGCTGCGCACGGCCGACGGCAGCCTCTCCGCCGCCGAGTGCGCGGCCCGCCTCGGGGTCTCACGGGTCAGCGCCCGACGCTACCTGGAGCACTTCAGCGTCACGGGGCAGGCCGAGGTGTCCCTGCGGTATGGGCATGCGGGGCGGCCGGAGCGGCGGTACAGCTGGCTGGACGGTTAGGGCCTCTCCCACGCCAGGCTGCCGTCCTGATCGACCGGGCCGGCCAGCTGGACGATGTCGTCGGAGGCGAGGTCGCGCAGCCTGGTCGCCAGGTCCTGCAGAGCGCGGCTCGCGGCGAGCTCGTCGCCGATCTCGGGGACGGACCGGTCGACCGGGTTGCGGTGGGCGGTGCCCCGGCCGGTGACGGCCTGTCTGTCCTCGGGCGTGCCCTGCGTGGTCAATACGGCTTCGGCGCGGGTGTCGTCGCCGTCCTCGGTGATGTGGATCCGGACGGTCCAGTGCTTGTCTTCCATCGAGATCACTTCCGTACGGGTTGGGGACCCCCACTGACGAGGGTGCGCCCGTTTTGCCGGGCCGGGCCGGCGCAGGTCGCCGAGTTCCCCCAGGGGTGCCCTCCTCCCGTGGAAGTAGCCCGGCGCGCACCCGCTCCTGCCGCGGAGGCATGACAAGTGCCTCCGTGGGCACGATGTGCCGAAAGGTTGCGGAGAGAAGGCTGGTCGCAACGGACCCCGGATACGAGGAGGGCGCCATGAACCGCCAGACCCACGTTCGCGTTCGTGTCACCCGCCGGCCTGCCGCTCCCCGTGACACGAGGGGCGAGATCGACCGGCGCACTCCTTCGGGGCGGATCCTGCCGTACTGACTCAGGTGACCGGGTCGAGCTCCAGAGGCTCGACCTTGCCCTCCAGCATGGTGCCGAGGCCCTGTACGGCGCAGACGTCCGGCCGCTCGGCGATGTGGACCGGCATGTTCGTGGCCTGCCGCAGCATCTCGTCGAACCCGGGCAGCAGCGCACTGCCGCCGACCATCATGATCCCGCGGTCGGCGAGGTCGGCGACCAGGTCCGGCGGGCAGTCCCGCAGCACCTTGCCGATGCTGTCGAGGACGGCGGTGAGGGGGGTCTGGATGGCGTCCCGTACGGCGGCGGTGTCGACCTGGACGGAGCGGGCGAGGCCGGTGCAGACGTCCCGGCCGTGGATCTCGGTGGAGGTCGGGCCCTGAGGGGTGAGCCCGTTGCCGGACAGGGCGAGCTGCAGGGGCCGTACGTTCTGGCTGGGCAGCATCAGCTCGTGCTGGTGGCGCAGGTGCTGCACGATCGCGTGGTCCACGGCCTCGCCGCCGACGCGGATGCGTTCCGCGGTGACGATGTTGCCGAGCGAGAGCACGGCGACCTCGGTCGCGGCGGCCCCGCACACCATGATCATGCTGGCCTCGGGCTGCTCCACGGGCAGACCGCACCCGACCGCGGCGGCGATGAGGGTGTCGACGAGCTCGACGCGCCGGGCCCCGAGTCCGACCAGGGTCTCTATCGCGGCGCGCTGGGCGAGCGGGTCGGGGTCGTGCGGCGTGCACACGGCGGCGCGCAGGAAGGGCTTGCGGCGCAGGGCGCGCCGCATCTTGTCGCCGAGGAGGTGCCGCAGCATGCGCTGCGCCATCTCGATGTCGACGACGGTGCCGCCGGAGACGGGCCGTACGACGCGGATGTAGTCCGGGGTGCGGCCGGTCATCTTCTCCGCGAGCTCGCCGACCGCGATGAGGGCGCCGGTGCGGGTGTTGACGGCGGCGGCGGAGGGCTGGTCGACGACGAGTCCGGCGCCCTTCACATAGACGCGGGTCCTGGCAGCCCCCAGGTCGACGGCGAAATGGCAGCGGCGCAGCTGCTCCAGTGTGGCGGTCATGGGGGTCCTCCCGAGAGCGCAGACCGTGGGTCCGCCGGGTTGGGTGGCGGGCCTCCGTGACATCGATCGTGCGGGTGGCGGGGAGGGGGGCGCCTTCTGGAGGGGGCCGGGTGGGGTGCGGCTGAATGGGGGGTTTTGCATCTGATGGAGGGTCAGGTCGGTGTGTCGGGTCACAGGGAGCGGGTGGCGTCGAGTATGGGCCGCAAAGAGTCGACGATCACGTCGCAGCCGGCCTTGCGCAGGCGGCGGTCGGCGGCGGGGGAGTCGGCGTAGCCGATGACGGGGAGGTCCAGTTGCCGGGCGGCGGTGACCTCGGCGGCCGTGGAGGAGATCACCAGGCCCCTGGCTGAGCGGCCGAAATGGTTCAGCGCGAGGCGGAGGCACTCCGGATGGGGCATCAGCAGCGGACCGCGTCCGTAAGCCGCCGTCAGGGGCACACTCCGGAAGTCCACTTGGCGCTGGACGGCCTGCTCGCAGAAGTCCGTGACAACGGCCACCTGGCGACCTGAGTTGTGCAGACTGCGGACGAGGTCGGCGGCCTGCGGGGTCGGGCGGGTGCTGGACACGGCCCGCAGTTCGAGTTCGTCGAGGCGGTCACGCAGGACGGGCGCGAAGCTGCTGTCCGCGAAGGCACGCAGAACGTCCAGGGGGTGTACGAACTCCTCCTGGAGCGGGACGGGACCACTGCTGTCACCCATGAGCGGACGGCCGGCCAGCGCGTCCTCCGGGTCGCGGTGATCGACGACGAGGGAGAGCAGGTCGAGAGCGGCGCTGCGGGCGGCCTGCGTGGAGAACGGCCTGGCCAGGGGGCCTTCGAAGCCGAGGAGCACGTATTCGGCGGGGAGCAGGAGGTCGGTCAGGGGCGGGGGTGTGGCGAACGACCGCGGCGGTGCGGCAGGCGTCGGCCGTTCCTCGGCTGTCAGCCGCACCGAGCATGTCGCGGAGAGCCCCGGCACCGGCCACGACCTGCGCAGCCCGGTCTCCACGGCCTGCTGCGCGGCGCCCGCCCGGCGCAGCGGAAAGCGACGGGTGATGCGCGACGCCTCGCGGAGGAAGTGGTCGAGCAGGCCGTTCGCCACGTGCGTGACCTCGCTGCGGACGAAGGCGGCCGGGGAGGCCACATGCCAGGAGATCTCGACCGCCGCGGCGAAGGTACCGCCGGAACTCGGGAGGGCGACATGGTGGGTTGCCCGGTGGGTGGTGAGGTCGACCTCGTAGTAGGTCACGTTGCGGGGGCGGCGTACGCCCCAGGGGCGGGCAGGGTCCAGGACGGTGAGGGGCCCGTCGGGCTGGGTGTGGACGATGGCCATGCGGCCGGGGTCCGAGGACAGCAGGGCCAGGTCGGGGGCGGTGAAGGGGCCGCGTACCAGGTCGCGGGGCGCGGACTCCTGCTCGGCTGCCCGCAGGGACAAGGGGCAGTACCAGGCGATGGGCGGGGACCCTGCGGTGCTGCGATGCAGTGGCAGGAACGCCGAAGTGCTGGAGAGCTCGGCGCGCAGCTCCGGAGAGACGACGACCGTGATGTCCGCGGTGATGGACTCCAGGGCGGCCCGCACGTCGACGGGGATGGCCGACTCGTCGTTGCCCGCGATCCACGGCGTGTGCCAGAACGTCACCCGGAACCTCGGTGGGTCGGTCAACTCGGCGAGCGCGACCGGAAGCTGGAGCAGCGCAGCGCTCACGACCGGCAGGACGGCGGCGTCGGGCTCGGCGAGGACGACGTAGCCGTTGTCGCGGGCCAGCACTTCGTACTGGTCCTGCGGCAGTGCGGCGGACAGCATGCGGTCCGTGGCTCGGCCGAGGACGCGGTGGGCCTCCGGATGCTCGCTCAGACCCTCGGCCTCGAGGACGATCGTCGGGCGTGGGGCGGCACGCAGTTCGTGGTACAGCTCCCGCAGGTCCGGTTCGATGGGTTCGCCGTACTGCCGTTGCCGGTACTCCTCGTACGACTCGTACGCCTCGATCGCCTCCGCGATGCGCCCCGACCGTTTCAGCGCCACGATGTGCAGCCGACGGAAGTCCTCGCGGTCCGGGTGGTCCCGGACGAGGGCGGTGAGATCGGTTGCCGCCCATCCGAAGAGGCCCATTTCCAGGTTGATTTCGGCGCGGGTGGCGTACAGGCTGAGGCGCAGGCCGCGCAGTCGGGCGCGGGCTGCCTTGGCGGCGGGGCCGGGAATGCCGAGCAGCGGATCGCCGTAGAACAGGCTCAAGGCATCCTGAATCAGGGAGCGTTGGGCATCCAGGGCCATGTCGTCGGTGCGGTCGGCGATCAGCTCCTCGACGTGCTGTACGTCGATGTAGTCGCCCGGCAGATGGAGCGCGTAGCCGTCGGGGAGTTCGGCGAGGGTGCCGGGGCCGAGGCATTGGCGCAGGCCCGAGGCCATCCCGCGAAGGCGGCGTACCGCCTCCGTGGCCGGCGGAGGCTGCTCCCACAGTCCCTCGGTCAGTGTGTCGAGGCCGACGCGGCGACCGTGCTGGAAGAGGAGCATGCACAGCAGGGCCTGGGCCTCCGGGGACGGGAGGGTGAGGAAGCGGCCGGCGCGTCGGATGTTCAGCGGGCCGAGCATGGTGACGCGCAGCCGATCCGCCTCCATCTCACCCGTCGCCCATGCGAAGGCGGTCGAGGTCGGCAGCCGTCGTACGGTGTCGGCCAGGTCATCGCCCCGCGTCAGTTCCGCCATCGTCCGCTGGAAGCGCAGGCTGACCGGGCTGTGCGAGGCCAGGTCCCTGAGCAGCGACCGGAACAAGAGGAAGTCCGACGTCGGGTCGTGTGCCTCCGCCTGCTCCCCCAGCGCGAACCTGCTGATCACCGCTGATCCGTCCGGCCGCAGCAGCAGGCCGTCCCAGCCCTCCTGCCCGCGCACCAGGCCGCGCTCGTGCAGGGCCTCCAGCGCGGGCACGACATCCACGACCAACTGGGCGAACACCCGGAAGGAGACCCCCGGCCCGCTGCCCAGCTGCAGTTCGGCCAGGGTGACGCCGTCCGTGAACTCGGCGACCAGATAGGGCGTTTCGCCCTCGACGCCGTAGTCGAGTACGCGGACGACGTTCGGATGCCGCAGCTCAGCCAGTGCCCGTGCCTCCCGCAGGAACCGTTCCTGCGGGGCGTCCTGGGGCGGATAGCGGTGCACGACCACGGGCACGTCGGTCCACGCGTCGACGGCCGCCCACATGCGCCGGCTCGGCCCCCGCCGCCTCAGCAGCCGATAACGCCCGGCGAAGAGGCCCGCCGTCGCACCGTCGCCGAGCCGCCGTACCGTCTCCGCACTGACCGTCGCGAACGCCGGCCCCGACCCACCGTCTCCGTCCGCCCCCCGTCCCCGCCTGACCTCCGCCCGGAACTCACCCGCCGCGACCCCCGCCCGCTCGTCGATCAGCCCGCCCACCCGGGCCAGGAACTCCCGCGTGCGCGTCCGAGCCGTGCGTGGCAATGACCGCAGCAGCAACTCCCGTACGCCCGGACGGAACGCGTACGACCCCGGTGGCCCGCCGGTCGCCGTCAGCATGCCGCTCAGGATGATCTCGGCCAGGTGCTGGGGGCGGGGACTGCGGTCCAGGGCGCGTTGGACGAGGCGCATCACCGGCAGGGAGGGGTCGGCCAGGGCGAGATGACCCGCGATGCGGAACGCCTCCGGGGACGCGGTCGCCCGGAAGCGCAGCACCAGGTCCTGCGCCGGCAACGACGCGACGTCGGGGGCCGGTTCGGCGGGCGGCACGGGCGCGGGTGGCAGCCAGGCGAGGGAGCCGGGTGCGTGGCCGCCGCCCGGCGCGGCGATCAGGGCGGCCCAGTTGGCGAGCCAGGCCGGTGCCGGTTCCAGGACGGGGAGGGGGACGGCCCGGTCGTCCGCGTCGTGCGGGTCGTACGGCGTGAAGGCGAGCGCGGCGGACGGTGCCGCCGAGGCCGGCGTGGTGAGCAGGCCGGGGGCAGCGGGCAGGGCCGTGGTGTGCCAGAGGTGTTCGGGCAGTGGCTGGACGACGGCCAGGGGCATGCGGGACGCCCAGCGGCGCAGGGTGCGGTACCAGCGGTCGCCCGCCGGGCCGGGGCGCCATTGCGGGCCCATGCAGTCGCTGACGATCAGGGTGACGGTGCGGCCGTCGGCGAGCGCGGGGACGTGCGGCGCGCGGCCGTCGGGGCCGGCGCGGTGCACGGTGACCGTGCGGAAGATGCCCGACTGGGCGAGCGCGGTGTGCAGTTCGCGCACGAGGGGACGCCAGACGGGCATCGTCGGGCCCGCGTCGTGGACCAGATTGAGGCGCAGCCAGCGGTCGGGGGCCGGGCGCAGGACCGGCAGCCAGACGTCCGGGTGCGCGCCCAGCCGTGCGATCCGGTCGGCGGTGGCGTGCTCGTCGAGGAGTCGGGCACGGGGCGCGGGCACCTGGCGCTTGAGGGGACGTAGGGCGCGTTGCAGGGCGAGGGGGTGGGGCAGCATCGGGGGCGCGGGGGCGAGGAACGGGGTGCCGCCGCGCGGGCGCTGCGGGTCGGGGTGCGGGGACTCCGGGAGATGGAGGGGGATGCGGTCGTCGCGGGGTGGGGTGGGGGGCCGGGGGTGTTCGGGGGGTGGTGGGGCGGGGTGTGGTGGTAAGGCGGTGGGGGTGCGGGGCGTATCGGCGGGCGCCGTGGGGTGGGTACGGCTGTCGGGCGCCGCCGCCCGACCGGGACCGCCGCCCTTCTCTGCGGTCAACTGCTGGGCGAACCACAGCAGTTCGGCGATCTCACGGGACGTGGGTCCGGCCTCCGGGGAGGCGTCCGCATGCGCGCCGGCGGCCAGGACGGCGGCCAGCCGGGCAATGGCAGGCAACTCCCGCCCGTCAGAGTCCCTCCCGTCCGGCCCCCGTTCGTTCGGACCCGGTGACTCGGCCCTCAGCCCTTCAGGACCTCGCCCCTCAGACCCCATCGCCCTCAGCCGCCGTGCTCAGATACGGCATCAGCTGTTCGGCCAGCTTCTCGCGGGAGTCCGCTTCGAGGCCTGCGACGCCCGTGAGGTAGATGGCGTTGAGGAGCTGGTCCGTGGCCAGTTCGCCGGTGCCGGCACGGGTCAGGAAGTCGGTGATCAGGGTCTGTGCCTGTGCGTCGGGTTCGCCGAGGTGGGCGCGGACGATGTCGGTGAGCTGGGTGTGGTCGGGGCGGCGCAGCCGCAGGCGGACGCAGCGGCGGAGGAACGCCGGCGGGAACTCGCGTTCGCCGTTGCTGGTCAGGACGACGAAGGGGAAGGCACGGCAGCGGACCCGGCCGCGCAGGACCGGCGCGGGGGTGTCCGTGCCGTCGGCCAGGACCTGGGCCCTGCTGTCGGGGGAGTGGCGGGCCGCGCGTACCAGTTCGGGGATCTCGTACTGGCCCTCCTCCAGGATGTTCAGCAGGTCGTTCGGCAGGTCGAGGTCGCTCTTGTCGATCTCGTCGACGAGGAGGGCGCGGGGGCGGTCGTAGGGGAGGAGGGCCGTGCCGAGCGGACCCAGCCGCAGGTGGTCCTCGACGCCGTCGGGGGCCGGGCCGTGGCCGCCGTCCCGCCGCGCCGCGTACAGGCGGGACAGCGGATCGTACTGGTAGAGCCCGTCGGCGAGGGTGCTGCGGCTGGTGATGTTCCAGCGCAGGACGGGGCCGAGGCGCAGCTCGCGGGCGACGGCGTAGGCGAGGGACGACTTGCCCGTGCCGGGCGGGCCGGTGACCAGCAGCGGGCGGCGCAGACACAGGGCGGCGTTGACCAGCTGGATGCTCTCCGGTGTCGGCACGTACGTCCTTGCCCGGTGTGCGCGGTCCGGTGAGACGGCCGACTCGTCGTCGGTGTCGGCGGGCGGCGGCAGCGCGGGGCCGCCGTCGAAGGCCCGCCAGGGCGGCGGGACGGGCAGCTCGGCGATGCCGTCGTGCGGCTCGTTGGTGCCGGTGTAGACGGACCAGTGCGGCATGGTGCGCTCTCTCCGGGGGCGGGTGCGGGTGCGGGGCGGGTGCGGGGCGGGGCGGGTCAGGCGACGGGTGACCGGGTGTGTACGGCCGTGGCGTGCGGGTCGGTGAAGCGGCGTGGGTCGTCCCACAGAAGCTGGATGTCACGCGCCCAGTGGTCGTCCTCCGCGTCGGCCCGCTGACGCAGACTCAGGACGCGGCGCGGGAGCTGGGCGGGCGGCACTCGGGAGACGAGTCCGTCGAGGGCGTCCAGGAACGCCGTACCGGGGCAGTCGTCGCTGCTCGCGCAGTCCGCCTCCTGAGGGTCGCAGCCCCGCCGCGTCCACACGATCACCGGTGCCGGTGCGGTGACCGACGTCTCGAAGTGCGGGCGGGTGCGGGCCGCGCGGGGCGTCGCGCCGAAGCCCGCCAGACAGATCTCGGACTGCAGCAGGGCCAGCCGGAGCTTTCTGGGGTCCTCGGCGCCGCCGCAGGACACGCGGTGCACGCGGGCGCCCGCGCGGGAGTCCAGGCGTTGCCAGGCGCTGGTGAGGACGTGTCGGGTGCTGGTTCTGCGCCGGGCGTGGTCGGTGACGACCACCGGGTGGACGCAGCCCAGCGGGGTGTCGTCGTCGGGACCCTTCTCCCAGCGGTCGACCGGCCAGTCCAGCCAGTCGCGGGGCAGCGCGAAGGCGATCAACTCGTCGGCGCCGGGCGTCAGATGACAGAACGCGTCCTCGATACGGTCCTGGACACACGCCCGCAGCCGGGCCTTCGGGACGGTCTCCGCGGGGACCGGGTGCCGGCGCCCCGCGCTGTACGCGGACACCTCGACCCGCACCAGGTCGTCACCGGCGCCGCTGTGACCGAGCTCGACCAGGATGGCGCCGGTCTCGGCCCGGGGCGGGGCGGTGAGCAGGGCGTCGAGCCGGTCCGTGAACCGCGTCACGGTGGCCGGGTCGTCCACCTCGCACAGCGCGAACCATGCCGCCGCCCACAGCGACCCGAACCCCTCGGCCGGCGGCAACGGATCGAACGGCCCGGCCGCGCCGGCGTACAGCCGCACGGGATCGCAGTCGAGACCGGCACGGGCGGCCTTCTCGACGAGGGCGCGCAGCCGGGGGCCGTCGGGATGGCCGGCGACCGCGGCGGGCGCTCCGGGCGGGCGCGCTGGACCGGGGGCGGGCGTCCAGTGGGAGCGCACCGGACGTGGAGCGGGCGGCCCGGACACGTCATGGGCGTGTCCGGTGCCCGGTAACGGTGCGCCCCGGACGTACCCCGGCCCCGGCGTCCCCCACGGGCGTGCGGACCCCGGCACCGGTACAAGCGCGCTCAGGTCGGGCCAGTAGCGGGCCAGGACATGTGTGGGCATCATCCGGCCGGTGCGCACGTCGTGCGGGCGGGCCGCTGCCGTGACCATGCCGATGACCTCACCGGTGTCGACCAGGGCGACCGCGGCGCCGCTGAAGCCGACGGCGAGCGGCTGGCCGTGGCCGCTCCAGGCCTCCAGCTGGATCCACTCCCCGCTGATCAGCCACTCGGTCACGCCGCGGAACTCGGCGATCGTGCCGTCGACGTCGTACCCGGCCGGGAACCCGTAGGCGACGAGCTTGCGGTCGCCGAGCGCGACGTCGGCGGGCGCGAGCGGGGCCGGGGTGATCGGCACCTCGCGGTCCAGCTCCAGAACCGCCAGATCGCCCAGTTCGCAGGCGCGGCCGTCCCAGCCGCCGTGCACGACGACCCGCGCGGCCACGGGAGCGTCCGCCGGACGCTGCGGGAAGGTCACCGTCACCGGGTCGAGGTCGCTGTTCTCGACGACATGCGCGCAGGTCAGCACCTTGTCGCGGGCCACCAGGAAGCCCGCGCCGGACACCCGGCCGCCGCACTCGATCCGGGCGTGCCACTCGGCACCCTTCAGGCCTGTCATGACGCCCCCGTCATCCCGCTGCTCGTCGTCGTTCGTCAAGCATGCCCATTGTCCTGGAAGGCAGTTGGGGTTGTCCCGGTTTCCCACCCCTCCCCGCGACACCGCCTACCTTTCGACGACTCCCCGGATCACCCCCAACTCCACCAAATCCTGCGGCCGAATCCGAAGCTGATCCGCCGTCGCCTCCACCTCCCCCACCCCTCGCTTCAGAATCGCCGCCGCCAACTCCGGCGCGATCACCGAGAAGTAACTGTCGGGCGTCGCCCAGGTGTTGCCCGGTGCCGCCAGTGCCAGCGCGCCGCCCGAGCCGCCCTCGCCGATGAGCAGCGTGGTGATCGGGACGCGGGCGCCGGCCACCGCGGCGAAAAGGTCCGCGATCGCCGCGCCGACCCCCTGCCGCTCCGCCTCCGCGTCGTTGGCGGCGCCCGGCGTGTCCACCAGGGTGAGCACCGGGATGCCTAGCCGGTCCGCGAGGCGGATCAGGCGGGTGGCGGTGCGGTAGCCGGCGGGGCGGGTGGCGGTGCCGGTCTGGGCGGCGTAGGCGACCGTACGGCCGTCGTGGGTGCCGAAGCCGCAGCGGATGCCCGCGTTGTCGGTGCCGCCGCAGCGATCGCCGCTGATCGTGACGCGGGTGGTGAAGCAGGCGTCCAAGTAGGCCTCGGCGTGCGGGCGTTGCGGGGCACGGGCCCGCCGGACCGCCTCCCAGCCGGTGGCCGGCAGGTCGGGCGTGCCCAGGGCGGGGGGTACCGGCGCCTCCAGCGCGGGCGGTCCCGCCAGCAGCCGCAGCCACCGCCCCAGCTCCGCCCGCAGCTCCTGCGGCCGGACCACCGCGTCGACCGCCCCCGCCGCCAGCTGCGCCTGCGCCGTGTACGCCGCCGGATCGGCATCGGGCGGGCGGACCCGGGAGCCCGCGAAGCCGACCTGGGCGCCGGACAGGGCGAGGGTCACGTCGGCGCCCGCGCCGAGGGTGGCCCAGCCGCCGCCGGTCGTCGGGTCCCGCAGGACCGCGATCTGCGCCAGGCCCGCCTCCCGGGTGAGCGTCGACTGCCGTGCCACGCGCTGGAGTTGGGTCAGCGCGAACATGCCCTCCTGCATCCGGCTGCCGCCGGTGGCGACCAGCGGGACGACCGGGAGGCGGTGGGTGCGGGCATGGGTGTACGCCGCCTCCAGGCGGTCCCCGGTGCGCCGGCCGAGTGAGCCGCCCAGGAAGCCGAACTCGAAGACCAGCAGCACGACCCGGGTGCCCGCCACGCTCGCCGTGCCGCAGACGACCGACTCCTCCTCACCGGTGCGCTCGCCGGCACGCGCGCGTGAGGCGTCGTAGCCCTGCCAGCCGAGCGGGCCGTCCGGCCCGGAGTCCCCTGCCGGGTACGGGAGTTCGGTGAAGGTCGAGTCGTCGGCGACCAGCGCGATCGTCTCGCGTGCCGAGGGGCGCCGCTCAGTCATGGGCCAGGGCCCGCTTCATGATCTTCCCCATGTCGTTGCGGGGGAGGGCGTCGAGGTAGTGGACCCGGCGCGGCCGCTTGTGCGGGGCCAGGCGGGCGGCGACATGGTCAGCCAACTCAACGGCTCCCGGAGGTGATTGGGGATCCGCCGGGACGATCCACGCCACGATCCGCTCGCCCAGGTCGGCGTCCGGTTCGCCGGTGACGGCCGCCTCCCGCACGCCCGGGTGCTCGAGGAGGGCGTTCTCGATCTCGCCCGCCCCGATCTTGTAACCCCCGCTCTTGATCAGGTCGGTGGCCTTGCGGCCGACGATCCGGACGTACCCGTCGGGGTCGCGCATCGCCATGTCGCCGGTGCGGAACCAGCCGTCCTCGGTGAACGCGGCCGCCGTCGCGTCGGGGCGGTTGAGGTACTCGGTGAACAGGTTCGGGCCGCGCACCTGGATCTCGCCCACGGTCTCGCCGTCGTACGACGTGATCGGTGTCCCGTCCTCCTCCACCAGCCGCAGCTCCACGCCCGGCAGCGGCACGCCCACCGCACCGGGCCGCGGCTCGCCGTCCGCGCGGACGCTGGTGTTCATCAGCGTCTCCGTCATGCCGTACCGCTCGATGACCCGCTGTCCGGTCGCGGCCGTGATCCGCTCGTGGTCGTGGACGGGGAGCGCGGCGGAGCCCGAGACCAGCAGGCGGGCCTTGCCGAGTGCCTGCGCCAGCCCCGGGTCCGCGGGGAGCACCTGGGCGATGCGGTGGTACATCGTCGGCACGCCGAACAGCATGGTCGCGCCGTCGTTCAGCTCGCGTGCGACGCCGTCCGTGTCGAACCGGCCCAGGTGGCGCACGGATCCGCCGCGGCGCAGCGGGCCCAGGATGCCGAGGACCAGGCCGTGCACATGGAACAGCGGCAGGCCGTGCACGAGGGTGTCGTCGCCGGTCCACTGCCAGGCGTCGGCGAGCGCGTCCAGGGTGGCGGTGATCGCCCGGCGGGGGATGACCGCGCCCTTGGGTGGGCCGGTGGTGCCGGAGGTGTAGACGACGAGGGCCGGGTCGCTCTCGCCGGCCTGCTCGGTCGGGCGGGGCGCGGCGGCCCGTACGTCCACGTCCACCCGCGCCAACTCGCGGACGGGTGAGGGGAGTTCATCGCCGGGTGCGGCGAGTACGAGACTCGGCGTGCTGTCGGACAGGATGTGCCCCAGCTCCTTCTCGCCCGACTTCGGGTTGAGCGGTACGGCGGCGATCCCGGCCTCCAGCGCCGCGACCACCGCGACGGCGGTCTCCAGGGTCGGCGTCGCCCACACGGCGACCCGCGCCTCGCCCGCGATCCGGCCCGCGAGGGCACCGGTCGCGGCGGAGAGCTCCGCGTAGGTCAGGGCCCGGTCACCGAACCGCAGGGCAACTCGCCCGGCCGGACCGGCCGTCAGGGCCGGGAAGAGAGTGGACACGCGTCGTACTCCTCAGCTGTCTCTGTCTGTTGTCGCCTGGTCGCCCGTCGTGTCGTGCTCGTAGGTCTACGACCTACCCCCAGCCCGGCACGACCAGCACCAGCCACACCACCGCGGGCACCGCCGCCACCACGATCCCTCCGTACACCATCAGCTGCCGGAAGAAACGCTCACGGTCGACGTCCGGTGCCGCGGCGAGTACCAGCGCGCCGTTCGTCGAGAACGGACTCACGTCCACGACAGTCGCCGACACCGCGAGCGCCGCCACCATGCCGACCGCCCCGATCTCGCCCTGCGCCAGAAACGGCACGGCGAGCGGGATGAGCGCGCCCATGATGCCGACGGACGAGGCGAACGCCGACACGAGCGCGCCGATGTAGCAGAGCAGGACGGCGGCCAGCAGCGGCACGCCGATGCCGCCGACACCCTCGCCGGCCCAGGTGATGGTGCCCATCTCGTCGAGCACGCCGACGTACGTCAGCACACCGCAGATCAGCAGCACCGTGGGCCAGGCGATCTCGCCGACGGCCTTGCGGCTGTCATCCGGCCAGACGGCGCTGAGGACGACGGCGAGGGTGATCGCGGTCAGGCCCGCGTCCAGGTCGAGGACGAGGACGGCGATGACGAGGGCGACCAGGGAGAGGAGGGTCGCTGTACGGGGTGGGGTGAGGGGGAGGGCGGAGGTGGTGGTGTGGGCAGGGGTCGTTTCGCGGGTGGCGGTCGTGGTGGGGGAGGGGTGGGTGCCAGGAGCTGTCGTCGTTCCTGTGCCGGCCCGTTGTGGCTGGTCGCGCAGTTCCCCGCGCCCCTTCAGGGCGCCTGCGTCGCCCTCTGGCATCGAGCCCTGCCGCCACAGCCGGAGCCCCCCGCATACGACGAACACCACGCCCGCGATGACGACGTTGACGACCAGCGAGGCCAGGAACAGCGCGATCTCGTTGCCCGGCAGCTTCTCGCGTTCGACGATGCCGTTGACGATCGAGCCGTAGATACTGATCGGCGAGAAGCCGCCGGCCTGGGCGCCGTGCACGACCATCGCGCCCATCAGCAGCGGGCTGATCCCGTAGCGGGCGGCGAAGCTCAGCGCAATCGGCGCGACGATCGCGACCGCGGCGGGGCTCACGGCACCAATGGCGGTGAGCGCGCCGGTGAGGGCGAACATCACCCAGGGGATGAGCGCCACCCGGCCCCGGACGAGCCGGATCGAGGCGTGCACCAGCCAGTCGGTGGTGCCGTTGGCGCGGGCGATCGCGAAGAGGTACGTGACGCCGACGAGGACGACGAAGAGGTCCCCGGGGAAGCCGGCGAAGATGCCGTCCGCGTCGAGGTCGGCAACGAGGGTGCCGACGGCGAAGGCGGCGGCGAAGGCGAGCGCGCCCATGTTGATCGAGCGGGTGGTGGCGATGACGAACACCACGGCGAGGACGAGGATCGAGATGAGTTCGGGGGACATGCGGGCTCCCGTCTTTGGGTCCCGAGCGATGGAAAGCGGAAGGAAGGCGAAGGAGAGGGAGTGAGAGCGCGGGAAAGTGAGGGGATGAGTGGACGAGTGGCTGAGCCAATCGGGGCGCCTGGCTGGTTAGCGTGGGTGCGCTCGGCGGGCGCGTCAAGGGGTCGCGCGCAAATTGGCTGAGCCACTCTTCCACTCGGGGTCCCGGTGTTACGCTCCCGACGAGAGGGGGAGCCCGTGACCGACGCCCTGCGCCCCATGGCCAAACAGCGCCTGTACGAGCAGGTGCTCGACCGGCTTCGGCAGTACGTCACCGAGGGCGGCCTGCGTGCCGGTGACCGCCTGCCGCCCGAACGGGACCTGGCACAACGGCTGGGCGTCAGCCGCGCCTCGGTGAAGCAGGCCATCGTGGTCCTGGAGGTCCAGGGTCTGGTGGAGGCGCGGCACGGCGGCGGCACGTACCTGGTCCGCGACAGCCTCGACGTGGAGCCGGTCGAGAAGCTGGTCGAGCGCCGCAGGCGCCTCCCCGACGTATTGGAGGCCCGCGAGGCCCTGGAGACGAAACTCGCCGAACTCGCCGCGGAGCGCCGTACGGACGACGACCTCGCGGCGATGCGGGCGGCCCTCGCGCACATGGCCGGGGAGATCGAGGGCGACGGTCACGGCGTGGAGGGCGACCGCCTCTTCCACGCCGCGGTCACCGCCGCCGCCCACAGCAGCATCCTCGCCGAGTTCATGCGCTCCATCGCCGACCAGATCGCCGAGAGCCGCACGGAGTCGCTCCGCCAGCCGCACCGCCCTGCCCGCTCCCTCGCCCAGCACCAGGCCATCCTGGACGCCATCGCCGACCGGCGGCCCGGTCGGGCGGCAGCGGCGATGCGCCGCCATGTCCGTACGGTCGCGAAGGTGCGGTTGCTGGACTGGCAGCCGGAGGAAGAGGACCGGTAGAGAGCGTCGGTCAGGCCGGCGCCCCCACCACGTCCGCCACCACACAACTCACGTTGTCCGGGCCGCCCGCCTCGTTCGCCGCGTCGATCAGGGCGTGTACGGCGGTGTCGGGGGACGGGGCGGTGGTGAGCAGATGGCGGATACGGGCGTCGGGGACGACCGTGGACAGGCCGTCGGAGCAGAGGAGATAGCGGTCGCCGGGCTCGGCGTCCCGGAGGCGCAGGTCCGGGGGAGTGGCCGGGGAGAGGGTCTTCAGGAGCAGGGAGCGCTGGGGGTGGCTCGTGGCCTCCTCCGGTGTCAGCCGGCCCTCGTCGATCAGCGACTGGACCAGCGTGTGGTCCTCGGTGACGCGGAACAGGGCGCCGTCGCGGAGCAGATAGGCGCGGGAGTCGCCGATGTGGACCAGGGCCAGCCGGGAGCCCGTCCACAGCAGTGCCGTCAGGGTCGTACCGGCGTCCTCGGAGGTACCGTCCACCGCGTCCCGGACCGCCTCCGTGGCGCCCCGCACCGCCTCCTCCAGCAGGTTCAGGACGTCGCCCGCCGGGAGTTCGGCCGTGTCCAGGAAGCGCAGCGCCTCCACTGCCGCGCTGCTCGCGGGGACGCCCGCGGGGCCGAAGCCGTCGGCCACCGCGAGCAGCCGGGTGCCGGCGTAGGCGGTGTCCTGGTTGGCGGGGCGGGTCCGGCCCCGGTCGGAGTGGGCGGCGTAGCGGAGTTCCAGCATGGTGGTCCTTCCTCGGTACTGCGACGAGTTGGTCGACGAGGAACGCGGCGAGATCCCGCCGTACGGCCGTCTCCACCTCGACCTGCGCCCAGTAGGCGCGGATCGCGTGGGCGGCGTCGGCCGGCGGCAACGCGCACACCTGACGGATGCGGGCCAGCGGCATGCCGAGCCGCCGCAGCCACGCCACCAGGCGGGCCCGCTCCAGCTGGTCGACGGCGTAGTACCGGTACCCGGTGTCCGGGTCGACCCGGCGGGGCTTGAGCAGCTCCAGGTCGTCGTACAGCCGCAGTGCCTTCGGCGACAGGCGGCAGGCCTTCGAGAAGGCCCCGATCGTCAGCATGGTCTCGCGCATCCAGATCCCCTCCGGTTCCTCGGCACCGATGCTGTGGCTTCACCGAAGGTGAAGGTCAAGCGGCCCGCCACGGTTCCGGGAGCGCTGCCCGGGAAGCGCTTGTTAGCCTGCGGATCGCACAGCCGTGCTACCGGCCGTGCTGCCTGCCGTCCTGTCTGCGTCCGACCTGGAGGAACCCACCGTGGCCCGCATCGCCCTCGTCACCTGCCGTCCCGGCCCCGAGGTCGCCGTCGACCGCGACCTCCCGGTGCTGGTGCGGGCGCTGCGGGAGGCCGGGGCCGAGGCGGAGACCGTGTACTGGGACGACGAGCAGGTCGACTGGGGCGGGTACGACCTCGCCGTGATCCGCTCCACCTGGGACTACAGCTGGCGCGCGGACGAGTTCCTGGCCTGGGCGGAGCGCTGCGGCAAGGCCACCCGGCTGGCGAACCCGGCCGAGGTGGTCCGCTGGAACGCCGACAAGCGCTACCTCGGCGACCTCGCCGAGGCCGGGCTGCCCGTGGTGCCCACCCGCTACTTCGCCCCCGGTGACACCCCCGACCTCCCCCTCGACCACGAGTACGTCATCAAGCCCACCTCCGGCGCCGGCGCCCGCTTCGCCGCCCGGTACACGCCCGACGGGCACGACACGGCCGTACGGCACCTCGCGCGCATGCATGCCGAGGGGCTCACGGCGATGGTGCAGCCGTATGTGCAGGGCATCGACGTCAGCGGGGAGCGAGCCCTGCAGTTCTACGGCGGCCGCCTGCTGCACGCCAGCCGCAAGGGTGCCGTCCTGACCCCCGGCACGCCGTACGACGAGCACAAGGTCGCCCACCCCGGCCTCGGACCCTGGACCCCCACCCCGGCCGAACTCACCGTCGCCGAACGCGCCCTGGCCGCCGTACCGCACACCGCCGAGCTGCTGTACGCGCGCGTGGACCTCGTCGACGGTGAGGACGGGCCGGGCGGGCAGCCGCGGGTGATGGAGCTGGAGCTCGTCGAGCCGAATCTGTTCCTGTCGCTGCATCCCGGGTCGGTGCCGGGGGTCGTGGCGGCGATTCTCGCCGCGGCCGTCGGCTAGCCGCGAACCGCCACCCGCTGCAACAACCCCCACGTGAACTCCGCCACCACCTCACGCCGCACGCCCTCCCCGTCCGGCGCGGCGAACGCCAGACCCCAGCGTGTCGGGGCCGTTCCCTCCAGGGGCCGGGCGGGGGCGAAGGCGCGGGCCGCCTCGTCGACCGTGCAGGACCAAGGGGTGAGGTCGGACAGGGTTCGCAGGGGTGGGGCCTCGGCTCCCGGGGCGCGGACGAGCCACTCGTTCCAGACCGCGCCGTTCGGGGCGAGCAGCACCTCGAAGCGGAGGCCGGGCCAGAGCGGGACCGGCCACAGCCAGGCCTCGCAGTCCAGGTCGCCGACCTTGCGGGTGATGACCGACTCGGGTGCGCCCAGCACGGAGCGGTAGCGGGAGGCGGCCCCGCGGGCTCGCGGGGAGCGGACCATCGCCTGCCAGCGCTTGTTGGCCTCGCGCATGTCGGCGATTGAGACGCCCAGTTCGTGGCGGGCGCCGTCCACGAGGTCCGGGTTGTGGTCGGCCATGCGGCGCAGCAGCACCAGCTGGAAGTCGAGCGGCGTGAAGGGGCTAGCGGGGTGCTTTCCGGAGGGCATGCGATCCATCGTCGCCCACGGGGCGGCGGCCGTCGGGGAGAAAGAGGACCGAGTTGACGTACCGGGGGCCGCGGAACGGCAGCACCCGGCGCAGCAGGCCGTGGGTGACGACATGGGCTGCCTCGGCCTGGTGGGCCTCCAGCGGGAAGGCGGACAGGGGGATCCAGTCGCGGCCCGGCAGGACCCAGCCGTCGTAGCCGAGCAGGGAGAGATACGTCAGCACCGGGGCGATCGGCTGGATGCGGGACTCCAGCTCGACGAACAGGGCGGGCCGGTCGCGCGCGAGGAGTCCGGTCGCGCCGCGCAGCACAGCGAGCTCGCTGCCGTCCACGTCGACCTTGACGAAACCGACGTCCTTGAGGCCGAGTTCGTCGAGGGTGACGCAGCTGACCGGCAGCGCCGTGGCGTGGATGTTCCGGCGGACCAGGGAGGACACCCCCCGGTCGCCCGCGTCGTGCGGCGGCAGCCAGAGCCGGGCCGCGCCGGGGCGCTCGGCCGCCGCGGCCTGTACGACCCGGACGTTGGGCGGTGCGGTCGCGGCGAGGAGCCGCGCGAGGTGCGGGACCGGTTCCACGGTCACCACCCGGCGGGCCCTTCTCGACAGTCGCCGCGTCCACGGGCCGTACCATCCGCCGACGTCCACGGCCGTCCCGCACCCGGCGGGGCACAGCTCCGCCAGCCGGGCCAGCTCGGGCTCGAAGCGCGGGTACACGGCCCGGGCGACGGCGGCGACCAGGCGGGTGGGCAGCAGGGGGGCGATGCTCGCGGCCAGGGTCATGGGGCCATCCGTTTGAGTAGTTCCTCGTGTTCGTCGTCGGAGACCTGCTCCCCCGAGGCCGGCAGCAGCTGGGGGATGCCGTCCACGATCGGGTAACGGCGGTGCAGGCGCGGGTTGTAGAGCGCCTCGGCCGCCGCCTCCTCCGCCGCACCCGGCCCGTCCGGCACGACGAGGTGCAACGGCCCTTTGTCGAGTGGGCACGCCAGGATCTGGAGCAACGGGTCGTCGGGCTTCATGGTGGGGTCAACTCCTTGGCTCCGATCGGGGATTGGGGAGACGGTGCGGCCGGTGGGTCGTGCCTCGGCATCGACAGCAGTACGACGACGGCGAGCGCCGTACCCGCGACCCGCAGCGCCAGCCGCAGCGGTTCCTCGGGCAGCGCCTCGCCGAACGACAGCGTGCCGAGTACGGCCGTGTACAGGCAGGTCACCGTCGTGCACACCGGCACGATCAGCGAGGCCCGGCAGCGTTGCAGCGCCGCCTGCGACATGACCAGCCCGAACGCGCCGGTGAACAGCAGGAGGTACGGGTACGGCGAGCGCAGCAGATCCAGTACGGCGCCGCCGATTCCGCTCGTCGTCAGATAGCTCGACACTCCCTTGATGGCCAGCGAGCTGACCCCGTACAGCAGCCCCACCGCCACCCCGTACTCGACGCCGGTCGTCGGCAGCCGGTGCCGGTGCCGGGCCCTGCGCTCGGCGGAGTTGTACAGCCACACGCCCGCCGCCAGCGAGGGCACGCACACCAGCAGGATCAGCGGATACGGGGCGGCCCGGCCGACGGTCTCGCCGCCGCCCGGTCCCTCCCGCAGGGACAGCACGACCATCAGCAGCGCGGCGAGGATCGCACCGAGCGCGTACCGCTCCCGCCCGCTGGTCTCCTCTCCCAGCAGCCGTGCCGAGAGCAGCACGAGGAGCACGAGTCCGGAGACGAAGATGCCCTGCGCGGCGGCGATGGGCAGCGTGCGGTAGACGACGAGCTGCGCTCCGAAACCGGCGGCGAGGGCGAGCGAGCCGCCGATCCACAGCGGGCTGCCGAGCACCAGCCGCAGCAGCCGGGCGGGCTGCCGGATGCTCACCTGCGGAAGTGAGGTGAGCGCCCGTTTCTCCAGGACGAAACCGAGGCTGTACAGGGTGTTCGCCATCAGGGCCGCGCCCACTCCCCACCACATGGTGTACGCCCCCTAGGTCCGTCGTGCGTGCAGCAGCAGGATCGACGCGAGCGGCGGTCTGGCGCAGGCCAGCCGGTCCAGGGGGCGCAGCGGGCGCGGTACGCCGTGGAAGGGGGCGCCCGCGAGGCGTACGACCTCGAAGCCGGACGCGGCCACGAACTCCCGCAGCGCGCGGGCGGTGTAGAGCCGCAGATGTCCCACGACCTCCCGCCCCGGCCGGCCGTGGATGCCCCGCAGACTGACCTCGGAGAACACCGGCTGCACCCCGGCCAGCAGCAGGGCACGGTTGTACCAGGCGGCCAGGTTCGGGGTGGAGAGCATCAGGTGGCCGCCGGGGCGCAGCACGCGGTGGATCTCGTCCAGGGCGGCGTCCGGGTCGACGAGGTGCTCGATCACCTCGCTGAACAGCACGGCGTCGGCGGAGCCGGTCCGGAACGGCAGCCCGCCGTCGGTGAGTTCACCGCGGACGGCGTACGGGATCCGGGTGCGGGCCCGGCGCAGGGCGTCCTGGGACCAGTCGATGCCGACGATGCGGTGGCCGGGGAGGTAGGGGGCGGCGGTGGCCGCGGCGGTGCCGTCGCCGCAGCCGATGTCGAGGATCGTGCGTGCACGGCCGGCTGCCCCCGCCTCCGCTTCCGGCCCGGACGCCAGGGCCTCGGCGAGCATGCGGGCCTGGCGGCGGCTGCGGGGGGTGCCGGAGGCGACGGGGACGTCGGGGTTCTCGTAGAAGTCGCGCAGTTCGGGGGGTTTCACGGGGGAGGTCGTCACGGGGTCACCTCCGTGCGGTGCAGGTAGTGCTCGAAGAGGTCCCGCAGGTGGGCGCCGTCGCCGTGGCTGAGCAGGGCGCGCGACCAGCGCAGGGCGAGGTGGAGACGGCCCGCGGTGGAGGCGGTGGTGACGGTCAGGCCGCGGGGCATCCGGGCGGGCGCCGAGAACCACACGGCGTGCGCGCGACCGGCCTCCTCGCCGAAGTCCAGGGGGTACGGGATACGGCCGATGTTGCTGAGCAGCGTGGTCGAGGTCCAGGGCGCGGCGGCTCTGCGCAGACCGCGGGTGAGGGCGGCGCGGACGCCGACCGGAGCCCAGGGGGCGGTGAGGAGGGAGGCGCCGTGGCCGAGTTGGGGGCGGGGCAGGGACTTGAGGGCACGGGTGCGGGTGGCCGTGCGGTGCAGCAGGGCGGGCATGTCGTCCGGGCCGTGCGCGGCCAACTCCGCCGTACTGAAGGGGACTTCCACGAGCCGGGTGCCGTTGCCGATGGGCATGGTGGCGTCACGGGGGCGGTCGTCCACGGGCATGGTGATGCGCAGGGGGCGGGGCCGGGCGCCGTGCTCGCGGTTCCAGTGGGCGAGGGTCAGCGCGGTGGTGACCATCAGCTGGTCGTTGACCGTGTACGGGGAGCCCTTGGGGCGGTGGGGGAGCGGGAGTTCGGTGACGAGCATGCCGTTGCCGGGCGAGGGCTCGGGGGTGCCGGGGGCCACTCGGGCGGGAGGCGACCAGTTGGAGGGCGTCTCCTCGGTGAGGGGCTGGGTCTCTGTCGTCCGGGTGGGCGGGGCAGCGGGGGAGTTGTCCCTGCCTCCGTACAGCTCCGCGGCGGTGGCGACGACCCGGAGGCAGGCGGGGCCGTCCAGCGCCGTGTGATTGATGGTCAGGAACAGCACGGTCCCGTGCGACCCGCTCGGTGCGGCGGCACGGGTGGGCGCACCTGCCGCGCGCGCGTCACCCACGGCATCGGTGGCCTCGCTCCCTTCGACCGGCCCCGGCCCCTCCACCACCTCCAGCCGGATCGGCGGTGACAGCGACAGCGGCGGCGCCTGGGTCAGGGCCCGCGTCCGTGCGTCCCGCAGCGCGTCCCGTCCAGGCGCCGGGAAGGTCACCACCTCCACGTCCGGTTCCGCCGTCAGCTCCCACTCGTAGCGGCGCCGGTACCACTGCCCCGGCGCCTCCCGCATGAGGATCCGCGGATGCCGGCGCAGTGCCTCCCCGAACGCCGTACGCAGTCGCCCCGCGTCCAGCGGCCCCGGCAGGTGGACCTCGATGTGCACCGTCTCCGGCTCCTCCTCCTGGAGGCAGTGCCGGGCGACCTCGTCCACGACGGGGAACGGGACACGTGCCGGCGGCCGCAGCGGACCTTCGGCGCGTGCGGGCTGCTGCAGTGCGGTCATGTGGCTTCGCCCTTCCCGGTCTCGTCCGACTCCGGCGGGCTCTCGGAGCCGGTCACCCGCAAGCGCGGCTTGCGGGGCGCGATCCGCGCGGTCGGCGGATCCGGAACCGGCGCGCCGGGACCGCGCGCGGAAACGGTCGGCCCCGAGTCGGTACGGGGATCCGCCGGGCCGGGAGGTTCGGTTCCCATCGGACTGCGGCCCCGCTCCCGCTGCGGCAAGGGGCGCGTCGGCCGCTCCGGGGAGGCCGTGCCGGAAGCACCGCCACCTCCCGCAACCGGCGGCAGCACAGCCGTGGAGCCGGGCAGACCCGATCGACGGTCGGGGCCGCCCGCGGATCCGACCGCCTCCGCCGATTCCCGAACCCCCACCACACCGGCGAACAACCCGATCAGCGCCAGCAGTTGAGCCGCGGGCCCGAAGGCGCCGTCCTGCGCCCCCACCGGCTCCCCGGCTCCCACCGCCGCAGCGATCCCCGCTCCCGCAAGCGCCACGAGCGCGATCGGCACCAGCAGCGCACGCCTGCGCCACGCCACCAGCGCCAGGGCCGGTACCAGCAGGGCGAACCAGCCGGCGATGAGTACGCCCACCACCGTCACGGCCACCGTGCCGAGCCACAGGCCGGGCAGCGGCGGGGCGGGCTGCGGCTCGTCCGGGTTCGGTGCGCGGCGGCGCCACAGGGCCAGCCCGGCCAGCAGCGCGATCGCGACCGCGCTGCCGATCAGCCCGCCCTCGTACATCACCGCCGGCTCGTACGACAGCTCGACCGTGCCGCCGGCGCCCGCCGGGATCCGCCAGCCCTGCTGCCAGCCGTCCAGCCGTACCGGCGTCAGTTCCTTGCCGTTCAGCGTGGCGTGCCAGCCGTCGTTGAAGTTCTCGTACGTCGTGAGGTAGCTCGCCGCGCCCGACCCGACGGTCACCGCGCGCCGGTCGCCGAGCCAGTCCCGGATGCCCAGCTGACGCCCGGCGGTCGAGGCCTCGGAGATCGTGCCGCGCGTGAGCGTCACCGCGGTCAGCGCGAGCGGCCCCGCGTCTCCGCCCTCCACACGGTGATCACCCGCCGACAGCTGCAGCTCGGTGTCGTCACGCCCCTGCTGACAGAGCGTCACATCGACCTGCCGCCGCTCCATCAGGTCCCGTACCGTGCCGCGCACGCTCGTCCGGTACAGCTCCCCGTCCACCGCGACCACCGGCCCCTTCCCGCACGGCAGCGAGAACGGCCGGGACTCCCTCGGCTGCGGGGTCCGGTACTGGTCGAGGGCCGGGACGTAGGCCTCCGTCAGGCCCACGGGCAGCTGCAGGTCCTCGTCCACCATCGGGTTGTAGAGGGTGAGCGGGGCGGTCTCGGTGATGGTGATGTCCAGCCGGTCGGTCGTGATCGGCGGGAAGCGGACCCAGCCGTTCTCGTCGACCCCGGCGATCACCGCACCGTCCGGCGAGCTGATGTGCACCTCGGTCGGACGCGTGGCCAGACCGCCCGCCGGCGCCAGCACGATCTCTCCCACCGCCTGCTTTCCGGGCCAGCGGAGGTGGATCGTGGGCCGGTCACCCGCGATCCACGCCGTGGTCAGGTCGCCGTCGGTGAGGTTGCGCGGCGACAGGCCCGCCCCCAGCCGGGCGGTGGAGTCGGCGGTGGCGACGATCCGGTTCTGCTGCTCCGGCGCCACCTCGTACAGCAGCCGGTCCAGCTCCTCGCCCGCCACCGGCACCGCACTCGCCCGCATTTCGTACGACCCCGCCGCGGACGTCGTGAAGCGCCGGTGCAGACCGGCCTCCGTGCCCGTCGGTGAGAGGCCCGTGGGGTCGGCCGTGCGGGACAGGGAGACGATCTCGGCGGCGGCCCCCGGCTTCCCGGCGTCGGTGGGCAGCCGCAGCAGCCGGGTCACCTGTACGTCCGGCAGGTCGATCTCGGAGAAGCCCGCCCCGGTCAGTCCGGCCCGCCGGGAGACGGAGTCCGTGATCGTCAGCTTCATCCAACTCGTCTCACCCGCGGGCACCTTGACCGTCTGCGTCGTGCCGTCCGGCCGCAGGACCGAGCTCGCCGACCCCTTCTCCGTCTCCACCCGCACCCGCGTCGGCGCCTCCCGCACACCCTCCTGCGGCAGCGGCCTGACCTTGACCGACGACGGCATGTCGTACGAGCCGCCCGCGAACGCGATCCGCAGCCACTCCCCGACCGGCGACCCCTCCGAGCCCTCGGTCCACGCGGTGTCCGGGTTGCCGTCGAAGGCGTTCACCGGGTCGAACTGCGGGAGATGGAAGAGCCAGCTGCCGTAGGACGAGGCCGTCACCGACCGTGCGCCGCGCAGCTCGGCCACCGTCTGGTGGCCGAGGCCGGTCGTCGGCAGGATCTGGTGCGGCTTCTCGCCCGCGTCCTGCGCGGCGTCGGGCGCGTTGCGCTCGTCGCGCGTGTACGTGTACGACGTGTTGGCGTTGACCAGCCCGAACCGGGTGTCCGCCCGCCGCAGCCCGTCGCCGATCACCTGTACCGGAGGCGAGCCGAGCCCCGGGTGGTTGTCGCCGGTCAACACGCTTGCCCTGCCCCGCAGTTCGGAGGCCAGTGGCAGCAGCGCCTCCGGACCGCCCGAGACGACGGCTGTGTCGGCGACCGGTTGCAGCCCGGCCTGGTGCGGACGCGGCACGTCGGCGCCGGCCGGCTTGTAGATCTCGACCGCCCGCTGTCGCGGATACAGCCCCTCCACCTGCAGCGGAGTGCCCGGGGCGATCGTCCCGCCGGTCGTGACCGGCCCGAGGCCCGTCACCCGCTCGTACCCGGACTGCTCCAGGGTCCGCTTCACCGTCGTCGTCGGCACGTGGCCGATCTGGTCCGGGTCGAGGTCGTTGCGGACGACGACGTAGTGGATCCCTGCGCGGCTCAGGTAGTCGGCTAGGCCCGGCACTTGGCCGCCGCTGACCAGCGCCTGCTCCACCGCGTCCATCGCGCGGCGGTTGCCGGGGGTGCCGAAGGGGACGTAGTCCCGCTGCGCCCAGCGGGAGTCGGCCAGGACGTCCAGCGGCTGGTCGATGGTCGAGCCCCAGCTGTAGATGCCGTGCGCGGTGGCCGGCACGACGAGGGCGCGGGCGTCGGGGGAGTACTTCTCCAGCCAGTCGGCCGTGCCCTGCCAGTACTTGGGGATCTCCTTGAAGGACCCGGGGTTGAGGATCGAGCCGTTGAGGTACGGCCACATCAGCCCCGGCAGCACCAGCACGGCCGCGATCAGCGGCGCGAACCGCCGCCCCCGCACCGGCCGTGCCCCGCGGGCCTGGGCCGCCACGCCCGCCAGATGGGCGAGGCCCAGCACCAGCGCCAGGGCGAGCCCCGTTTGGAACTTGTAGATGTTGCGGAAGGGGACGAGCGCGCCGTCCAGCCAGTCCTGCACGACCCCGTGGAAGGGTGCCCCGAACGTTCCGCCGTACCCGGCGAGCAGGATCAGCGCGACCGTCACCACGGTCAGCACCAGCCAGCGCCGCTCCGGCATGTCCCGCCGGGCCAGCCCCGCAAGCCCCAGCCCGGCGGCGAGCGCCGAGCAGACGATCACGACGACGGACGCGGCGACGGTCCAGCCGGCCGGCAGCCAGGCCTCACCGAAGTGCAGATAGGCGACCCAGTTGCCGCCGCCGCGCAGCGCTTCCGTCGCCGCCATGGTCTCGGTCGTGGTCTGCGAACTCTCCACGTAGGGAAGGAAGTTCTCGCCGTACGTGCCGAGCAGCAGGAGCGGGATCACCCACCAGGCGGTCGCCAGGAGGACCCCCGGCACCCACCACGCGATCAGCTTCCGCTGCCGTGGCCCGGGCGGCCGGGAGAGCAGATAGAGGCCGACGGGGAGCAGTGAGGCGAGTGTGGAGGCGGCGTTGACGCCCCCCATGAACGGGATGATCAGCGCCGAGCGCAGCGCGGCGACCCGTGCGGCGTACCGCTCGTCGGTCAGCGGCAGCAGCACCCACGGCAGCAGGGCACCGGGCAGCGCGGCAGCGGACGTGGACCCGACGACGACGGTGAAGACGGGCCACAGCGCATACGCCACGGCCGCCACCAGCCGCGACGCCCCGCTCCCCACCCGCAGCCGCTCGGCCAGCCGCAGCGCACCCCAGAAGGCCACCGACACGATCAGCGACAGCCACAGCCGCTCCGCCAGCCACACCGGCAGCCGTACGACATCGGCCAGCCAGTAGAACGGCAGCATCGGCCACAGATAGCCCGAGTACTGATTCTGGATCCCGCCGAAACTGCCCTCGTCCTGCCACAACTGCCCGAGATCGGCGAGGAACTGCCCCGGATCGACGGTCACACCCAGCTTGGTGTCGAACGTCTGCCGCCCCGGCTGCACCGCCAGCAACAGCACGAACACCACGGCCCAGAACCCCAGCAGCCAGCGCCGCGAGCGCGGCCCCTCCGGCGGCCCCGAGGAGGGCGCGGAGGTGGGCACGGCTGCCGGGGGAGGAGCCTGGACCGTGGTCGTCGTCATGGTGGGCACCGCCTGAGGATGAGGAGGAGGTTCCAGGTGGCGAACTCGCGTATGCCGGGCGCCTTGACGACGGCCTCCGCGAGGAACGGCCAGTAGCGGGAGCGCGCCGAGACGACCTCTACGTCGTCACGGGCGCGGACCTGACGCAACGTGGCGCCGATGTGCACGGCGAAGAGGTTCTCGCCGAGGGTGTGCTTCGCGGCCCGCCCGGTACGGCGCCGGTAGCGGGCGCGGGCCCGCTCGGCACCGAGGTAGTGCCAGGGGGCCCACTCATGACCGCCCCACGGGGACAGCCAGTTCGTGAACGACACGTAGATCAGCCCACCGGGCCGGGTCACCCGGGCCAGCTCACTGAGGAACGTCTGCGGATCGGCCACATGCTCCAGCACATTGGAGGAGAAGGTGACGTCGGCGACGCCGTCGCGCAGGGGGAGCAAGTACCCGTCGGCGACGACGGCCCCTTCCGGCGGCTTCGCACCGAGTTCCGCCACGTCCGGCTCGAAGAGATAGGCGTACGCACCTCGCCGCCGGAACTCGTCGGTGAAGTACCCGCCACCACCACCGACGTCCACGACGGTACGCCCGGCGACGGGTCCGTCGTAGGCCTCGACCTGGTCGACGGCGTCACGGGCGAGCAGCGAATAGCAGGCTTCCGGGTCGTCCTGTTCATGGAGGAACGCCCGGAAGAGAGCAAGGGACCGCCGAAAGGAGGGGTCCTTCGCAACCGGGGGTGGTGAAGCGCCCCGATAGGGGCGCGGGGCTGTGACATTTGCGGCTCCGCCGCGCGGGCGCGACCAGCCACGACGCACCGTCACCCGCGAGACGGCCTCACCGAATCGGCGTCTAGGCGTCACGACACCCCGCCCCGTCGCCCCGCCGCACGGCCTCCGAGGCAACCGCCAGGAACTGCCGCACAGTCCGGTCCCAGCGATACCGCGCGGCGCGATCCCGCGCGGCCTTGCCCATCAACTCCCGCCGATGCCCGGACAACGCGAGCGTGCACCAGGCGGCGGCGAAGGACGATTCCCCGGCGGCCAGCACACCCGTCTCCCCGTCCACGACGGAATCCCGCAGCCCAGGCACATCAAAGGCAATGGTCGGCGTCTCCCGGGTCGCGGCCTCGGTGACGACGAGCCCCCACCCCTCCACGGCCGAGGGATGAAGCAGCAGCCACGCCGCACACAGCAGCCGGTGCTTCTCCGCCTCCGACACATGACCGACGAACTCGACACCGGGCCCGGCGAGTTGCTCGAGCGACGCTCGCTCCGGACCGTCCCCGACGATGACGAGCCGCCCCCCGGTCACGGGCCGCACCCGCTCCCACAACCGCAGCAGCAGATCGATCCGCTTGTACTCGACGAGTCGTCCGACGGCCACGAACAGCGGCTCCGGCGAGCGGTCACCCAGGGGGCCGGGCTCCTCCACCCCGTTGTGCACGACACGGATACGTTCCCGGTCGACGCCGATCCCGCGGAGCGCCTGCGCGGTCGACGGAGACACGGCAACCATCAGACTCCGCTGCTGCGCACCGGTCAGCGCCCAGTGCTCCAGTCTTCGCCCGAGGCGCGCGGCAGGCGCCAGCGCCCCGCCGAACCGCATCTTCCAAAGATCGGTGTGGACATGGTTGACCAGGCACACCGTCGGCCCGCGATGCCAGAGGGGGGCGAAGTACGGCATCCCGTTGCAGACCTCGACCAGCAGGTCGCAGTCACCGACCTGACGGGCGAAGGCGGACCGGGCACGCAGGTAGTGGCCGTAGGAACCGCCGGCGGACACGACCCGGTAGTCGCGGTAGGCCGCGGGGCCCCCGCACAGGAGGGTGACCTGGTGGCCGAGGTGGGTCAGGCCGTCGGCGAGGCGGTCGACCAGCAGCTCGGAGCCGCCGGCGGACCGGTTGCCCAGGTCACGGTGGGCGAGAAAAACGATTCGGCGCGGATGTGGGGGAAGCGCCGGAGGGTGCTGCTGCGACGCCCAGGGGAGAGTGGCGCGATGGGGGTCCCCCCGCTCGAGCGAATTCGAGAACGGGGGAGGGGAGGGCACGTGCTGGGGCATGCGTGCTCCAACTCGTCTCAGGGTGCGGAACTCAGCGTGGGGGAGGGAGGGTTTGGGTTCCTGTGGGGAGTATCAAAGGTCCTGGACTGCTTACGGTCGTTGTGCGTGGGGTGTGGACAGGCTGTGTCCGGGTGGGGTTGGACAGTTTTCGCCCAGCAGTTCGCCACGGCTACTCACCGACGTGACAATTTCCGGCTTTGTTAGAGCTGACGTCACGTCACATTGTGAGCGACGGCTGGGGCATCTCGGCCGTACCGGGGGATTCAGGGCGCTTCCTGCCTCGTACCACCAAAACGCCACCCACCACCGCAAGTGCGAATCCCGCCCCAGCAGTCCCGATCGGCAGCGTCTCGCCCACCGTGCGCAGCAGACCGCTGTCCCGCTTCGCCTGCCGTACGGCCTCCTTCTGCGTGGCCGTGGTGAACGCGATCTTCTCGCTGTCCAGCAGCACCGCCGCGTCCTTCTCGCCGCCGGGCGCCCGCAGGGTGCGGCGCGGGCCGGTCTGCGCGTAGATCACACGGCCGGTGGCCTGATCCACGACCAGCCTGAACCCGTGGTTGGAGTACCACTCCTCGGCCAGCACCTGCGGCCGGTCCGGCTCGTCGACGAGGGTGCCGGGGACGAGCCGGGTGCCGACCTTGCGGGGTGCGACCGTCCCGGTGAACCGGTATCCCGTGTAGCCCTGGATCTTCTCGGTGCCGTCGTAGCGCAGGGTGATCGTGGTCCCGCCGGTGTTGTCCCACCACTGGTAGGAGCGTTTCTCCACGTCGAACGGGAACTTCAGATACGCCTCGCCCTCGATGTACGGCGTCTCCTCGCAGCAGTGCACCGGTTTCGTCGTCGTGCGGTCCGTCACCCAGCGGTGCGGGGTGAAGTCCAGTGCGTCGTGCGGGTCGTCGGCCGGCAGCGACTTGTCGGTGTCGACGGTGGTGATCACGTCCCAGACGGCGTTGCCGCTGCGCTCACTTTCCGCCACATTGCCGCGCACGCGCTGGGTGACGGTGATGTTCTGGTCCGGCACGGTCTCGACCTTGTCGGTGTCGAAGACGCTGCCGGTGCCTTTGTAGACGGCGGTGGTGTCGATGTCGATGGGGTTCACGGCGGCACGCGGGGCCACGTACCAGGCGAGCATGGGCGCCAGTACCAGCAGAAACGTGCCGAGGCCCAGCAGGATCAACGAGAGAGGTGAGGCTGTACGGCGCATCCGGCACTCCTGTGGGGTTGACGCGGGGTCGATGCCTGGCCGTTCTTGGGCCGGGAACCGTAGGGGTTACCTTGACGAAGTGTCAATGTCTTGACGGGATGTCCCGGCTTGTCGAGACTGAAGCCGACAGGCAGGGGTCGGGTACAGGCTGGCACCACCGGGGTGGGGACGACCTCCGGATGCAGAGAGGCTGACCCTGCTATGTCCAGACTGCTCGCCGCCGCACTGACCGTCGCGCTCGCCGCCGTACTCGCGGTGGGTGCCGCGCTCGGTGTCGTCGCCCTGCTGGAAGCGACACCCGACCAGCCGAACACACCCTTGATCACGTACGAGCAAGCGGGCCAGGGGAGTTGACCGTGGCCGCGATCCGCACCCCGGCAGCCACGGCATCCTCTGCCACCCCGGCTTCCCCCGACACTCCGGCGGCCCCCACCCGCTCGGCCTGGCGTGACGTACCCCGCTTCCAGGTCCGCCGGTTCGCGGAGCTGGTCATGGCGGACGCCCCGGCCCTCGCCGAGCAGATCCTGCGCGAGATCCAGCGCGAGTACCCCCAACTGCCCGTCGTTCTCGATGAGTCGGGCGAGCCGATGGCCCTGGTCGGCATCCGCCGCGCCATAGAGGTTTTCGTCGAGCACCTGGAGAAGTCGGAGGGCCGCCCGACCGTACCGCCGGGCGTCTTCCAGGACTTCGGCCGCGGCGAGGGCTACAACGGCCGCTCCCTGGACTCGCTCCAGGCGATCTACCGGTTGGGCGTACGGCTGGCCTGGCGCCGTTTCGCCGAGATCGGCCAGATCGTCGACATTCCGCCGCCCGCGATGTACGAGCTGGTGGACGCGGGTTACGAGTACCTGGACGGCCTGGTCGACCAGTCGGTGCGCGGCTACGCCGAGGCGGCGGCACGGCAGGCGGGCGAGCGGCTGCGTCTGCAACGCCGCCTGATGGAGCTGCTGTTGGCCGAGCACCACCGGGGCGATCCGGCGGACGCCCTGACGGAGCGGGCGGCCCGGATCGGCTGGCCGCTGCCCGAGAAGGTCGCCGTGGGGGTGTTACTGCGCCCGGCACGGGAGGCCGTGGCGCCGGCCGTGGGGCAGGGGGTGCTGCTCGACATGGAGTACGAGCAGCCGCGCATGGTCGTCCCCGAGCCGGACGCCGGCGGCCGCCCCGAACTGCTGCACCGGGCCCTGACCGGCTGGGCGGGCGCGATCGGCCCCCCGGTGCCCCTCGCCGACGCGGCGAAGTCGCTGCGCTGGGCCGAGGCGGCCGTACGCCTGATGGAACGGGGGCTGCTGCCGGCCGGCGACGTCCTGTACTGCACCGAGCACACGGAAGCTCTCGTGCTGTTGCAGCCCGAGGAGCTGATCGACGACCTCGCGGTGCGGTGCCTGGCACCGCTGCAGCACTGCGGGCCCACGCACGGGCGGCGGCTGGCGGAGACGTTACTGGCGTGGCTGGAAACCAGGGGCGGGGCGCCGGAGGTGGCGGCCCGTCTGGGGGTCCACCCCCAGACGGTTCGGTACCGCCTCCGTCAGATCCGGGAGCTGTGGGGCGACGAGATGGACGACCCGGATCGACGGTTCGAGCTGGAGTTGGTGTTGCGGGCCCAGCGGTTGAGGGGGGTGCTGGGGGAGGCGCCGAGGTAGCAGGTGCGGGGTGCTCGGTACCTGCTGTCACGTGGTCTGGCGGGCGGGCTCCGTGCGGCGGGACGGGGTGCGGGCGGACGCGGCGCGCAGGCGTCGGCCTCGGCGCGTGAGCCCCCAGGGCTTGAGGATCGAGATCACCGTCATGAAGACGTACGCCGACAGCGACACGATCGGCCCGAACAGCACGTCCCCGGCGTCGGGCAGCGGCCCGCCCGCGGCGACGGCCTCGACGGCGGAGGTCACGCCGGGGCGCAGGGCGAAGACGGTGGCGGTGGTCGTGCCGAGGGTCACCCAGAACTTGACGTGGACCCATCGGTGCCGCGCCAGCCCCCAGTGCGTGCCCAGCGACAGCATGAGCCCGCTGACCAGGGTGAGAAGGGCGACCGGCAGCAGGAGCCAGTCGGCGAACAGCTTCATGGCCCGCACGGACGCCTCCACGGTCACCGCGGACCCGGTGGTGGCCGCGGTGATCCCGAGCGCGAGCAGCCCGAGCGTGAGCCCGAGCCAGCCGGCGGAGGCGATGACATGGACGACGAGGGCGGCCCGGCGGGCGGGCCGGCTCAGTTTCCCGGACGACGTGGAAGACATGGACACCACCGTGCCGGGCCAGGTCGCCGAGGACGTCTGACGGCGGGAGTAACCCCGCGTACTGACGTCGGCGTACCCGGCGCCGCCCGCCCTGCTCCGTTCGCCACGCGGTGCCGATGATTCCGGCCGCCGGGCCATGTCATCACCGGAGCAGCGGGGATACGAGGAGAAGCGCCCCGCTTCCGAGCAGAGGAGACCCTGATGCGCCAACCGTCACCCCACCCCGCCCTGCGTCAGCTCGACGCCTTCGTGGGCGAGTGGGACCTGTGGGCCCTCGGCCGCAGTGTCGGCCCGCTCAGGACGGAGTTCGCCTGGCTGGAGGGCGGCGCCTTCCTGGTCCAGCGTTCGGACGTCGTCCCGGAGACCTCTCTCCCGGGCGAGTGGGGCCCGAACGCCCCGTTCCCCACCGTCTCCCTGATCGGCTACGACGACACGGCCGACGAGTTCACCGCCCTCTACGCCGACGGCCGCGCCGTCGCCCGCACCTACCGAGCCACCATGACCGCCCGCACCTGGCACCAGTGGCGCTCGGCCCCCGACTTCCACCAACGCCTCACCGCCACCATCAGCCCCGACGGCGACATGATCGAGGGCCGGTGGGAGCAGTCCCCTGACGGTGAGCGGTGGACGACGGACTTCGACGTGACGTACACCCGCGCCGGGAAGCCTCGTGGCTGATGGACGGACCTGGCGAGGGGGGCCGTACCAGGACGCCCCCGCCCGCTGCTACGTACGCGCCGGCTCCTTCGGCGCGGCTCGTCGCGGCGCGGGCTGGTCCAGGTGGACCACGACCGTCGTGTAGAAGCGGTGCACCGCTTCGTCCACGCTGCGGATGAACCCCGACTCGGTGTTGCCTCGGCTGCTCCCCATGCCCTTGAAGAGGGACAGCCGGAAGCCACTGATCGGGGTTGCCGTGTTCTTGGGAAGCAGGTCCGCCGGTTCGGGGCGAAGGCGTTCCAGGGTGCCGCGCGGGCCGCCCGTCTCGCCCTCCAGCAGGGTCTCGACGTGCAGGTCCGCCGGTGCCTCGGCGAGACGGCGGATCAGACGCTTGGCCCAGGTCAGCGGATAGCCCTGCTCGGGAGCGGGGATCTCGACGGACGTACGCAGCTTGCCGGTGCGCAGATCGGCGCCGATCGTGAGCACGCCCGGGGCCTGCTCGACACGGAGCTCCGCCTGGAGCCGCCCCTCCAGACACAGGTGGTCGGCCAGCTGAATCCGGCGGGTTCCGTGATCGGTGCCACGCCTGGCGCGCTGGACGGGCAGCACCTTCTGCCCGAGTTCGCCGCCGAGCCTGAGACACACCTGGCGGATCAGCCGTTCCCAGCTCTCGATCACTTCCAGGGAGCGTGGGTCACCCTGGCACAGGGTCTCGTCGTTGATGCCGTTGCGTACCGGCACCCAGGCCGAGCCCATGTTCTGGAAACCGTGGCAGCCGGAGTTCTCGTGCTGGAGGTACTGCAGCAACTCCTCGAGCAGCCAGGTGCGCGCCGCGTTGCCGACTCCTTCGTGCCGGATCAGCAGCTGTGCCTGGTAGGCCACTTCGGCCCACGACAGGTGCCAGAGCGCCACCTTGTGCTTGCGCCGTCGGTCGATCTTGACGTCGACCAGCGGACTGCCCTCCAGCGCGACGTCGTTCGACACCGTGATCACGGCCTCGTAGCCGCGCCGGGCGGCGATGTCCATGTAGGCCTGCACCTGGTCGGCCTTGAGGGGGTTGCCGTTGGTCTTGGTCTCGACGAGGGCCGTCCACAGCTTGCCGGCCCGCTCGATGCGGATCACTCCGTCCGGGCGCCGGGGCGTGTCGCCGTGCGGCAGGGACACCTCGGTGAACGTCTCCATCCGGCCCGAGGGCGCCCCGAACGCGGCGGTGAGGCGCCTGCCGAACCGTGGCACCTGCGCCATCACCGACAACAGCACCGAGGTGGCACGCGTCTCCCGTTCCCGGTCGTTCTTGAGCGCCGACACGGGAAAGAGCCTGGCAGGCCTCCAGGAGTCGTTCTCCGCCAGCGACGTCCTGGTCACCTTGGGCAGGGCCACCTTCTTCTTCGCCGTACGCGGCCGCGAGGCCCGCACTGCGGGCTGCCTCGTCGGCCCGGTCTCGGCGGTGTCCGGGCGGCGGGGCGCCGGGACCGCCTCCAGCGTGGCCGGTACGGCGGCCGGGACCGTGGGATCCGGCCGGCCGCTGCTGCTCGCCCCGGCCGGCGCCTCCGCCGTGGACCTCGCCTCCTGCTCGCCCGGAGACCCGAACTCGGACCCGAACTCGGACTCGGGCTCGGGTTCCGGCTCGGCCGCGTCGTCGTCGATGTCGACCCCGAAGTCCGTCGCCAGGCCGGCCAGACCGGTGTCGTAGCCCTGGCCCACGGCCCGGAACTTCCACTCCTCCCCGCGCCGGTACACCTCGCCGAAGATGATCGCGCTCACCTCGCCGGCGTCGTCGATGGCGAAGCGGAGGAGGCTCTCACCGGCCGCGTCTGCCAGCCTCACCTGCAGGGCGTCCAATTCCCCGAAGCGGGCTTCGCCGTACCGGCTCGCGGCCACGACGATCCGGTCGACTTCCGGCGGGACCGCTGTCAGATCGAAGGAGATCCGGTCCTCGTTGCCGTCCTCCGTCGGCGTCTTCCCCAGGAGCTGCACGCTGCCGTCGGCAGCCACCGGGTTGTTGTAGAAGTAGAAGTCGGCGTCGCTGCGGACCTTTCCGTTCGTGTCCAGCAGGAGGACGGACACATCGGCGTCGCCCTCACCGGTCGGGCTGACCCAGCCCAGGCTCACGATCACCGAGCCGACGTCTTCACTCAGGGCAGTCAGGGCCACGTTCGAGCCCTTGGTCATTTCGCGCACACAAACCCCCCATATCGCTCGCCTGGGGGCATGCGTATGCGGCCACCCCCGGCGCCTCCCCATGCGGCACAGTGTGACGTGCCGCACACGGGCAACGGTACTGGCCGTACATCGCGTCTGCGGAGCTTTCCAGCCGGTCCGCGCAAGGCCATTGCCCGCGGAAACGCACTTTGAGTAGCCTGTGTTCGTTATTCCGATCGGCTGTTGAAATCTCGAACGCAGCCTCGCATGCAAGGGAGGGGGCCGCACGTGGGACGCCTCGTACCAGCCGTGACCCGGGCTCTCGACATTCTCGAGCTCTTCCTCGACGGGGACGGGACGCTCTCCGCCCCCGACATCGTGCGCAAGCTCCAGTTGCCGAGGACCACCGTGCACGAGCTGGTGACCACTCTGGCGGCTCGGTCGTACATCGTCCAGGTCCCGGGGCAGCCGGGACGGTACCGCCTGGGTGTACGGCCGTACCAGCTCGGCAGTCGTTATGCGGAGCAGCTCGACCTCGCGGCCGAGGGGCAGCAGGTCGCCCGGTCCGTCGCGGAGACGTGCGACGAGACCGTGCACGTGGCGATCCTCGAGGGCACGGACGTCATCTACATCGCGAAGGTCGACTCGACGCACGCGGTACGGATGGTGTCCGCGGCGGGGCGTCGGCTGCCCGCCCACTGCACGTCCGTCGGCAAGATGCTGCTGGCCTCCCTTCCCGACTCGGAGCTGTCGTCCCGTATCCCCGACGGGGCCGAGCTCGTCGCCATGACGCCCAACAGCATCACCGACCCCGGCGCGCTGCGCGAGGCCCTCGCCGAGATCCGGCAGCGGGGGATCGCCGTCGAGAGCCGGGAGTCCAACCCGGACGTGTCGTGCGTGGCCGCGCCCGTGCGGGACCGGACCGGGCAGGTCGTCGCCGCGCTCTCCATCTCCGTGCCGATGATCCGCTGGAGCGACGAGCGGCGTGCCGAGCTGGAGCAGCTCTCCGCCAAGGGGGCCGCCGAACTGTCGGAGCGCCTGGGGTACCGGAGCGTTGCGTGACGGCGCCGTACGAGGTGGCCGTGCGCGCGCAGGCGCAGCTCGGTGAGGGGCCGACCTGGGATCCGGGGAGTGGTCGGCTGGTCTGGATCGACATCCTCGGTGCGCGGATACACACCTACGACCCCGTCTCCGGGCGTCGCACGGTCCGTACGACCCACCAGCACATCGGCGCCGTCAAGCCGCGCGTCGGCGGCGGGCTCGTCCTCAACCTCCGGGACGGCGTGGCGCTCCTCGACCCGGACCACCGCTTCCGCTGGCTGCATCACGAACCCGTCCCCGGCCGCCGCGCCAACGACGCCGCCGTCGCGCCCGACGGGTCCCTGTGGGCGGGCACCATGCGCTACGACGAGGCGCCGGGCGGCGGCACCCTGTCCCGGATCACCGGTGAGGCCTCGGTCGAGGTGGTCCTCGACGACGTGGCCGTGAGCAACGGCACGGGCTGGAGTCCGGACGGGCAGCTCATGTACTACGTCGACTCCCCGACGCGCCGTGTCGACGTCTTCGACTTCGCCGACGGGCGGCCCCTGAACCGGCGCCCGCTGGTCCAGATCGAGGACGGCGCCGGCTTCCCGGACGGGCTCACCGTCGACGCCGAGGGCTGCGTGTGGGTGGCCCTGTGGGACGGTGCGGCGGTACGGCGCTACACGCCGGCCGGCGAGCTGGACCGCGTGATCCCACTCCCCGTCCCCCGAGTGACGGCCTGCACCTTCGCCGGCCCCGACCTGACGGACCTGTACATCACCACGGCCCGCGTCGGCCTCGCCTCACCGCCCGCGCTGGCGGGATCCGTGTTCGTGGTGCCGGGCGCGGGGAAAGGGCTGGCACAGCCGGCGTTCAGGGGCTGAGGCGGGCCGGGGGTGGGGTCCGAGGGCTCGGTTGCCCGTTGCCACCCCCGCGCCGACGGGCACCGCGCTACGGCGTTCGCCCGCCCAACGAGGTTTGCGGGGACCGGTGTTGCGGGCCCCTGCCCGTCGGCACATGGCGGCCCGCGTAACGGCACTGCAGCGGCTCGGCCCACCCCGCCCACGCAGCCACCCTTCTACGCCAACCCCGCAGCCTTCCGCTCCTCCGCAGTCAACGGCGGTCCGTTAAGTGCCGGCTTGAGTGGGCCGATTGCCGCGGCCAGGAGGACGGACGGGAACAGCAGTACCTCGGCGGTGCGCTCCAGGGAGGTCACGTCCGTGACTCGGCGGGCGATGCGGCCGTTGCCCGTGGCGGTGTGCATGAGGCGGTCCACGTAGGCGGCGACGAGCCGTTCGCGGAGGGTGGGGCCCGCTTCGGTTGCGCCCGGGTAGAAGACGTCCTGCCCGATGGCGAGGTCCCAGGCCGCGCCGACCGGGCGGGCCACCGCCTTCTGGACGCGGCGTGACAGACCCGGTGCTGCCCAGCCCTGACGGCGTATCACGTCCCGCAGGATCAGGGTGCTTTGGGCGGCGACCGCCAGGCCGTGTCCGTAGACCGGGTTGAACGCGGCGAGGGCGTCGCCGAGGACGACGAAGTTCTCCGGCCACACCGGCATCCGCTCGTAGAAGTAGCGGCGGTTGACGGTGGCACGGGTGACCGACACGTCGGACAGCGGCTCGGCGTTCTCGAGCAGTTCGCCGATCAGCGGGTGCCGCAGCTTCTCGCGGGCCCACGGGACGAAGTCCTCGGCCACGTCGGTGGGTTCGCCGCCCCGGGTACCGGACAGGGTGACGATCCACCGGCCGTTCTCGATCGGCAGCAGGAAGCCCGCCCGGCCCGGCCCTCCAGCGCGCGGGTCGGGCTGCACGTTGACGACCGGGAAGCCGTCCCTGGCGTCCTCGGGGGCGAGATAGAGCCGACTGGAGTACGCCAGCCCGGGGTCGACCTCGCGCCGCTGAGGTGCGGGAATACCGAGGGCCCCGAGCCACCGGGGCGCCCCGGAGCCGCGGCCGGTGGCGTCGACGACCAGGCCTGCCCGGAGAATGCGCTCGGCGCCGTCGTGCGCCCGGATCCGTACGCCCGTCACGGCGGCGTCCGTACCGGCCAGCCCCACCGCCTCCGTGCGCTCGACCAGCTCGATCCGCTCGTCGGCGAGGACCTGCGCCCGGATCGTCGCGTCCAGCAGATCCCGGCCGGCCAGGATCACATGGTGGGACTCGGGCCAGCGCCGGAACCAGCCCCGCGCCGACATGGCGACCACGTCCGTCGTGACCGGCAGCCGGCGAGCCCCGGCGTCCCCGAGCACCTCGGTGACCCCCGGCAGCAGCTCCTCCATGGCCCGGACCCCGCCCGACCACAGCATGTGCGCGTGCCGCGCCTGCGGCAGCCCCTTGCGGGGGCCCGGGTCGCCGGGCAGGGTGTCGCGGTCCACGACGAGCACACGGTCGACGAATCCGGCGAGCGCGCGGGCCGCGAGCATGCCGGTGTGGGATCCCCCCAGGACGACGGCGGTTCTGACGTCTGGGGCGGGGCGTTCATTCATGCGGGGGCACTCTCTGCCGGGGCGGTCGCTCGGGCGCGTACCGCCTCGATGTCGTTGGGATGGCGGAGGGCTCGGGACACGGCCTGGATCTCCCGCAGCAGATACGCGGTGTCCGGGCCGGACGGGGAGGCGTCGGCGTCTGCCTTCGGGGACCGCTGCCTGACGTCGACGGCGTCCAGGATCGTCACGGCCGCGGCGAGGGCCTCCGCCCGGGTGGCCTCGAAGCCGAGGGCGCGGGCCGCGTCGTACGACCGTCCGCGCAGGTCCTCGTCGAGGTGCCGGGACACCTGCAGCAGCCCGTCGCGGACGAATGTCTCACGGCGGATCAGGCGCAGTTCCGGGGTGCCGCGCAGGGTGAAGGGCTCGCGGGCGCCGTTGACGGACCGCATCAGCACGGAGAGGGGACGCAGGTGCCGGTGGCGGCGCCGGATGCGCCAGCGCTCGTGCAGGTACTGGCCGGCGTGCGGGATGATGAAGCCCACCGCGACCAGGGAGGCGGAGACGCAGGCGGCCGACGGCGCCAGGTCGGTGCTCAGCCAGTCCAGGTCGTGGCCCGTCCACCGGGCGACGACGGCGGTGAGCTTGGACGCGTCGAAGAGCAGGTTCGTCGCGTAGCCGACGCCCAGGAACCGCAGGCCCCAGCGCAGCCAGGCGTCGAGGCCCTCGGTGCGGATCCAGTTCCAGATCAGCCTTGCCGTGATCGTGCAGGCCACGGTGTGCGCGAGCAGATAGAGCAGGATCTGCTCGCGCATGAAGGGCGTTGTGGCGTAGTACGTGTCCAGGTCCCGCAGCCGCTCCACGGGGGCGTCCGCGAGCGCGAAGAGCGCCCACAGGGTGATGACCACGCCGGCGTAGACGGAGACGACCCAGCGGGTCGCCCGGCGGGTGGCGGCCGAGCGGTTGGACAGGCCGTTGCGCCAGGCGATGATCATCAGCAGCCAGGACGCGCACAGCGCGGTGATCAGCGAATACACCCACGGGGCCGAGATGTTCGGTACCCCGGTGACGCGGTTGGTCCAGGCGATGGTGCCCGGCGCGGCGAAGACGAACACCGCGCAGGCGAACAGCAGCAGACCGCCGACGGCGCGCAGCAGGGGGTCCCGCCACATCCTGAGGATGCTGGGCAGCTTGATCGCCAGTGCGGCGGCCAGGGCTACGGTGGGGATCCAGAAGGAGATGTGGACATCGCCGAAGAGCCTTGAGGAGGTCGAGGCCAGCACGGTCACCGCGCCGTCCTCCCGCTCCCGCTCCCGCTCCCGCGGTAGCCCATCGAACGCTGCACCGGCCCGAGCGCCACATCCTCTCCCCGCCCCGACAACAGCGGCCGGAACGCGGCCGCCAGCCGGTGCCCGAAGTCGTCCGCCTCGGCCTCGTCCCGCTCGCGGGAGCCGTTGCGGGCGGCGACCGCGAGGGCGATGCCCTTCCAGCCGGGGGTGCCGGCGAGCGCGTGCGCGGCCGCCGTACCGTCGGTGTGGTGATGGCCGTGACCGGCGTGCATGTGCCACAACTCATGGCCGAGGATGACCAGTTGCTGCATCGCCTCGGCCCGCTCCTCGACGATGACCAGGTCGAAGTCCTGGAACTCCACCCACAGCCCGGTCACTTCGATCTCGTCGGGAAACCGCTCGAACCGCAGCTCGACGGGCCGTCCGCCGCGCCGCGCGCTCATCTCCGCGCACAGGGCGTGGCACAACTCGCGTACGTCGGCCGGGGGGTGGGGTCCGGCCCGCAGGGCGGCACTCAGATCGGAGGCCAGGTCACGCATCCCGGAACCGGAACGGGAGCGCCGCGGCCGCAGCACCGCAGCGACCCGGGCCGCCCTCGTGCGCGCGCCCGCGATGTCCATCGCACCCCCAGTTCCTCCGCCCGTCTGCGGGCTGTTCGAGCCTACGCGTCCGGAAGTGTCCCCGTCATGTGGTCCGGCGACCGTAGTTCAACGGGGAACGACCGGTTCCGCCCGAAACGGGAGCGCTGCCGCGGGCTCACGGCCGGACAGCACCCGGCCCCGCCGGTCACGTGCCCGGACACCCGCTCCGGCCCGCTCGCCACCTGTTCGGCCGCCCCGTTGTGGTTCTGCGCCCTTTCCCGTGGGCGCGGATCTGTCACGCCAGGGCCCAGTTGGCATCCAGCGCGGCGCCACTGGGCTTCCACCGACGCCCGCCCGGCCCCGCTCCACTCCCGCTCGGCCACCTAGGGCCGGCTCCGCCCCCTCCACCTCCTCGTCCCGCGCCGATTCCTCATCCCGCCCCGGCTGTTGGTCCGCTCCGGCCCTTCGGTCCGCCTGGCTCGCCCGGCCCCCGGGTCCCTCGGCTGCCCTGCCACCTTCGGCCTCCGGGCGCGGGCGCCGTTTCGGCGACCCTGGTCACCGCGAGCGCCCTCCAGAGCCAGGGCCATGGCTCCCTGGTGGCCCTCTCTTCAGTCGCCGGCGAACGGGCCCGGCTCCGCTGCCCACGCCCGCCCGCCTCCTCCACCCGGTCACCCCTCCACCCCCCAACCCACCCACCTCCAATTTCATGCACAAGCCATTGACTGGCAAGCGCTTGCAGCCTACGGTCCCGTTCGAAGTTGCGGGCAGGAGCCGATATGTCGAACACCTCGAGCGTCTCGAAACGTGCCGTCCACGCACTCGACCAGTAAGGGCAGGGAAGGGGACGACCTGGCCTCAATCGCAGGCAACTTCTGGCCACCGCAGGCGGATTGGCGGTGGCCCACACGGGCCTGGCAGGCCAGTGGACGCCCCGATCGGCAACGCCCCCGAGGGGCGCGGGGACTGCGCGACCAGCCCCCAAATCCCGCAGCCGCGAACGGAACAGCACCGCCCACCCCGAAAGGCGCCCATGCACACCGCCCGCTTCACCCTCGACCCCGCCTTCAAGGTCGGTGACGTCAACCCCCGTCTCTTCGGATCCTTCGTCGAACACCTCGGCCGCTGCGTCTACACCGGCATCTTCGAACCGGACCACCCCACAGCCGACGAAACGGGCCTGCGCCAGGACGTCCTGGACCTCGTCCGCGAACTCGGCGTCACCACCATCCGCTACCCCGGCGGCAACTTCGTCTCCGGCTACAAGTGGGAGGACTCGGTCGGCCCCGCCGAGGACCGCCCCCGCCGTCTCGACCTCGCCTGGCACTCCACGGAGACCAACCGCTTCGGCCTGTCCGAGTACATCGACTTCCTCCGCAAGATCGGTCCCCGGGCCGAGCCCATGATGGCCCTCAACCTCGGTACCCGCGGCGTCGCGGAAGCCCTGGAGCTCCAGGAGTACGCCAACCACCCGGCCGGCACCGCCCTGTCCGACCTCCGTGTCACGCACGGCGACAAGGGCCCCTTCGGCATCAGGCTGTGGTGCCTCGGCAACGAGATGGACGGCCCCTGGCAGACGGGCCACAAGACGGCCGAGGAGTACGGCCGTGTCGCCGCTGAGACCGCCCGCGCCATGCGCCAGGTCGACCCGGACGTCGAACTCGTCGTCTGCGGCTCCTCCAGCCAGTCCATGCCGACCTTCGCCGAATGGGAGGCGACGGTCCTCAAGGAGACGTACGACCTCGTCGACCACATCTCGCTGCACGCCTACTACTGGCCCGAGAACGGTGACATCGACTCCTTCCTGGCGTCCGCCGTCGACATGGAGTCCTTCATCGAGAATGTCGTCGCGACCGCCGACCACGTGGGCGCGCGGCTCAAGTCGAAGAAGCGGATCAACCTCTCCTTCGACGAGTGGAACGTCTGGTACCTGCCCGAGTGGGAGGAACACGCCAAGACGCTGACGGACTGGCCACAGGCCCCTCGCCTTCTGGAGGACAACTACAGCGTCATGGACGCGGTCGTCTTCGGCTCGCTCCTCATCGCGCTGCTGCGGCACGCCGACCGCGTCACCGTCGCCTGCCTCGCCCAGCTGGTCAACGTCATCGCGCCGATCATGACCGAGCCGGGCGGCCCGGCGTGGCGGCAGACGACGTTCTTCCCGTTCGCGCAGGCCGCCAAGTACGGCCGCGGCCAGGTGCTCGACGTCCGGGTGGACTCCCCGACGTACGAGACGAAGAAGTACGGCGAGGCCGACCTGCTGCATGCCACCGCCGTGCGCGCCGAGGACAGCACCGTCACCGTCTTCGCGGTCAACCGCAGCCGCACCGACGCCCTGCCCCTCGACGTCGCCCTGAACGGCCTCGACCTGACGGCGGTCGTGGAGCACAGCGCCCTCGCGGACGCCGACCCGGACGCCCGCAACACCCTCGACGAGCCGGAGCGGGTCACCCCGCACGCCGTCGAGGGCACGGTACTCAAGGACGGCCGCCTCACCGCCGTACTGGAACCGCTGTCCTGGAACGTGATCCGCCTGAGCTGACCGGACGCACGATCTTCACAGGGCCCCAAGACCGCGCTCAGCTTCCCTAAGGGTTTGCTCAGCTTGGGGCCCTACCGTCGCCGCCCATGCGCACGTTGATCCTGCTCGCCCTCGCGGGCCTCGGGGCCCAGCTCGTGGACGGCAGCCTCGGCATGGCCTACGGGGTCACCTCGACCACGCTGCTGCTCGCCCTGGGCACCAACCCCGCCGCCGCCTCCGCGACCGTCCATCTCGCCGAGATCGGTACGACGCTGATGTCGGGGGCGGCGCACTGGCGTTTCGGGAACGTCGACTGGCGGGTGGTCGCGCGGATCGGCGTGCCGGGCGCGGTGGGGGCGTTCCTCGGGGCGACGGTGCTGTCGCGGCTGTCGACCGAGGTCGCGAAGCCGGTGATGTCCGCGATCCTGCTGGGGCTGGGTGGGTACGTCCTGGTCCGGTTCACCTTCCGAGGGCTGCCGAAGGGCCGGCTGGGCAGGCCGCTACGGCGCCGGTTCCTGGCCCCGCTGGGACTGGTCGCCGGCTTCCTCGACGCCACCGGGGGAGGGGGCTGGGGTCCGGTCGGTACGCCCGCCCTGCTCGCCTCCGGGCGGATGGAGCCGCGCAGGGTCATCGGCTCCATCGACACCAGCGAGTTCCTCGTCGCCGTGGCCGCCAGCCTCGGCTTCCTGTCCTCCCTGGGCTCCCAGGGCATCGACGCCATGTGGGTCGCCGCCTTCCTGCTGGGCGGTCTGGTCGCCGCGCCCCTCGCCGCCTGGCTGGTGCGGCTGCTGCCGCCGAGGGTGCTGGGGTCGGCGGTCGGCGGAGTGATCGTCGTGACCAACGCCCGCACCCTGCTGCCCGGTGGCGTGCTCCACGTCGCCCCGTACGCCCTGTGGGCCGCCGCCCTGGCGTACTCGATACGCGCCCACCGCAAGGAGCGGAACGCGGCCGCGGCCGAGCCAGCCGAGGAGCGTCAGCCGGTCGGCACCTGACCGACCGGACGGACGTACCGGCATCGCTCAACTCGCCTGTGAATGGCTGGAGTTCGTCGTGGCCATGCCATGCGCGGCCCCCTACGATGCGAACGCCTTCGACCTTCACAGAAAAGTCATTGTTTCTTCAAAGATTCAACCGGCTTGAAAACGGGGTCGGAGGCGCAGCCACCCCCCATCCCCAAGGAGAGCTCCATGGCACGTGGACTCCTGCGGCTCCTGCTGAGCGGCGGCGCGCTGGCCGCTCTGCTCACGGCGACGCTGCCCGCTCAGGCCGCCCCGGCGTTCGAAGACCCGCCGCCGGACAAGATCGTCATCAAGGTCGCCACGGTGAACGGCTCCGGCTGCCCCCAGGGCACCACCGCCGTCGCCGTCTCCGAGGACAACACCGCGTTCACGGTGACGTACAGCGACTACCTCGCCCAGGTCGGCGGCAACTCCGACCCCACGGCGTTCCGTAAGAACTGCCAGCTCAGCCTGGTCGTGCACGTCCCCGGTGGCTTCACCTACGCCATCGCCAGCGCCGACTACCGCGGCTTCGCCTCTCTCCAGTCCGGCGCGAACGCCATGCAGAGAGCCTCGTACTACTTCCAGGGCTCACCGAACACGCAGTTCCGCAGCCACCCGTTCAGCGGCCCCCTCAACGACAACTGGCAGGCCACCGACGAGACCGACTGGGCCCAGCTGGTCTGGGCGCCCTGTGGAAAGCAGCGCAACTTCAACATCAACACCGAGCTGCGCGTCAACGCCGGCTCGTCGTCCCCGAGCAAGGTCAGCTTCATGACCATGGACTCGACCGACGGTGACATCAGCACGATCTACCACCTGGCGTGGAAGGAGTGCCCCGGCAAGTAGCAGCGCCCCTGCGCAGGCCGAGCCGCGCCCGGTGATGGCAACCGGGCGCGGCTTGGCGTCGGCGTGGGTGTCGGGTCAGCTCTCCACGCCCGGGGTCAGCGTTCCCGCATAGCCGGCGGAGGGTGAACTGCCCAGTGCGGTCAGGGTGAGCAGCCCAGGCGCGGCGCCTCCGTCGTCGTAGATGCCGTCCTGGGCGAGGGTGGTGCGCGGGACGGTGTTGGCGGCGTAGACGGCGAGCGCGGCGAGGCGGGTCGTGATCGTCTCGTCGAAGAAGAGCTGGCCGGTGTGGAGTTCCTGGCCGCCGGTGAACGAGCCGTCGGTGAGCGTGACGTCGGTGTGCACCTTGACGTGGATGTGGACGCACCTGCCGCGGTACCAGCCGGGGTACACGGACTTGATGCGCGCGACTCCGTCCGACCCGGTGAGCACGCCGCCCCGCAGGAACGTGCCGTTGTCGGGCTCGTCGTGGCCGTTGTTGCCGACGAAGCCTGAGTACTCACCGAGGGCGTCGCAGTGCCAGATCTCCACCAGGGCGCTGTTAAGCGGCGCGCAGGTGCTGTCGTCGACGACGGTGAGCGTGAGCTCCAGCGGGCCCGGTCCTGTCCTCGCTGATGTCGGCGCGGAGGAGCTGTCCGTCCAGGTAGTAGGGGCCTTCGGTCATTTCCTTCGTGAGTGTGCAGACGGCCGCGGCGGCGGCGGGGGCCGGGTCGGCCGCCTCGGCTGTGGGGGCTTCAGGCGCGGTGGCGACGACGGCCGGCGATGCGGCTGTGGCGCCGGTGGCGATGAGCACGGTGCGGCGCTCGATCACGGTGGGGGTTGTCCCTGAAGTGTCTGTCATGAGCGCGGCACCGTAGGGAGGCAATCTGTTGATGGGCTGTCAGTTGAGTAAAGTGAGCATCCGTCAAGTTTCTTGTCGGACACGTCACTTGAGGTCACCCAGAGAAAGGCGGTGGCGGGGCCTCGGCGGCAAGGCAGGCGCAGGTCGGGCCGGCTCAGCGGACCGTGCCTGCTCTCAGTTGCCTGGCCCAGTCCAGCAGTTCATGGTCGGCCAGCGTGGTGCCCAGCCAGTCGTGGTCGAGGTCGGCTCCTGGAAGGGAGGGTACGACCGCGACGTAGAGTCCGGCAGCGCGCGCAGCGGCAGTGCCCGTGGCCGAGTCCTCGAACGCGACGGAGTGCTCGGGGGGCGTGCCGAGTGCCTCGCATGCTGTGAGGTAGAGCTCTGGTGCGGGCTTGGGGGAGCGCACTTCGTCGGCGGCGAACGAGTGCGTGAAGCAGTCGGCGAGACCGGCCGACCACAGTGCCGTGTCCAGCAATTCCCGGGGGCTGTTGCTGGCTACGGCGATCGGCACGGCTGCCCGGCAGGCGCGCACCAGTTCCGCCGCCCCGGGGAGGGCTGCGGCGCCCCGAGCCAGCTCCTTGCGGACCCCTTCGAGGAGTTCGGCGGCGATCTCGGCGCCGGCGCCGGGGCGCCCTAGGTGCTCGGCCATGGCTTCTCCAGCGGCGTCCACGGTGCGGCCGATGACCAGGGCTTTCTGTTCGGGGCCGAAGGGATGGCCATGCGCCGCGAAGATGGCCGTTTCCGCAACGGTCCAGCAGGCTTCGGTGTCGACCAACAGGCCGTCGCAGTCGAAGACCACAGCCTCGGCGCTGGTGGGGAGCGTGCCCATGTACCTGTCCTTTCACTTCGGTTGGTGTGCAGGGTGCCCGTTCGGTGGCTGTCGGGTCGTCTGCGGTTGCGTCGACCAGTGCCCTACGGTCCGAGTGCGAGCCGGATGCCGAACGCGGCTATGACCGTGCCCGCGATGCGGTCGAGGTGGCGGCGGGCCGAGGGGCGTTGCAGTCGGTCGCGGAGCGCGTGCGCGAAGGCGATCAGCGCGCAGGCCCAGATGACGGCCAGGAGGATGTGCACACCGGCCAGCAGTACCCCTGGAGCAAGGTGCGAGGCGCCGGAGGGGATGAACTGCGGGAGCACCGCGACGTAGAAGGCGCCCATCTTCGGGTTGAGGAGATTGGTCACGAATCCTTGTCGCCAGCCACCGAGCAGGGTGTCGCCGGCGCCCGTCCTGGTCCTGGTCCCGCCCCCGGTCCCCGCTGACCGCGGGCTCTCGATCGATGAGGGGCGCCAGGTGGCCCACAGCAGCCTGCCGCCCATCCACATCAGGTACGCGGCCCCGGCCCAACGAAGAGCCTCGTACGCGAGGTGAGACGCGGTCAGCAGTGTGGTCACACCGAGCGAGGTGAGCACGCCCCAGACCAGTGTGCCGCTCTGGATGCCGAGGACCACGCCCCACGCGCGACGGCGGTGCCTGAGCGCCGCGGTGCGCAGGATGAGTGCGGAATCCAGTCCCGGAGTGAGCGTGAGGAGTCCCACTATCAGGGCGAAAGTCCCTATCGCGTCTAGGGTGATCATGAGCGATCACCTTAGGCCGGGGGGTACGGAACGTCCACATATCTGCCCGATATCGGGCAGGAACTGGAGTGTTCGCCTCGATTCGACGGAGATCGAAGGCGCGTGCGGGGGTGTGGCACACGGGCCCAGGCTGGTCGGCGTACGAGAAGACAACGGGGAACAACGGGGAAGGGAAGTACCTCATGTCCATCCGCAAGAGCCGACTCGCCCTCGGCGTCGCCGCCTTCGTCGGCACCGCCGCCATGCTCGCCGTGCCCACCTCCGCCCAGGCGGCCGGAGACCCCGCGACCTGGCCCTGCGACCCGTCGGAGTTCTGCATCTACCACGACGGGCAGGGCGGCGGCGCGCGCTACTCGCTGTCGGACGGCGCGTCCGACCTGGGCCGGCTGGCGGGCGGTCTCAACGACCACGTGTGGTCGGTGAAGAACATCTCCGGCAGCTCGTGGTGCCTGTACCGGGACGCGAACTACGAGAACGAGATCCAGGTGATCCTGGACGGGCAGGCGCTCGACCTGGCGTCGCCCGTCCGGGACCAGGTCAGCTCCGTCGAGGAGTGCTGAGCGGCCCTGCCGGGACCTGACGGACGACGAGCGCCCCGTCGCACCCTTGCGGTGCGGCGGGGCGCCCCATGACTTCTGAGGGTGTCATTAGGCGACGAACCCCGGAGCATGTGAGTGCACGACGTGCCGAACGGGGGGCTCACGTGGCCGTACGCATTCACTTCGCCGACGACGATCTCGCCCAGATCAGGCTGGCGCAGGCTCCCGACCCCATGTGGGAGGCGCTGCTCAGCATGCACATGCTTCAGACGGACACCGGTTCCGCCGTCTTCGGCGGCTGGCGACGCCGGGTGCGACGCGAACTGATCGCCCCCGTACGTCCGTTGCTCCGCATGGCCCCGCCCGTCGGCTACTCGGCCGACTTCCTCACCCCGGCCGCCGGCGCGGGCGGTCTGGACGCGGGGATCGGTGCCCTGCTGTCCACGCCACGGCGACGGCTGCGCGGCGACCTGGTGGAACTGTCCCGCTCGGGCCGCCGGCTGCCGCCCTGGGCGCGGTCCCTCGCCGACGGTGACACGGAGGCCGTCGGCCACCTCGCGCGCGTCTTCCGGACGTACTTCACGACCGCGCTGGCCCCCTGGTGGGGTCGCGTCCGCACTCGCTTCGGCGCCGAACGTGCCGCCCACAGACGGTATTTGGCCGACGGCGACCTCGGCGCGCTGCTCGGCGCCCTCCACCCCTGCCTCGTCTGGCAGCGGCCCGTACTGGAGGTGACGGGGCTGGGCGCCGACCGTGACGTCCGCCTCGACGGACGCGGGCTCCTCGTCCTCCCGTCGTACTTCTGCTGGCGCAAGCCGACGCTGCTGAAGGATCCGGCGCTGCCGTGCGTCGTCGTCTACCCGATGACCCACGAGACCGCCCTGAACGGCGGCACGCCAGGGCTCCGCTCCTTGAACGCCCTCCTCGGACGCACCCGCGCCGGGATCCTCGAATCGGTCGCCGACCACGGCGTGACGACGACCGAACTCGCCCACGACGCGGGCATCTCACCGGCCACGGCCAGCCATCACGTGGGCATCCTGCGCAAGGCCGGGTTACTGAGCACGTGCAGGGCGGGGAAGGCGGCGCTGCATTCCGTCACGCCGCTGGGGCTTGCCCTGCTGGACGGACGTGCGCGATGAACTCCGTCCAGGTGGTGGGGGAGAGGGTGAGGTGGGGGCCCGCCTGGTTCTTGGAGTCGCGGACGTGGATGGCGTGGGGGAGGGGGGCGACCTCTACGCAGTCGCCGGAACCGCCGCTGCTGTAGCTGGACTTGAACCAGGTGAGTTCGGACATGCTCATAGGTCTCCTCGCATCCGCTGCAACAGGCTCATGGAGTCCTTGAGAGTGAGAGCCTGTGAGCGCATCCTGGCATACCTCATCTGGAGCATGCTGACCACCTTTGAGTCGACGATGAACTGGCCGCTTTCCTGCCCCTCGCAGTAGGCGAACCACTTGTTCTCGGGCGTCTCCAGCAGTTGCATCGGACCGTCCAGCCCTGCGTGCGTCTCCTGTTCCGTCGGCATGATCTGGATCTCTACGTTCCGCAGTTCTGCGATCTCCAGCGCATGGCCGATGAGCTGTCGTGTGACGTCAACTCCGCCCGTGTGTCGCCGGAAGAGGTGCTCCTCCAGGATGAAGGCGAACGCTGTGTTAGGCCGTTCCCGCAGCAGACACTGCCGTGCCGCCCGCGCAGTCCACATAGCCTCGATCTGTTCGTCGCTCAGCGGCGGGAGCTGGTTCGTGAACAGGTTCCGCGCGTACGCCTCCGTCTGCAACAACCCCGGAATCAAACGGCACTCGTACGTGTACAGCGTGATCGCCGTGGCCTCCAACCGCGCCCACCGCCGAAACCACGCCGCCAACCCCGGCTGCCGACTCAAGCACGGCGCCGACTTCCGTAGCGCCCCCGTGTTGCCCAGAACCCCCTCCGCCCGGTCCGGGAACGTCGGATCCGGCATCCGCCGCCCCAACTCCAGTGAGGCCACGGTGTGTTTGGACAGCCCCACCAGGTCCCCGAACTCCTCCCGGCTCAACCCGGCATGCTCCCGCAGCGCCTGGACCACCGCGCCGAACGTCCGCAGACTGTCCGACGACTCCGGCTCGCCACCCGTACCCACCACGCCATCGACCACGGTCGGTCACCTCCCGCCCCCATGGTCACGGCCAGTGATGAGTACTGTCCAGTCCGTAACCGCGTACGCTGCCGCAGCGTACGCGCCTCCCACCTGGTGAACTCCCCTCCCCGCCCGCCAGATTGATTGCATGGCCGCACCTCACACCCCCCAACCCCCGGTTACCGTACGTGTGTTCACCCAGCGCCTCAGTGCCACCCCGCGCGGCGCCCGCCTCGCCCGGCACCTGGTCGTGAACCAGCTCCACACCTGGGGTATCCCGCACGGCAGCGACGCCTCCGACGCCGTGGCGTCGATCGTGGCCGAGCTGGCCGCGAACGCGGTGACCCACGGCCGTGTCCCCGGACGGGACTTCGAGCTGCGGCTGTCGTTGCCCACGGGCAGCATCCGCGTCGAGGTCAGCGACACCCGTACCGAATCGCAGCCCCCGAAACCCGGCGACGTACGACGTCCGGACCCCCTCGACGAACACGGCCGCGGCCTCGTCCTCGTCGAGGCGCTGGCCGACCGGTGGGAGGTGGTGGAACGGGACGAGTCGCCCGGCAAGACCGTCTGCGCCGAGGTCGACCTGCCGGGCTGGCTGGCGCTGATCCGGATGCGGGCGGAACCGCCGCCGCGAATCGCTCGCTGACCCCCGAGGCGCAACGCCGCAAGGGGCGCGGGGAACTGCGCGACCAGCCACAACGGACTCGCAGTCGCCGAACTGCCCGCACCCCCTACGGCGAGAAGGCGCTACCCGACCTGGCCCATCCCCGCCGCATTCGGCCAACTCTGACTGCTGGGCCATCCGGTGGCCGGCGCCGGAGTGAGCCCCGGCCCGGTGGTCCCCCGCACCTGCGCGGCAGTGAGCCCACCCCGAGCCGGCACTCCGGGCGGCGTGGGCCCGGGCATCGCAGCCGCGGCGGGCGCCATGGGTGCCACGGGCGCCATCGGCGACGGGAACGGTGTCGGCGCGGGCGCCGGAGCAGGAGCAGGGGCGGGCGCAGCCGCCGGCACAGGCACAGCCACAGGCGCGGGCGTGGGCATCGGTGTGGGCATCGGCGCCGGTGCCGGAGCCACCGGAACCGGCGCAGGCATCGGCATCCCCGTGCCCTGCGGAGGCACCGTCGCGGCGGCCGGCGCCACCACCTGCGGCTGCGGCGGAGCAGGCGCAGGCATGGGTGACCCCATGGCCTGCGCGGCAAGCCCCGGCATCCCCGCACCGCTCGTGGAGCTGACCAACCGGTCCACGGCCGCCGTACCCGAGCTGTAGTTGGTCCCTGTACCCAGCTCAGGTACGGCGGCTCCCCTCCTGGACCCGTAGAGCACCTGCTCCAGGCCGGACACCAGGCGACGCACGTCCACCTGGGGGCGCACCACGAGTCGCAGGAAGCGGCTGGACGAACCGATCTTGTTGCCGCACTCGCGGACCAGGATCCGGTGCTCGGTGAGCAGTCGATCCCGGACCACGGTGCCCTCGGCGCCCACGGGGAGGCGCACGAAGAGGAAGTTGCCCTGCGACGGGTAGACCGTCAGGCCGGGGAGCGAGGACAGCTGGCTGGCCATGTCGAGGCGGTCCCGGCGCACCTGGTGCAGGCTCTGCGCGTACTCGGCGCCGTGGTTCTTGAGCATGAACACCACATGCTCGGCGAAGGCGTTGAGGTTCCACTTCGGCAGCATCGAGCGGACCATGCCGGCGAGCGCCGGGTTGGCGACGAGGTAGCCGAAGCGGATGCCGTGCAGGCCGAAGTTCTTGCCGAGGCTGCGCAGGACGATGACGTTCGGCCGCAGCATCGCCTCCTGGACGACCGAGGGTTCCTGCTCGGCGTCGGCGAACTCCAGGAAGCTCTCGTCGATGATGACGAGGTCCAGGTCGGCCATGGCGTCCATGAACTGCACGAGCGCGTGCTTGTGGAGGTAGCCGCCGTCGGGGTTGTTCGGGTTGCAGATGACCGCCACGCGCGTTCCCCGGGCGCGGATGAACTCGGCGTACTGCGCGAGGTCGAGGGCGAAGCCGCTGGACTCCTGGAGCGGGAACATGTCGACCCGCTTGCCGGTCTCCATGGGCTGGTCGGTCCAGCGGCCGAAGGTGGGGACGGGGATGGCGAGGGACTCCCGGACCATCAGATGGTCGATCCAGGTGATCAGCTCCGTGGAGCCGTTGCCCATCGCCACGCACTGCGGCGGGAGTTGGAGCAGACTGCACAGCTCGGCCGTGATCGTGTCCGCGCTGCTCGGGTAGTACGTGATGATGTCCCGCAGCCGTGCCCCCATGTCCTGGAACATCTCCGGCGTGGGGAAGTACGGGTTGCAGGGGATGCAGAAGTCGACCGGACCGGCCCCGTCGCCGCCCTCACGCGTCAGCGCCGCCATCGACGGGCTGTGTGCCGCGGTGCTGCGGAACAGCGAGGTGACGTTGTCGGCCATGGAACCTCCGTATGGGGCGGGCCCGGCGGGGACGACCGGGCCCGTCGTCTTAGGGTGGCCCGCGCGGGGGAGCACGGGCCGCCCTTACATACGGAGGCTGGGGTGGCGCTGTTCAACCACTGAGAAACCGGTGAGAACTTGTGTGCCACCTGTGAAGAACCGTCAGAAGGGACGGTCGATCAGGATCGGCAGCCGTCAGCAGCTGAACGAGTGGACCGTCGTCGAACGGTACGTCTGCCCAGGTCGCAGCACCGTCGAGGGGAACGACGGCTTGTTCGGCGAGTCCGGGAAGTGCTGCGTCTCCAGGCACAACGCGTCGCCCTGCCGGTAGGTGCGGCCGCTGGTGCCGACGAGGGTGCCGTCGAGGAAGTTGCCGGAGTAGAACTGCAGGCCGGGCTCGGTGGTCGCCATCCGCAGGGTGCGGCCGGAGGACGGGTCCTTCAGGGTCGCGATCCACTCGGGGCGCGGCGAGATGCCCTTGTCGAGGACCCAGTTGTGGTCGATGCCCTTGCCGTACAGCAGCTGCTGGTGGGGCTCGCGGAGGTCCTCGCCGATCGCCTTGGCGCGGCGGAAGTCGAAGGGGGTGCCCGTGACGGGGGCCAGCTGCCCGGTCGGGATGAGGCCTGAGTCGACGGGGGTGTAGCGGGAGGCGTCGATCTTCAGCTGGTGGTTCTCGATCGTGCCGCTGCCCTCGCCGGCGAGGTTCCAGTAGACGTGGCTGGTGAGGTTGACGACCGTGGCCTTGTCGGTGGTGGCCGCGTAGTCGATGCGCCAGTCGCCGTGCTTGGTGAGGGTGTAGGTCACCTTCACCTTCAGCGTGCCCGGGTAGCCCATCTCGCCGTCGACGGACGTGTAGTACAGGTGCAGGCCGACGTCGGAGCCCTTGGTGAACGGCTCGACGTCCCACACGCGCTTGTCGAAGCCCTGCGCGCCGCCGTGCAGGCTGTTCTCACCGTCGTTGACGTTGACCTGGTAGGCCTTGCCGTCGAGTGTGAACCTGCCCTTGCCGATGCGGTTGCCGTACCGGCCGATCAGGGCGCCGAAGTACGGGCTCTTCGCGGCGTAGTCCTCGATGTTGTCGAAGCCCAGGGAGACGTTGGCGAGCCGGCCGCGGCGGTCCGGGATCTCCAGGGACTGCACGACGCCGCCGTAGGAGAGGACCTTCATGCGGGTGCCGCCGTTCGCCAGCGACCAGCTGTGGACCTTGGTGCCGTCGGCGAGCTTGCCGAAGAGCGCCTTCACCGGCGTCCTGCCTCCCGTGGCGTGTGCGCTGCCGATGGTCGCGGCGGTGATCCCCGCCGCCGCGGCTCCGGCTATGACCGTACGTCTGCTCATGTCCATGTGCGGCTCCTGCTCAGGAAGTTGAACCGAGAGTGGAAGGGCCCCGCCTTCCGGCGGGGCCCCTTGGACTTACGAACCGACCTTGCGCTTGTTCCACACGTCGAAGCCGACCGCGGCCAGCAGTACCAGGCCCTTGATGACCTGCTGCCAGTCGGTGCCGATGCCGACGAGGTTCATGCCGTTGTTCAGCACGCCCAGGACCAGGCCGCCGATGATCGCGCCGAGAACCGTGCCGACGCCGCCGCTCATCGACGCGCCGCCGATGAAAGAGGCCGCGATCGCCTCCAGCTCGAAGTTGAGGCCGGCCTTGGGAGAGGCCGCGTTGAAGCGGGCGGCGAAGACCAGACCCGCCAGGGCCGCGAGCATGCCCATGTTCAGGAAGACCAGGAAGGTGACCTTCTTGTCCTTCACACCCGACAGCTTGGCCGCGGGCAGGTTGCCGCCGATGGCGTAGATGTGGCGGCCGATGATCGCGTTGCGCATGACGTACCCGAAGCCGACGAGCAGCACGCCCAGGATGAGCAGCACGATCGGGGCGCCCTTGTAGCTGGCGAGCAGCAGCGTCAGCGTGAGGATGGCGGCGCCGAGCGCGACCAGCTTCAGCAGGAACAGGTTGAAGGGCGGGACTTCGAGGGAGAACTCCTGCTGCCTGCGGCGGTCACGGAACTCCTGGAAGACCACGAACGCGATCATCGCGAAGCCGAGCAGAAGTGTCAGGTTGTGGTAGTTCGTGGTGGGTCCGACCTCGGGCAGGAAGCCGTTGGCGACCTTCTGCAGGCCCTCCGGGAACGGGCCGAGGGTCTGACCCTCCAGGAAGATCTCCGTCAGACCACGGAAGATCAGCATGCCCGCGAGGGTCACGATGAACGAGGGTATGCCGCCGTACGCGATGAAGAACCCTTGTGCCGCACCCGCGAGGGCGCCCATCGCCAGGCAGAGGATCACCGCCACCGGCCATGGCAGGTCGTTCCTCACCATGAACACCGCGGCCATCGACCCGATGAACGCCGTCAGCGATCCGACCGACAGGTCGATATGGCCCGCGATGATGACGAGCATCATGCCGATCGCGAGGATCAGGATGTAGCTGTTCTGCAGCACCAGGTTGGAGACGTTGCGCGGCAGCAGCAGGTCGCCCTCGGTCCACACGGCGAACAGCACCACGATCAGGCCGAGCGCGATCAGCATGCCGTACTGCCGCATGTTGCGGCGCATACCGTCCATCACCAGCTGGAGCAGGCCGGCGCCCGCGGCCCCCGAGCTCTTGCCCGGCGGCGCGGGGGCCGGGCTCTTGGCGGTCACATCCGTGCTCATCGGGATACCTCTTTGTCCTTTGTCATCTGACGCATCAGCGATTCCTGCGAGGCCTCGTCCCGCGAGAACTCGCCGGTCAGCCGCCCCGCGGCCATCGTGTAGATGCGGTCACACATGCCGAGCAGCTCCGGCAGCTCGGAGGAGATGAAGACGACCGCCTTGCCCTGGGCGGCCAGCTGGTCGATGACCGTGTAGATCTCGTACTTGGCGCCGACGTCGATGCCTCGCGTCGGCTCGTCCAGGATCAGCACATCGGGACCCGCGAAGATCCACTTACTGAGGACGACCTTCTGCTGGTTGCCGCCGGACAGCTTGCCCACCGGCTCGAAGACGGTCGGCGCCTTGATGTTCATGGACTTGCGGAAGCCCTCGGCGACCTGCCGCTCCCCGTGCTCGTCGACCACGCCCCGCTTGGCGACCTTGCCCAGCGCGCTGAGCGAGATGTTGCGGTTGATGGTGTCGATGAGGTTCAGGCCGTAGTGCTTGCGGTCCTCGGTGACGTACGCGATGCCGTTCTTGACGGCCTCGGGGACGGTCTTGGTCCGGATCTCCTTGCCGTCCTTGAGGACCGTGCCGCCGTGGTAGCGGCCGTACGTCCGCCCGAAGACACTCATCGCGAGCTCGGTGCGGCCGGCGCCCATCAGGCCCGCGATGCCGACGATCTCCCCGCGCCGCACGGACAGCGACACATCGTCGACCACCTTGCGCTGCTGGTCGATCGGGTGGTGCACGGTCCAGTTGCGGATCTCCAGGGCGGCGGCCGTGCCCTTCTCCGGCTCGTGCGGGGTGCGTTCGGGGAAGCGGTGCTCCAGGTCCCGGCCGACCATCCCGCTGATGATCCGGTCCTCGGTGGTCTCCGGGGCCTTCACATCGAGGGTCTCGATGGTCTGCCCGTCGCGCAGGATCGTCACCGAGTCGGCGACCTTGCGGATCTCGTTGAGCTTGTGGGAGATGATGATCGAGGTGATGCCCTGCTTCTTCAACTCCAGGATCAGATCCAGGAGTTTGCCGCTGTCCTCGTCGTTCAGGGCCGCGGTCGGCTCGTCGAGGATGAGCAGCTTCACCTTCTTCGACAGCGCCTTCGCGATCTCCACCAGCTGCTGCTTGCCCACGCCGATGTCGGCGACGCGGGTGTCCGGGTGATCGGAGAGACCGACCCGGCGCAGCAGCTCGGTGGCGTGCCGCAGGGTCTCCCGCCAGTCGATGAAGCCGCCCTTGGCGTGCTCGTTGCCGAGGAAGATGTTCTCCGCGAGGGAGAGGAACGGCGACAGCGCCAGCTCCTGGTGGATGATGACGATGCCGCGGTGCTCGCTCGCCCTGATGTCCTTGAACTCGCAGACATCCCCCTCGAAGAGGATGTCCCCCTCGTAGGTGCCGTGCGGGTGGACGCCGGAGAGGACCTTCATCAGGGTCGACTTGCCGGCGCCGTTCTCCCCGCAGATGGCGTGGACCTCGCCCTGCCGGACGGTCAGCGTGACGTCCGACAGCGCCTTGACGCCGGGAAAGGTCTTGACGATCGAGCGCATTTCCAGGACGGGTCCCGCCATGGTCGTGCCTTCCAATCAGAGTGGGCCGGCGGTTACTTGAGGTCGCTCTCCTTGATGTAGCCGGAGTCGACGACCTCCTTCTGGTAGTTGGTCTTGTCGACCGCGACCGGCTCCAGCAGGTACGCCGGGACGACCTTCGATCCGTTGTCGTAGGTCTTGGTGTCGTTGACCTCGGGCTTCTTGTCGTTGAGCAGGGCGTCGACCATGCCCGAGGCGACCTTGGCGAGCTCGCGGGTGTCCTTGTAGACGGTCATCGACTGCTCGTCGGCGATGATCGACTTCACCGAGGCGACCTCGGCGTCCTGACCGGTGACGACCGGCAGCGGCTTGCTCTTGGAGCCGTAGTCGTCCGACTTCAGCGCCGACAGGATGCCGATGGAGATGCCGTCGTACGGCGAGAGGACCGCGTCGACGCGCTCGCTCTTGTACGCCGAGGTCAGGATGTCGTCCATGCGCTTCTGGGCGGTGCCGCCGTCCCAGCGCAGGGTGGTGACCTGGGTCAGCTTGGTCTGGCCGGAGCGGACGACGAGCTGCTTCTTGTCGATGTAGGGCTGCAGGACCTTCATCGCCCCGCCGAAGAAGTAGCGGGTGTTGTTGTCGTCGTTGGAGCCGGCGAACAGCTCGACGTTGAACGGGCCCTTCTTGGAGCCGTCCTTCAGGCCGAGCTTCTCGACGATGTAGTTGGCCTGGAGCTCGCCGACCTTCTCGTTGTCGAACGACGCGTAGTAGTCGACGTTCTCCGTGCCGAGGATCAGGCGGTCGTAGGAGATCACCGGGATGTTCGCGTCCTTGGCCTGCTGGAGCACGTTGTTCATCGACTTGTTGTCGATGGCCGCGACGATCAGCGCCTTGACGCCCTGCGTGATCAGGTTCTCGATCTGCGAGACCTGCTGGTCCGGGTCGTCCTCGCCGTAGACCAGCCGGGTCTTGTAGCCCTTGGACTTCAGGTCCGCGACGACGTTGTTGCCGTCGGCGATCCAGCGCTCGGAGGACTTGGTCGGCATCGCGATGCCGATGGTGGCTCCCTCGGAGCTGCCCGAGTCCTCCTTGGAGCCGCCCTCGCCGCTCTGGCCGCAGGCGGTCAGGGTCAGCGCGAGGGACGCGGCGGAGGCTATGGCGGCGAGTGCGGCTCTGCGAGTACGCATGATCATCATCCTTGATGTGTGTGAGCAGGGCTCGGTCGGGCGGTGCGAAGACGCTTCGAGGACTGAACGGAGTAGAACAAGGGTGTGTGGGATTGTGTTCGACTGCGTCTTCTTCTGTGAAGGGGGTTTGTCCGGAACGTTATGCGGGAGTTTCGAATCGCTTCAGAGTTCCGGGCAGCCGTGAACCGAGGGGCGCCATGTCGCCGTCAGCTCCGTGCCGTGCGAGCAGGTCCAGGGCCAGCCGTCCGCGCCGTACGCGTTCCCGGGCGGTGGCCAGGGTCAGGTCCCGCATGTGGTGGCCGTAGGGATAGATGCCGGGGGCCTTGGAGAGCCCGAACTTCAGATAGAGCGGTGCGCCGCGCCGGATCAGCTCGGCGACCTCGTACATCCGCACATAGCCGCCGAGGTCGTCGGGGGCCTCGATGTACATGTCCATGGGGGCGGCGGAGACCCGCCGTATCTCGGTGAGGTGATCGAGCGTCAGGTCGCTGGGCACGTTGACCGAGTCGGCGCCGAGGTTCTCGTACACCGCGTACGCGGCCGGGTTGACGGGCCCGATCAGCGCGCTCACCTTGAGTGTCGTGTCGGCCGGGATGATCCCGGCGGCTCTCGCCCGGTGCAGCGTCCACAGCACGCCCTCGTCGGCGACCAGGAGGCACTTCACGCCCAACTCCGTGGCCCGCACGGCGTCTTCGACGCAGCCGGCGACGGCGTCGTGGCCCCGGGCGCGCAGTCCGGCCCCCCGCGAGTCGGTGCGCGTGGAGCCGCCGATGTCCCAGGTGCCGCGCGGGCCGGTGAACAGGCAGAGCTCGATGTCGCGTTCGGCCGTGGCCTCGACCATCTCGGTGATCTCGGTGTCGGTCAGCATCCACACGCCACTGCCCTGGCTGATCCGGTGGACCGGCACGTCGAGCAGCGAGGCTTCCTTCAGGACGACGGCCAGCGCTTCGGGACCCTCGCACGAGGGGATCTCGGTGCGCCAGCGGCCGCCGCCCGGGAACGTGTGGGGCGAGGCGTCGGCGGGGGAGAGGTCGGGCGCGGCCAGGCCGAGGGCGGCGAGCACCTGCTCACCGGGTCGGCGGGCTGCGGAAGCGTCGGTCACAAGCTGTCCTTCGTGTTCGATATATCGGACGAGGTTCGCGGCTCAGGGTGTGCGGGGCTTGGTGTACGCCGGTACGGGGGCCGTCAGGTTGCCCCCGTACCGGCGTACGGCTGAGGGGCACTCAGGGGCGAAGGAGGACCTTGCCCACCTTCGGATCGCCGGACCCGACGAGCTCGATCGCCTGCGGGAACTCCTGAAGCGGCAACTCGTGCGTGACCAGCGGGAGTGGATCGAGCAGCCCGGCCGCGAACACCCGCACCGTGTGCGCCCAGGCATCCGGCGGCGCCCCGAACACGGTGTGCACCTCCAGCTGCCGTACGACGAGATCGGTCGGGTCGAGTCCATGGGCGCCCGCCGCCGGGATCCCCGTGAGGACGAGGCGCCCGCCGCGCCTGAGCAGGGCGGCGGAGGTGCGCGCGGCGTCCGCGGACCCGGCGGTCTCGATGACGACGTCGAAGTCGTCCGGGAGCAGCTGGTCCTTCGTACGGAAGTCGGTCGCCCCGTACTGCCGCGACAGTGCCTCCCGGTCGCCCCGCGTGCCCACCACGAGCAGCTCGGCCGGCGAGCCCGCCTTCAGGAACTGAACGGCGAACATGCCCAGCGTCCCGGTCCCCACGACCGCCACGCGCTCGCCCGGCAGCGCGTTGGCCTTGATCGCCGCGGCGGCGATACAGGCGGCCGGCTCCAGCAGGGCGGCCGCGGTGAGGTCCGCGTCGTCGGGCAGGACGTGCAGGAGCCGGGCCGGGAGGGTGAGCGTGGCGGCCATGGCGCCGGGCTGGGTGAAGCCGGTCTCCTCGTACCCCGCGCTGCACAGCGTGGTCTCACCGGCGTGACAGCGGTCGCAGACCTGGCAGTTGCGGAAGCCCTCGCCGACGACCTTGCGGCCGACCAGCGAGTCCGGCACCCCGGCGCCGACCGCCGCGACGGTCCCGGACCACTCGTGGCCCGGCGTGAGCGGGTAACGGACGTATCCCTCGGGCCGGTTGCCCCGGTACACCTCGCGGTCGCTGCCGCAGATGCCGACCGCGTGGACCCGGACCAGCGCCTCACCGGCCTCCGGCTCGCGCGGCGTGTGCTCGGCGAGCCGGTGCTCGCCGGGCGCCTCGACGACGACTGCGGTGCTCACTGCGTGCCCTTGGGCTTGCGCTGCTCCCAGCCCTCGGCCCACAGGTCGAACCGGGCCTGCTGCTGCGGGAACTCGGCGGCGGCGTCGGCGTCGAACTCGACACCGAGGCCGGGGGCGTCGGAGAGGTGGAAGCAGCCGTCCTCCGGGTTCACCTGCGGGGCGCCCTTCACGACCTTCTTGATCTCCGCGTCGGCGAAGTCGTTGAAGTGCTCCAGGATCTTGAAGTTCGGGGAGGTGAACCCGACCTGGAGCGAGGCGGCGGTCAGGACGGAGCCGCCGACGTTGTGGGGCGCGACGAGAACGTAGTGGGTCTCGGCCGTCGCGGCGAGCTTGCGCGTCTCCCAGATGCCGCCGATGTGGCCGACGTCGGGCTGGATGATGTCGACGGCCTGGCTCTCGAAGAGCTCACGGAACTCGATGCGATCGTGAATCCGCTCGCCGGTCGCGACCGGCATGTCGACCTTCGCGGCGACCTTCTCCAGCGCCTTCAGGTTCTCCGGCGGGCAGGGCTCCTCCAGCCAGGCCGGCTTGAACGGCGCGAGCTCGCGCGCGAGCCGTACGGCGGTGGCGGGGGAGAAGCGGCCGTGCATCTCCAGCATCAGTTCGGCCTCGGGGCCGATGGCGTCCCGCACGGCCTCGATCAGGGAGACGGCGTACAGGGTCTGCTCGTGGTCGAGCTCGAAGTGGCCGGTGCCGAAGGGGTCGATCTTGAGCGCCTTGTATCCGCGCTCCATCACGCCCTGGGCCGCCTTGTGGTACGCCTCCGGCGTCCGCTCGGTGGTGTACCAGCCGTTGGCGTACGCCTTGACCTTGTCGGTGACCTTGCCGCCGAGCAGCTGCCACACGGGCACGCCGAGGGCCTTGCCCTTGATGTCCCAGCAGGCCATCTCCACCACGGCGATCCCGGACATCACGATCTCGCCGGCCCGCCCGTAGTCGCCGTACTTCATACGGCGGACGAGGTCCTCGACAGCGAACGGGTCGGAACCCAGAATGTGGTTGGCCTCGGCCTCCCGCAGGTAGCCGATCAGCGCGTCGGTGTGGCCCAGCATCCGGGTCTCGCCGACTCCGGTGATGCCCTCGTCGGTGTGCACCAGGACGTAGGTCAGGTTGCGCCACGGCGTCCCGACCACGTGTGTGCTGATTCCGGTGATGCGCACGGCAGTTGCCCCTTGCTGCGTCGTCGGCTCATATGGTGTCGCACCCCGTCGTGTTCGAAATTTCGTCACACGTTCGAAATGCTGACGTGACAGTAGGGAGGCGGCGCCGGGAGTGTCAATGGGTCGAACGCATAACGGTTTCGACACCGCTTTCGATACGGATTTCGGGCAGTCGGTCGCGGAGTGTGGGGGGCGTGTATGGCGAGTCCCGGCATATCCGTCAACTCGCCATGCCGGAACGGAAAGTTCCATACACAACTTTCACAGCTGTGACTATCAACGGTGCCTGTGCGGAACCTAGTCTTCCCGCGTCATGGACTACTGCCACCCGTGCCGACGGCACCTGAATGGCGCCCTCGCCTGCCCGGGGTGCGGCGCCGCGATCGAAGAGCTGCGCGTGTACGCGGGCGCCCCGAACGAGGTGTACCCGCAGATGGCCGAGCGGGGTGTGCAGGGCCGGGGGGCGTACGAGGGGTACGAGGGCCAGTACGGCGGCGGCACGGGCCGGTACGGCCATGGCGCGGGGCAGTACGGGGACGGCTCGGGGCAGTACGGGAGCGGCGCCGGGCAGTACGGCGGCGGCGAGTACGGCGCGAGTGGCCACGACGACCGCTACGACGAAGGGCGCCCGGCGCAGGCCGCGGAGGCTGCGGACGCCGGTGAGGTGTCCTCGGAGGCGGCGCCGGTCGCGCCGGCCGGTGGACGGGCCGCGCGGCGGGCGGCACAGCGGCGTGGCAGGGGGCGTGGCCGTGACGAGTACGCCGAGTACGACGACGCGCATGACGACTACGACGAGGAAGTGGACGGCGACGAGGGCGACGACCCGGACGACGGGTCCTCGTCGGCCGGTGCCAGCCGTCGCGATCGCAAGGCCGCCGCGCACCGGCGCCGCCGTCGCCGGGTCCTGCTCGTCACCGCGGGCTTCGTCCTGGCCGCCGGGGGTCTGAGCCTCGCGGAACTCGGCATGGACGCCCCGGGCACGAGCCCCAAACCCGCGGCCGCCGGGGACGAGTCGGCGGAGGGCGCGGCGTCGGAAGAGGTGACCGCGTCCCCGGAGGCGACGGACGGGACGCCCCGCACGGACGGGGACTCGCCGTCGGCGGATCCCTCGGCGTCTCCCTCGTCCTCCAAGTCGCCCAAGGACGAGGACAAGAAGAAGGACGAGGACAAGACCCCCGACAAGGACGGCCAGTCGGCGCCGGCGGGCGGCGGCTCCGGCAACACCACGTCGGCCCCCACCACTCCGTCCAACCCTGATCCCACGACCCCGACCGAGGAACCGACCACGTCGGACCCGACCCCGGACCCGACGCCCACGGAGACGTGCAATCGGTTCCTGTGGTGGTGCACGTGAACCGCCCGTAGGCCGGCAAGGGTCGTTCACCTTCGCGAATACGGGAGCTCGTTACCGCGCGGGTCACGAGTGCGGGGCAACGCCAGCCGGCCCAGCGTCCGCCAGTCCATCCGCGGCTTCGCGCCGGGCACTCCCGGACGGTCGCGCGGCACGCGGACCCGCAGGGCGCCGGGCGTGATGCGGCAGATGACGGGCGTGGGCAGCAGGAGGGCCTCGCCGTCCACACCGACCGGGACGTCGGGGGCGTCGGCCTCGACCACCACCTCGTGCACGGTCAGCACGGTGAGCCCGCGCGACTGATGGCCGCGCAGCAGCCCGGCCGCCTGCGCGGCGTTGTCGACCTTCACACCGAGGACGCCGAGGGCACCGGAGTCCAGCCGCGCCCGCCGGCCGAGGCCGGCCGCGTCGCCCCACTGGTAGGGGTTGTTGCTGATCAGGACTCCTTGGGGAGCGTCGAGGACCATGTCCCGCGCGCGGACGGTCAGACGGGGCCCGACCTGATGGGTCAGCAGGTCCGGGAGCTCCCGGAGGATGGTCGGCACCTTGTCGTCGCGGTAGGCGGGGCTCTGCACGACCGCCGCGTACACGCCGAAGGACGCGTTGTTGACGAAGACGCGCTCGCCGATGAGCCCGAGGTCGATCCGCACTTCGACACCGTCGGTGAGGGCGTCGAGGCAGGTCGACGGGTCGGTCCGGTCGAGGCCGAGGTCCATGGCGAAGTGGTTGCGGGTGCCCGCGCAGATGACGACGAACGGCAGATCGTGCCGGGCCGCCACACCCGCCACCAGCGCCTGCGTGCCGTCCCCTCCGGCGACCCCCAGCAGGTCCGCTCCCCGCGCCACGGCCCGCTCGGCGAGCTCCGCGACGTCCTGCGGGTGAGCCGGGTCGAGGACGGCGACCTCGGCGCCCAGGGCCCGGGCCTTGGCCACGAGGTCGTATCTGCCGACCTTTCCGCCGCCGGAGCGCGGGTTCATGATGAGGAACGGTGCTCGCGGTGGTGGGGTCGGGTGTTCCCGGGGGCCGGTCCGGCCGGCGTCCGTGGCGAGGGCGGCCCGCCCGATCAGGAGCGCCGCGATCCACAGCGCCACGGCGGCCAGAGCGGCCCAGAGCAGGCCCACCGCGGCATAGTTCAGCAGCACGGCGATCGGCAGCAGGGCGGCGAGTGCGGCGGCCAGCAGCCGGGCCGGGCCGCGCCGGGAGAGCGCCCACCACAGGGCCGCGGCTGTCGCGGCGAGGCCCGCGAAGCCGACGGCCAGCAGTGCGAGGCTCTTGATACCGGCGGCCGACAGCAGCACGGCGATCGCGGCGGCCGCGACGAGCAGGGCCAGGCGTGCCGCCCACCGTTGAGCCGCCGCACGGGGACGATCGGCCGTGCCGGACGTCCCAGCGGACTTTCGCGTACCGCCCACAGCGGCATCCCACCTCCCGCCGCCGGGCCCCGCATCACCTGCTTCGGGTGATCCCACCGGAGCGCGGGCTGTGAGCATGCTGGTCAGGGGGCCGGTCGACCATGCGGGCAGGGCCGGTCGACCCTGCGGGCAAGGAGGTCCGACCATGGCCAGCACGCACCGCGGTCCGCTCACGGTGATGCACGACCGTTCGCTCACCCCGGCCGAGCGCGCGGCACTCGGCAAGGAGGCGCGTGCCCGGGTGCCGCGCTCCGAGCATGCCGTCTTCGCGCCCGACGAGAAGCGGCCCGATCCGATCGACATCATCGAGCGGCAGTCCGCCGACCGGGTTCCCGAGCTGGTGCCCGTCCGGTACGGGCGGATGCTCGAATCGCCGTTCCGCTTCTACCGGGGAGCCGCGGCGATCATGGCGTCCGATCTCGGCGCCGGTGCGCACACCGGGCTGTACGCCCAGCTGTGCGGGGACGCGCATCTGCTGAACTTCCGGCTCCTCGGCTCCGCGGAACGCCACCTCGTCTTCGACATCAACGACTTCGACGAGACCCTGCCGGGCCCGTTCGAGTGGGACGTCAAGCGGCTGGCTGCGAGTCTGGTGATCGCCGGGCGGGCCAACGGGTTCTCGGCGAAGGAGTGCGACGCCGTCGTCCGGGCCGGCGTGGGGTCCTACCGGGAGCGCATGCGGGACTTCGCCGGGCAGCGCACCCTCGACGTCTGGTACGCGCGGGACGACTTCGACCAGATCGAGGTGCTGCTGCCCGAGCGGCCGGGCAAGGAGGCCAGGCAGCGGGCCGTACGGGCGGCGGAGAAGGCCCGTGCCCGGACCAGTCTGCAGGCGGCCGCGAAACTGACCCGGGTGGTGGACGGCGTACCGCGGATCATCTCGGATCCCCCCTTGATCACACCGCTCTCGGAGCTGCTGCCGGGGACGGAGGGCGAGGATGTGGCGCGGACCCTGCGAGGACTGGTCAACGACTATCAGACCACCCTGTCGTCGGAGCGGCGCCATCTGCTGAGCCGGTTCCGCCTGGTCGACGTGGCGCGCAAGGTCGTCGGGGTCGGCAGCGTCGGCACCCGCTGCTGGATCCTCCTGCTGCTCGGCCGTGACGACGAGGACCCGCTCCTGCTGCAGGCCAAGGAGGCCGGCGACTCGGTCCTCGCCCCCCACTGCGGCGCCAGCACGTACGAGAACCAGGGCGAGCGGGTGGTCGCCGGGCAGCGGCTCATGCAGGCCGCCGGTGACATCTTCCTCGGCTGGGAACACGTCACCGGCCTCGACGGCCGCCAGCGCGACTTCTACGTACGGCAGTTGCGGGACTGGAAGGGCATCGCCCGCCCCGAGACGATGGACGCCCGGACCCTGGGCCTGTTCGCCCGGCTGTGCGGTGCCTCCCTGGCCCGCGCCCACGCCCGCTCGGGCGACCCGATCGCCATCGCCGCCTACCTCGGCCGCGGCGACACCTTCGACCGCGCCCTGGCCCACTTCGCCCACGCCTACGCCGACCAGAACGAACGCGACCACCAGGCCCTGACCGACGCGGTCACCACGGGCCGCGTCACAGCCCGGAGCGACCTGGCGGCGTGACGGGGGCACGGATGCCGGGGACGCGGGAGCGTCCTCCCTTGCCGGGGCTCGTCGGTGACGGGCGGCCCGGCGGCCCGTGCTCACCCTCCGTGGGTGACGACGGGTGTGCCCCCAAGGGATCAGGCTCGGTGGTGGACGGCTGCGCGCAGCAGCCCGGTGTGGAAAGGAGGCCGGACATGGCCACCACCGCTACCCGCCACGGTGCGGGGAAGCAGACAGCCGCCACCGGCCTGACACTGTTCGCCGGAGTGATGCTCTTCATCTCCGGAATCCTCGACGTCTTCCGCGGCATCATGGCGATCGCCGACGACGACGTGTACGTCTCCACCCCCAACTACGTCTTCAAGTTCGACCTGACGAGCTGGGGCTGGATCCACCTGGTGTTCGGGGCGCTCGCCGTGATCGTGAGCATCGGCCTGTTCGGGGCGAAGACCTGGGCGAGGGTCGTCGGCGTAGGCGTCGCGGGACTGCTGCTGATCGCCAACTTCCTGTCCATCCCGTACTACCCGGTCTGGTCGCTCACGCTGATCGCGCTGTACGCGTTCATCATCTGGGCTCTGTGCGTGGTGAAGCGGGACCCATTCGCCGATTAGGGGCCATTCCGGCGCCCGTATGGGCCAGTTCGGTATGCCGTTTTCGTGGTGCGCGGACGCAATTGAAGGGAGGGCGGGGACCCCGGAAGACCTGGAGTCCGCATGAGCGCCGCGCACAAGCCCTCCGCGCCGGGGCGCATCGCCCGAGCGACGGCGTCCGCGGTGCTGATCGTGGTCACCTGCGTCCTCGTACCCGTCGCCCTGATCACGGTGTGGATCCACGACATCGCGCTCGACACCGACCGCTACGTGAAGACCGTCGCCCCGCTCGCGACCGAGCCGGCCATCCAGGACGCGGCCGTCGACCGGATCTCCAAGGCGGTGGATGTCCGCATCGACGGGGACCGGGCCGCCGCGCAGCTCGCCGACTGGCTGCGGTCCCAGGGACTGCCGCCCCAGGCAGCCTCCGCCATCCAGGGGCTCGGGCCACAGATCGACTCGGCCGTGGACGGCGCGGTGAAGAAGATCGTCACGCGGATCGTGCACAGCGGCGCCTTCGACACCGTGTGGCGCAACGCCAACAAACAGGCCCACAACGCCGTCGTGCACGCCCTCACCGGAGAGGGCCGCGGCGCCGTCGGGGTCGAGGGCGGCACGGTCACGCTCGACGTCGGCACACTCGTCGAACAGGTGAAGACGGAACTCGTCAACGCCGGACTGTCGCCCGCGAAGGCGATCCCCGAGGTCGACAAGCAGCTGGTGCTGTTCCAGTCCGAGGAACTGGAGAAGGTCCGCAAGGGCGCCCGTCTGCTGGACACCGTCGGCTACTGGCTGCCCGTTCTCACCGTCGTCATCGGCGCGGCCGGAGTGCTGGTGGCCCGCCGCCGGCGGCGCGCGCTCGCCTGGACGGCGCTGGGCGCCGCATTCACCTGCCTGCTGGTGGTCATCGCCCTGGTCGTCGTACGCCGCTACTACCTGGACCACCTCCCGGCCGCCGTGCAGTCGGACGCGGCCGCCGCGGCCGTCTTCGACACGCTGCTGCGCTTCCTGAAGGCCGCCCTGCGCACCACGATCGTGCTCGGCGTCGTGGTCGCGCTCGGCGCCTACCTGATCGGCCCCGGCCGCCTCCCGGTCGCGATCCGCCGCGGCTGCGACCGCACCGCGGACTCGCTCGCCACCTGGGCCTACGGGCACCAGATCCGGGCCGGCCGGGTCGGCGCGTGGGCACAGACCCACCGCCGGTCGATCGCCCTGTCCGCGCTGGCGGTCCTGGCCTTCATCTTCGCCATCTGGAACCGCCCCACCCCGCTCACGATCCTGGCCTTCGTGCTCGTCCTGCTGGGCACCCTGACGGTCCTGGCACTGCTCGCGGCCGGCGGCCGGGCCGAGGCCTCGCCACCCACCCGCGACGAGGCGCACCCGTGACCGAGGCCCACCCGTGAGGGGTGATGCCGGACGGACCGGCCCGGCGCATCGTGAAGGCCACGGGACCACCGGGGCCCCGTCAGCCGCGCGCTCGTCGCGGCGGCCGGCAAGCGGAGGCGACCATGGACTACCCCCTGCTCGACGTCTTCCTCACCATGCTCTGGTTCTTCCTCTGGATCATGTGGATCATGCTGCTGGTCCGCGTGGTCATGGACATCTTCCGCGACGACGCACTCAGCGGCTGGGCGAAGGCGGGCTGGACGCTGATGGTGTGCGTGCTTCCGTTCCTCGGCGTCTTCGTCTACCTGATCGCCCGCGGACGCGGCATGGGCGAGCGCGAACTGCGCACGGCCCAGGACCGCGAGCGGGCGTTCCGCTCGTACATCCAGGAGGCCGCCGCACCCCGGCCCAAGGCACCGGGCGCCAAGGCCGACGAACTCGGCAAGCTGGCCGCGCTGCACGACAAGGGCGACATCACCGACGCCGAGTACGAGCAGGCCAAGTCGAAGGTCCTCACGGCCTGACACGCGTGCTCGGGTCCCGTTCCCGGGGCAGCAGTGCCGCGGCCACCAGGCCGGCGATGCCGACGGCGCCCAGCACGGTCAGTGCGGCGGCGTAGGCGCCGCGGGTGAGTCCGGAGACCAGGATCGTGCCCGCGATCGCCGTCCCGAAGGAGGAGCCGAGGTTGGAGACGCTGCGCGACAGGCCGGAGATCTCGCCCTGCTGTTCCTCGGGGAAGCTCGACTGGACGACGTTCACGGACGGGGTGAGCATCACACCCAGGCCGAGCCCGATCAGGAGGAGCCCGGGGGCGTAGACCCACGGGTTGACCGATGCGGACGCCAGGGTGACCAGGACCGCGATGCCGACGACGGACAGGACGAAGCCGGTCATGATGAGCGTGCGCTGCGACCGGCGTTTCGAGAGGCTCTCGGCGGCCAGGGACGAGGCGAGCAGCCCGAGCGTGGCGGCCGTGAAGATGACACCGGTCTCGATGGCGTCGTAGCCGCGTACGACCTGGAGGTAGGCCGCCACGGTGAACGACGTGCCCATGAGCAGCAGCCACTGGACGTTCTGCGTGACGAGTCCGAGGTTGGACGTGCGGTCGCGGAACAGGCCGAGGGACAGCAGCGGCTCCCGGCCGGCCGCCTCTTCCGCACGCACCCGGCGGAAGAACCACCACAGCACGAGGGCGCCGGCGGCGAGCAGGCCGGCCATCAGCCAGATGTTGTTGTCCGCGGCCAGGATGCCCGTCACGATCAGGACCAGACCGACGGCGGACAGGACCGCCCCGGGGGTGTCGAAGGGACGGGTCGGATTCGGCGGCAACGGGTCCTTCATCCCGCGGCTGAGCAGGACGATCAGGGCGATGACCAGGGCCTGGAAGACGAAAGCCGCCCGCCAGCTGATCCACGTGGTGATGAGTCCGCCGATCAGCGGCCCCGCGGCGGCCCCGATGCCGCCCAGCGCCATGATCACTCCGAAGGCGCGGGCCCGGGAGGTCATGTCCGGGTGAAGGAGGGTGGCGAGGATGTAGACCGGAGGGATGAGCAGGGCGGTGCCGATGCCTTCGAGGATCGAGTTGCCGAGAATCAGCACGCCGAGACCCGGGGAGACGGCGCACAGCACGGCGCCGACGGCGTAGACGACGAGACCCGTCAGGAAGCAGCGCTTGCGCCCGTAGCGGTCGGTGAGCTTGCCGCCGGGGATCATCAGCGCGGCCATGACCAGCAGGAAGATCGTGATCGCCACCTGCACGCCCTGCACGGTGGTGTCCAGGTCCGCGCTGATGTCGTTGATCATCACGTTCATGTTGGAGCCGGCGAAGCTGCAGATGAACTGGGCCAGTGCGAGGGCGGCGAGCACGCTGCGCCGCCCCGGCTGCGGCTGCCGCTCCGGATCAGCCACCGTCGTCGCCCCCGCCGGCCGGTGGGACGGGCGGCGTGTAGCCGTGGGGCGACACGTACTGGGGGTCGCCCCGGGTCGGGCTCGCCTCGGCCCGGCCGAGTTGCTCGTCCAGGGACGTGGCCGCGGTGATCAGGGCGAGGTGGGTGAACGCCTGGGGGAAGTTGCCGAGCTGTTCGCCCGAGGGGCCGATCTCCTCCGCGAAGAGGCCGACGGGGTTGGCGTAGGTGAGCATCTTGTCGAAGGCGTACCGGGCCTGCCCGAGCCGGCCGCTGCGGGCCAGGGCCTCGACGTAGTAGAAGCTGCAGAGGTTGAAGGTGCCCTCGGAGCCGCGCAGCCCGTCGGGGGAGGCCTGGGGGTCGTAGCGGTAGACGAGGCTGTCGCTGACCAGCTCCTCGTCCATGGCGTCGAGGGTGGTGAGCCAGTCCGGGTCGTGCGGCGAGATGAAGCCGACCCGGGGCATCAGCAGCAGCGAGGCGTCCAGCACGTCCGTGTCGTAGTGCTGGACGAAGGCCCGGCGCCCGGGGTGCCAGCCGCGTTCGATGATCTGCCGGAAGATCGCGTCGCGTGTGTCGGTCCAGCGGCCGATCCGGCCCGGGCGGGCGTGCGCCATGGACCCGCGGATACCGCGGTCGAAGGCGACCCAGGCCATCAGCCGGCTGTAGGTGAAGTTCTGCCGGCCGCCGCGGGTCTCCCAGATCCCCTCGTCGGGCTGGTCCCAGTGTTCCGAGAGCCAGTCCAGCACGTCACGCATGGCGTCCCAGCCGCGGATCGCCCCCATGTCGCCGCGCACCGCCAGCGCGTCGGCCGCCTCGCCGTAGATGTCGAGCTGCAGCTGGCCGGCGGCCGCGTTGCCGGCGCGGACGGGTCGTGAGCCCTGGTAGCCCTCCAGATGGTCGAGGGTCTCCTCGGTCAGACGGGGGTCGCCGTCCACCCGGTACATGATCTGCAGGGGATCGCCCGTGGCGCTGCCGCCGGCCTCGACGCGCTCGCGCAGCCAGCGGCGGTACATGTACGCCTCCGCCTCGAAGCCCAGGTCGATCAGGGCGCGCACGGAGAGCGAGGCGTCGCGGATCCACGTGTAGCGGTAGTCCCAGTTGCGCTCGCCGCCGATCTGCTCGGGCAGTCCCATGGTGGCGGCGGCGACGGGTGCGCCCGTGGGGGCGTAGGTGAGCAGCTTGAGCGTGATCGCGGAGCGGTTCACCACGTCCTGCCAGCGCCCTCGGTAGGAACAGGAGCGCAGCCAGGACAGCCAGAAGGTGCGGCACGACGCCATGTCGTCGACCAGGCTGCGCAGGGTCGGCTCGGGTCCGGCGGCGCCGCCCCTCGCCGTGGAGGTCAGCACCACGGCCGCCGCCTCCCCGGCGGAGAGGGTGAAGCGGCTGGTGACGTCGTCGCCGTCCGCATGCAGGGCGACCCCGGGGGTGCACTGGAGGTGCAGGTCGGCTTCCGGCCCGTGGAAGACCGCCGAGCGGTCGTCGTCCGGCGGGAGCGTGAGGGTGTGCGGGGCGCGGGCGTAGTCGAAGCGGGGGCGGCAGGCCATCGTGAAGGGCAGGCTGCCCCGGACGACGCGGGCGATCCGGATGAGCCGATGCCGGTCCGTGGGCGTGCGGGAGTCGATGGGAGGCATGAAGTCGGCGACCTCGCCGACGCCGCCGGGCGCCATGTACCGCGTGATCAGGATCGCCGTGTCGGACAGGTACAGCTGCCGTACCGTCACCCCTTCGCCCTCCGGGAGGTCCACGGCGAACCGGCAGTGGCCTCCGCGCTCGCTGTCCAGCAGCGAGGCGAAGACGCTGGGCGAGTCGAAGCGCGGCGTGCACCACCAGTCGACGGTCCCGGCGGACGAGACCAGCGCCGCGGTCTGCAGGTCGCCGACCATTCCGTGCTCGGCGATGGGCGGATAGCGGTCGACCATGCCTGCCTCCCTCCACCGGTACGCACGCGGTTGGCGAAGCACGCCTGACACGGCTCCACGTTCATCCTTCGAGAGCGCCCGGAGCGGGGCTTCACCCCTGACAGGTGAAACCCGGCGGCAGCGGGCGCGCGGCCCGCCCGGGCGGGGACCGCCGCGCTGCCGCGGTCGGCGGCCGCACCCCACCCGCTCCGGGTGATGCCGTACCGGGGCGACAGGCGCAGCGTGGACCACATCAGGCTTGGAGTGCCGCCGTGGCCGCACGACGGCCGGCAGGTGGAGGCGACCGTGGACTATCCGCTGCTCAACGCATTCCTGACGATGCTCTGGTTCTTCCTGTGGGTGCTGTGGTTCGTGATGCTGTTCCGGGTCTTCGGAGACATCTTCCGGGACGACAGCATGAGCGGCTGGGGCAAGGCGGGCTGGGCGGTCTTCGTCTGTGTGCTGCCGTTCCTCGGCGTGTTCATCTATCTGGTCGCCCGCGGGCGCGGCATGGGTGAGCGCGACGCGCGCCAGCAGCGGCGGCAGGAGGAGGCGTTCCGCTCCTACGTCCAGGAGGTGGCCGCCGACGCCCCGGCGACCGGGACCACCGCGACGACCGGAACGACCGCGGACACCGGGCCCACCGGGCCGACCCACGCGGACCAGCTGACCAAGCTCGCCGGGCTGCACGACCACGGCGACATCAGCGACGCCGAGTACGAGCGGGCGAAGGCGAAGGTGCTCGCGGGCTGAGCCGTGCGTTCACTCCGGAAGCCGGCGGAACTCCGCCACACGCAGCCCCAGTGACTGGAAACGGATCAACAGGCCGTACAGGTGCGCCTCGTCGTCGACCTGGCCGTACAGCACCGTCTGGTTGGGGACGACGAAGCTGTCGAACTCGGGGAACGCCGTGGTCAACTCATCCGACATCTGCCCGTCGACGCGGATCTCGTAGCGCATGACCTCATGCTCGGCGACCCGGGGCACGGGTGGCATCACCCGGGCGAGGTGACACGTCAGAGCAGCCCGAACTCACGGGCCCGGCGGACCGCCTCGCCGCGCCGGGTGGCCGCGAGCTTGCGGTAGATGCTTTTGAGGTGCGTCTTCACCGTGTTCACCGACAGATGCAGGTCGGCGGCGATCTCCTCGGTGGACATGAGTTGCGCCAACCGCTCCAGGACGTCCTGCTCCCGCGCGCTGAGCGTTTCCGGACGCGGGCCCACGGCCTCCTCCCGCCCGGGCGCGAGCGTGCCGGTCAGCCAGGCGTGCTCCCGGGCCGGCGCGGGCCGGTGGAGCAGCAGCCGCCTGACCCAGGCCCCGGCGTCCAGGAACGGCCGCCTCAGGTGATGCGGGCGCGCGGCGGCCAGGGCCCGCATCAGCAGGCTCTCGGCGGCGGCGGAGTCGCCGAGCGCGTCGGCGGCCTGCGCACGGGTCAGCAGAACCCATACGTCGATGACGGGCCCGGGGGCGCGGTGCTCGGGCAGTTCGAGTTCGTCGAGGATGCGCAGGGCGTGTTCGCCCTCGCCGGCGGCGACCCGCGCCCGGGCCTCGGCGACCAGGCTCTCCGGGCCGTGGGCCGGGCGGTCCTCGAAGACCTTCACCGCGGCCTTCGGATCGCCGTCGGCCAGATGCGCCGCGGCCATGGCCATCGCGATGCGGTCGCTCACCCACGGGGAGGGCTCGGCGGAGACCAGCGGCTGCTTCGTCATGTCGTCGAGAGCCAGCAGCGCCGAGCGGGGGTCCCCCTTCGCGAACAGCATCCGGGAACGCAGGATCGCCAGCTCCACGGCCACGACGGGATCGCGGGAGGCGGCGGACGAGGCGGCGGCCCGGTCGAGGTGGCCCTGGGCGTCCGCCAGGTCGTCGCGGTCGATGGCCACGGCGGCCAGCACGAGCTGGGCCATCCCGGTCCGGTCGGACACCGGCAGCCCCGAGTGCTCCGCCTCGGCGACCGCGCCCCTGGCATGCGACTCGGCGTGGCCGGGTCGGCCCTGCAGGAAGTCGATCAGCGCCAGCCTGCTGAGCGCCTCGTGCCGGGCGAAGGCCGTCGAGGGCTCCTGGGGGGAGCGGACGGCGTCGGACAGCGTCGAGCGCGCGGCATCGAAGCGGCCCGCCCACAGCTGCGCCGATCCGAGGTCGGTGAGCATGAGGGCCGTCAGCTCCGGACACTGTTCCAGCCGGTCGGCGGGCAGGGCCCGCTCCGCCTCCGCGGCGGCCTTGGCCGCCAGCTCGGCCAGGTCCGCCGAGCCCGCCACCCGGGCGGCCAGCACCCGCAGCACCGCACAGCTCAGCCGCACCGCGGCCGCGTCGGCGGAGTCGCCGTCGGGCAGGTTCTCCTCCGCCCGCCCCAGGTAGGTGATGCCCCGCTCGATGTCGTGATGGGCCAACTCGCGCGCCGCGCGCACCAGATCGGGGGCCGGCCCGGACGCCTCCGGCGCCATCCTGGCGAACAGGCGGTCCAGCCGCTGGGCGGACAGCCCCGTCAGCAGCCGGCCGATCGCCAGCCGGCCGATGAACTCGTCCGCGGCCAGCTCCCAGTCACCCGCGTCCGCCGCATGCGACAGTGCCTCGTCGAGCAGTCCCGCCCGGCTCAGCCAGTGGGCGGCCGTGCGATGCAGCTCGGGCGCCAGGCCGGGATGGCGGACGCCCAGATGGACTCGCAGGATCTCGGCGAACAGTGGGTGCAGCCGGTACCAGGAGTGCCCGATGGGCTCGACGAACGCGTTCGCCCGTTGCAGGCCCTCCAGAATCGGCTCCGCGTCGGCCCGGCCGGTGAGGGCGTTGGCCAGATCGGGGTGGATCTTCTCCAGGATGCTCGCGCGCAGGAGCAGATCCTGGGTCTCGGGCGGGTGGGCGCGGAGCACTTCGCCGAGCAGGAAGTCGGCCACCGTACTGCGCCCCGGCTCGAACTCCGCCAGGAAGCCCTCCGGGTCGTCGGCGCGCTGGGCGGCCAGGGTGCTCAGCCGCAGTCCCGCCGCCCAGCCTCCGGTGCGCGCGGTCAGCAGGCGCGCGGCGGCGCGCGACAGCGCCAGCCCGTGCCGGTCGGCGAGGGCAGCCGTCTCCTCGGCGCGGAACGCCAGATCGGCGCCCCGGATGTCGACGAGCTCACCGGCGGCCCGATAGCGGTACAGCGGCAGCAGCGGCTCCGTACGGCTGACGACGATCAGGCGCAGGCCGTCGCCCGCGTGGCGGAGCACGAACTGCAGTCCGTCGGCCACCTCGGCGCACCCGGCCACCCGGTCGAACTCGTCCAGGACGAGGGTCACCGGCCCGTCCCGTCCGTCCAGCCAGGCCGCGACCCGCGCGAGCAGCGAGTGGTCCACCTCGCCGGGGCGGGCGGGGCTGCCGATGTCCTCGGGCAGGGCGATTCCGTGATGCCGAAAGGCATGCAGGACGTAGGTCCAGAACACGCCGGGGGCGCTGTCCTCCGGCTCCACCGTCAGCCAGGCGACGTCCCCCGGCTCGCGGGTCGTGATCCAGTCGGCGACCAGCAGGGTCTTGCCGGCTCCAGCGGGCCCGTTGACCAGCGTCAGCGGAGTGCGCAGGCTCTCGGCCAGCTGATCGAGGAGCCGGGCCCTGCGCACGAACGTCCGGGGGACCGTCGGCACGGCGAACCGTGCGGCGAGAACCGGGTCACCGCCCGGGGTCACCGCCCTCATGGCGGCATCGCCGTGGCTCCCGTCGGCAGAGCGTGACTGCGTACCCATCACACGCCTCGTGGATGCCCGAGCGATACGACATCCTCAACACCCACCCTCCGATCGTCACCCCGGACGGGCCCGCCCGCAAGCGATCATCCGGGCGGGCAGGAGCCCGGGGAACCTCCAGGCGTCCGGCATCCGGCGCGCCAGTCCCGCAGGGCCGGTCGTTCCGGCTCCCGAGTTCCCGTCTCGGCCGGCTCACGCGCCGGTCCGCCGGGTCCGGCCGGCGTTCCACCGGCCCGCGGGACTCCAGCCGGTCAGGCGTCCAGCATCCGCCGCAGCAGGTCGCGCAGGGCCAGCCGTTCCTGGTCCGACAGCCCCGCCAGGGGTTCCCGGGCGAACCGCAGGGAGTCGCGCAGGCTGCGCGCCACCCGGCGGCCCTCGTCGGTCGCCGCGGCCAGCTTCACGCGCCGGTCCGCCGGGTCCGGCCGGCGTTCCACCAGCCCGCGGGACTCCAGCCGGTCCACGATGCCGGTCACGTTCGACGGCTCGCAGCGCAGCCGCTGGGCCAGCTTCCGCATCGGCAGCGGCTCCAGCGACAGCAGGCTCAGCAGCCGCGCCTGCGCGCCGGTCAGGGCGTGCTCGGCGGCGGCCTCCTCGTACTCCTCGTGATAGCGGGCCACGACCGAGCCGATGAGGTCGACGACGTCCAGGGTGATTTCATCGGGACGGTGGGTCTTCTGCGGAGTGGTGGCCATGCTCTCAGGGTACCTCCATTACTTGACATCCTGAAATATTCAGGAGCATGGTTGTTTCAGGTACTGAAGTAAAAACGCACGGACCGGAAAGGCGCACCCCCCATGATCAACCGCGAATGGCACCTCCTCTCCCGCCCCGTCGGCTGGCCCAAGCCCGAGGACTTCGCCTTGGTCGAGGCCGAGATGCCGACCCTTGGCGAGGGCCAGGTGCTCGTACGGAACAAGTACCTCTCCGTCGACCCGTACATGCGCGGACGCATGTCGGCGGCCAAGTCCTACGTGGCCCCCTTCGAGCTCGGCAAGGTCATGCAGGGCGGCGCCGTCGGTGAGGTCGTCGAGTCCAACGCCGAGGGCATCGCCGTCGGCGACCACGTCCTGCACTTCTTCGGATGGCGCGAGTACGCCGCGGTGGACGCCAAGAACGCCGTCAAGGTCGACCCGGACGCCGCGCCCCTGTCCACGTACCTCGGCGTCCTCGGCATGACCGGCCTCACCGCCTACGCCGGCCTGCTGCGCACCGCCGTCTTCAAGGAGGGCGACTCCGTCTTCGTGTCCGGTGCCGCCGGTGCCGTCGGCAGCCAGGTCGGGCAGATCGCCAAGCTCAAGGGCGCCTCCCGGGTCATCGGCTCCGCGGGGTCCGACGAGAAGGTCAAGCTCCTCGTGGAGGAGTACGGCTTCGACGCCGCCTTCAACTACAAGAACGGCTCGGTCGCCGAGCAGCTGCGCGAGGCCGCCCCCGACGGCATCGACGTCTACTTCGACAATGTCGGCGGCGACCACCTGGAAGCCGCCATCGGGCAGATCAACCTCCATGGCCGGATCGCCGTCTGCGGCATGATCTCGGTCTACAACAACACCGAGCCCGCCCCGGGCCCCAAGAACCTCGCCCGCCTCATCGCGACCCGCGCCCGTATCGAGGGCCTGCTCGTCGGCGACCACTACGACCTGCAGCCGCAGTTCGTCCAGGAGGTCGGCCCCTGGGTCGCCTCGGGTCAGTTGAAGTACCGCGAGACGTTCGTCGAGGGCATCGAGAACAACCTGGAGGCGTTCCTCGGGGTGCTGCGCGGTGACAACACCGGGAAGATGATCGTCAAGCTGTAGGGATGGGCCTGGCCCTGTGCTGGCTTTCCGACATGCGGTAACTTCTTTCCGAAATCCGTCGCGATCGTGGGCGCGAGTCGCGGCGGACCGAGGAGGAAGACACCGCATGTCCATCCAGCAGTCCGAGGTCCTGTACACCGCCGTCGCCACCGCCGAGAACGGCCGCGACGGCCGGGTCGCCACCGACGACGGCAAGCTCGACGTCGTCGTGAACCCGCCCAAGGAGATGGGCGGCAGCGGCGCCGGCACCAACCCGGAGCAGCTCTTCGCGGCCGGCTACAGCGCCTGCTTCCAGGGCGCCCTGGGCGTCGTCGCCCGCCAGGAGCAGGCCGACATCACCGGCTCGACCGTCACCGCGAAGGTCGGCATCGGCAAGAACGACGACGGCTTCGGGATCATCGTGGAGATCTCGGCGGCCATCCCGAACGTCGACACCGCGACGGCCCGCAACCTGCTCGAGAAGGCCCACCAGGTCTGCCCGTACTCGAAGGCGACCCGCGGCAACATCACGGTGACGCTGGTCTGAGCGGTTCGTTCCGTAAGGCAGGAGGCCGCACCCCTGGTTCACGGGGTGCGGCCTCTGTCGTGCACGCTGCTCAAATCGTCAGCGCCGCCGAATGAACCGCCCGCACCAACCGCTGGTTCTCCGGTGCCGCCCCGCCCGGGAAGGCGCAGCGGCGGCGGGTGTAGCCGTAGGTCAGACCGCTGCGGGGGTCGGCGAAGGCCTGGGAGCCGCCGGCGCCGCTGTGGCCGAAGGTGCCGGCGCCCAGGAACGGGTACCAGGTGTCGGCCGTCGCCTGGAAGCCGAGGGCGTACGACTTGTGGGCGCGGGCCACCAGGTCGTACCCGGTCGAGTGGATCTGGCCGACCTCGGCGATGGTGTCCGGCTTGAGCAGGGGCGGCCGTTCGTCCAGCTCGCTGATCGCCGCCGCGTACATGCCGGCGAGCCCGCGCGCGGAGGCGACGCCGCCCGCCGACGCGGGACCGCCTGCGCGCACGGTACGGGAGTTGGGGTAGTCCGCGAGGCCCCCCGGCTCCGGCACCTGCGTGTTGAAGGCGATGGACGACAGCGTGTGCGGCCCCTGCGGCACCGAGTCCAGCACCGCCTGCTGCTCCGGCGTCGGGGCCATCGGCTGCGCGGAGCGGTAGCGGTGATCCAACTCCGCGGGCAGTCCGAGGTGGAAGCCCAGGCCGTACGGCGCCCGGACCCGCTCCTCGTACACCTCCTGCAGCGTACGGCCCGTGGCACGGCGGACGACCTCGCCGGTGAGCGCGCCGATGACGAGCGCGTGATAGCCGAAGGCCGTGCCGGGGCGCCAGAACGGCCGCTGGTCGGCGAGGCGTTCGGCGATGGCGCGGTCGTCGGCCAGCTCCTCGTCGGTGAACCCGGCGTCGAGCCCGACCAGCCCCGCCCGGTGGGCGAGCAGATCGCGCAGGGTCAGCGAGCCCTTGCCCTCGGCGCCGAACTCCGGCCAGTAGTACGTCACTTTGCGGTCCGGTTCGAGCGTGCCCTCCTGGATCAGGAGCGCGACCACGAGGTGAGCGGCGCCCTTGCTGGACGAGAACACGCCGTAGAGGGAGTCGGCCTCGCAGCCGTCACCGGCCCACAGGTCGACGACCTTCCGGCCGTGCACGTAGGCGCACAACTGGCCCTCGTAATCGGGGAGTTCACCCGAAACGAACGCGGCGAACTCCTCACGTACCCGCTCGAAGCCGTCCACTACGGTGCCGTGGATCACTGGTGTCATCCGCTCTCCTCAACTGGTGCCACTGGCCTGCGCCATGCTGAACAATGCCCTGCCGACCTGGGCGAATTCTCCCTTGGGGTGGTCCCGGAAGAGCGGCTCCGTGCCGAACAGCACGGCTCCCGGCCCGCTCACCACCGAAGCCTGCCCCGCCGCGTCCGCCGGCCCGCCGGAGCCGTCCGCCGCCCGCCAGTGCCCGGAGACGAGCGGGTTCCCGGTCGCGTACGTCTGCTCGACCCGCACGCCCGGACCGAGGCCGGTGAACCACACGGGCGCGTAGACGAAGCCGTGGCCCGGCGCGCCGGACATCAGCGAGCTGCCCGAATTCACTACGCGTACTACACCGTTGGCGTCCCCGTTGCCCTCGACCGGCTTCGCCGCCAGCAGCCCCGTCGCCGTGTTGAGCGCGGCACCGGTGGCACCCCGGCCGACCAGCCCGTGACCGTCGAGGAAGGCGTCCAGGGCCGTGCGGGCGGGGGCGGTGAGGTCGCCGTACTCCAACCCCGCCGACACGAACAGCACGTCCACGGACGACCAGTCGAACCCGGCGTTCAGCACGGCCGTCGAGACCGGCGTGACCTCGAAGTTCATCTCCCGCAACGCGAACAGCTCGCCCGCGGTGACGGCGGCGGCGACACGGGTGCGGTGCAGCGGGGCGGTGCCGGTGAGCTTCGTCGTGTGGAAGGCGACGTCGTGCGCGCGGGCGGCCGCCAGGGCCTGCCGCCGCGCCGAGCCCGGCACGATCGCGCTGCCGTCGGCGGCCCGGCGCACCTCGACACCCTGCCGCAGCAGGGCGTTGAGGGCGGCGACCTCGTTCGGGTCGTCGAGCCTCAGCCGGAGGTCACCGCGCGGGGCGACGTACGCGACGGGGGCCGCCGCGCGGACGGGGCGCAGGGCAGTGCCGTACGGCATCCGCGGCAGGGTCTCGACCGCCGCGCCCCACAGGCGGCCCAGGCTCCAGCCCGAGATGTCGTACATCGCCGAGACCTTGTCGCTGATGTCCCGCCCGTCCGCGAGGAGCACGTTCGCCAGGCCGCGCTTGGGCTGGCGCATGTCGACGACGTACGAGCCCCTGGCGTACGTGCGTCCGCCCAGCCGGAAGGAGTGGGCCGCGCGGCTCACCCGTACGTCGTTGGCCAGGAGGTGGTCGACGAGGCGGGCGGCGGCAGGGGCCGAGCGCTGGGCGCCGGTGCCGGCCGGGATGACGTAGGCCCGGGGGAAGGTGGTCGTGTAGACGTCCTCGGGGCCGATGCCGGGGACGCCCGGGACGGTCTCCTCGGACACCGGCACCTGCGCGGCGCCCGCCGCTCCCCGCCGGAAGACCTCGATCTGGTCGGCGACGAGTGACGTACGCCTTTCCCGGACGAAGTCGAGGGTGGCGCGCAGGGCGGCCCCGGCGACGTCGACGTTGATCGCGGAGCGGCGCCGCAGCTCGGCCTGCGGCAGCGTGTTGTAGGCGTTGTTGTTCACCTGCATCGGAATCTCCACCGTGTGCGCGGCGACCGTGCCGTGGAAGGCCGCGTACTGCGGGGTGAAGATCGGCGGCCAGTCGTCCCAGCCCTCCTCCTGGTCCCGGAAGGGGATCTGCGCCGGTTGGACCCCGTCCTTCTGCGGCGTGTAGCCGAGGCCGTTGACGGCGGACTCCATGCGCAGGGCGTTGGCGTAGGTGTTCTTCAGAAACAGGTCGTACTCGTAGTTCTCGCCGTGCGGGGGAGTGGTGGGCTCGATGAGGGTGCCGTTGACGTAGCCGTGCAGGTCGAGCAGGACGGCCGGCTGCTTGTCGACCATGATCTGCCGCATCGCCCGCGTCTCCGGCTGCGCGGCGGTGGCGAAGTCCCGGTTCATGTCGAAGCCGCCCGCGTTGGCGCGGGTCCCGGCGATACGGCCGTCCGGGTTGGCGGTGATGTTGAAGTACAGGCGGCTGTGGGACAGGAGGTCGCGCGTCCTGGCGTCCGTGGCGGTGGCGAGCCGCTCGATGAGCTTCAGACTGGCGTCGGTGCCCTCCCACTCGTTGCCGTGGATGTTGTTGTTGAAGAAGACGGGGGCCTTGTAACTCTTCCTGACCTCCGGAGACTTGGCGGCCAGGGCGGGCGCGTTCTCGATGAGCCCGCGCATCCGCGCCTGCGTGCGGGCCTGGCGGGTGGTCTCCGGGGCGGTGACGGTGACGAGGTAGAGCCGGTGCCCGCCCGCCGACCGGCCCGCGATCTCGACGCTCACGCGGTCGCCGAGGGCTTGCAGGGCGTTCAGCTTCGGCGCGATGGCGTGGTACGGGGTGAGGCCGAGCTTGATCGATTTGTCGGCCGGGTTCTCGGCGTCGGGGGTGAGGACCTGCCGGCGCGGGTAGCCGCGGCTGTCGTCGCCGATCGCCGCGGAGGGCGCTTCGGCGGTGCCCAGGGCCCGCTGGGTGGCGCTCGCCGGCGTGCGCGCCGCGTTCCGGTCGAGCGCGGCCTCGCGGTGGACCGGGGGGTGGCCCGGGGGCTGGGGATCCGCGACGGCGGTGTGCGGGGTGAGGAGCAGGGAGCCCGCCGTGGTGAGGGCGAGGGCGGTGAGCAGAACAGGCCGGGCGGGAACGGGCCCGGCAGGAACGGGTCTCGCGGGAACGGTTCTCGTCGTGCGCACGCGTACCTCCTCGGAACGTCCTGAGATCGGTACGGCGAGGTGTACCTGTTCGACTCAACCGCAACAAGAGGGAGTTGGTGTCACGGATGCCCCGGATGGCCCATGCGGGGGCCGCCGGACGGGGCATGCTGAGAGCGCACCGGCGGCGGCAGGAGGCGAGCAGAGCCCATGGCAACGATCCCTTCGATCCCCAGCAGGGACGACGTACTCCGCATGGCACGCAGCACGACCGACATCACCGGCCAACTCCTCGACACGGCCGGGAACCTCACCCGTATCGCGATCAACACCTTCGACCCGAGGGACGGATCGGGCGCCGAGGTCCTGCGGGTGCTGCGGCAGACCACCGCCGAACTGGCCGAGGCGAGCGCGTCGCCGCAGGCCCAGGAGGCCTTCTACCGCATCGTCGAGACCCTCACCCGCCTCGGCACGAGCGGGGCGCCCCTCGCGGTCCACCCCGTCAGCGAGCCGGCGCAGGCCCTGCTGGCGGCCCTGGGCGACAGCCTGCTGCCGGTGCTGGACGCGGTGGAGCCGGCGGTCGAGGAGTTCGCGACGGCGCTGGGCGAACTGGTCGAGGCGACGTCACCCCTGTTGCCGGCGACGGCGGGCCTGGCCGCGGGCGTGCTGCTCGCGCTGACCCCGCTGCTCCGTGCCGCGGCCGACGTCCTGCGCGAGTCGTCGCCCGAACTCCGCCGCATCGCCGACGCGTTGACGGCCGCGCTCGCGCCCCTGATGCCGCTCCAGGTGGCCCTGGCCGAACGGGCGGCCGCCGCCGGCGCGAACGTCGTCCGGGCGACGCTGCCACCCCTCGCCGACCTCACCGAGGCCGCGGCGGCGACGACGAAGGCGGCGCGTCCGGCGCTGATCGCCGGTGAGGAGTTCCTCGTCGCCGGGCTGGAACGGATACAGCCCCTGCTGCTGTCCGGGGCGTCGGGCGCGGGGCGGGTGGCACGGGCGGTGGCGGTACGGGTGTCGGCGGCGGTGAGCCCGGCGGCCGACCGGGGGGTCGTGGTGGCGGTGACGCCCGGGTGAGCGGCGTCCGGGGCTTCGCGGCCGGGGCGGCGGTGACCAGGCCCCGAAGGGACCGTGACTGCCATGTGACACGGCCCGACTAGAGTGCGAAGCATGCGCGATCTTGGGACCGGGTTCAGGTATCTCCTCAGGGGCCAGCGGTGGGTGGCCCGGCACGGCAAGCAGTACGGCTTCGGGCTGATCCCCGGACTGATCACCATGGTGCTCTACGTGGCCGCGCTGGTCGGGCTCGCGCTCTGGGGCGAGGACTTCGTGTCCTGGTCGACGCCGTTCGCCGACGACTGGTCGAGCCCATGGCAGGGCCTGTTCCGCGGCTTCCTCACCGCCGTCCTGTTCGCGCTCGGCCTGCTCCTCTCGGTCATCACCTTCACGGCTGTCACCCTGCTCATCGGCCAGCCCTTCTACGAGAACCTCTCCGAGAAGGTCGACCGGGACGTCTCCCCCGACGGCACGGCCCCCGAGTCCGGCCTGCCGCTCTGGCGCGAACTGTGGATCTCGGGCCGCGACAGCCTGCGGATCGTCCTGCGCGCCGCCCTCTGGGGCGTCCTGCTCTTCGCCCTCGGCTTCATCCCGGTCATCGGCCAGACGGCCGTCCCGGTGATCGGCGTCTTCGTCACCGGCTTCTTCCTCACCGAGGAACTCACGGCGGTGGCCCTCCAGCGCCGCCGCGTGGAACTCCGCGACCGCCTGGCGATGCTCCGCTCCCGCAAGCCCCTGATCTGGGGCTTCGGAGCCCCCCTCGCGGCAGCCTTCCTGGTCCCCTTCGTCGCGGTGTTCCTGATGCCGGGCGCGGTGGCGGGGGCGACGCTGATGGCTCGGGAGCTGATGGGGGAGGAGACGGAGCAAGTTGAGGGCGAGGTTCCCAGCGCCGGTTCAGGCAATCTAAGCCCGTCCGGCGTTTGAGGACGAGGCCCGTTCAGGGCCGAAGCGGGGGTCTGGGGGCCGCAGGCCCCCAGGGACGCCCGCCCCGGCGCCGGGTGCCTACGAACCCTCCGTCGCCTCCACCGCGGCCGTCAAAACTCCCCGCACCTGCGCGATGATGTCCAGCCGGTTCCGCACGAACTCCGGATCCGTCACCGCGCCGGTCGCCGGATCCGTGTTGCCCGCCCCGAACTGCAGCACCGGCGTGTGCACATGCCCGCCCGGCAGCGAGTCGTGCAGCCCCAGCCGGTCACGCAGCAGCGTCGCCCGGTACGCGATCTCGTTGGAGAGGTAGTCCCCGCCGCCCCCGGCCCGCGCGGTGGAGCCCGGCGTCGGCCCGTCCGGCCGTACGACCGCGGTCGTGCCGCCCGCCGGAATCTCGGTCACGCTCGTGTTGTCGTACACGGGGAACCGCCCCGTGTCCGCGGCGACGATCTCCCGGTACGGCAGCGTCGTCGTGGTCCACTGCGGCTGCGAGGCCGGATCGGCGACGGGGATCGTCTCGGTCCGCCCGATGTTGTCGTTGTCCTGGAAGCCACCCCGCCAGGCCCCGTTGGTGCGCTCGACGTCGAACCGCCCGACGCGCCCCTGACTCACGGTCGTGAACAGATCGACCTGCTTCAGATACGGCCGCAGCGCCCGCTCGACCATGCCGTCCGCGAAGTCCTGCCACCGCACCGGGAACACGGCGGTCTCCACCCGGGCCGGTCCCTCCGCCGTCTCGATCACCGCGCCGTCGAGGGCGAGCGCGGTGGCGCCGGACGGGTTGGAGATACGGATGTCCCGGTCGAGCGTGAACGGGTCGAACCCGGTGACGAGGATCCGCTTCATGCCCTTGCCGGCCGCCCCGGCCGTATGGCGCACATCGTTCTGGCCACGCGAGACCCGCTCCAACGCGCCGATGAGAGCGCCTCGCTGGGCGTCGCTCAGCCCGAACTCCGGCTCCCACGTCCGCACGTCCCGCGTCATCGACAACCGCGCCCAGTACAACGGCCGATCGTCGTCCCGACTCAGGTCACCTCCTGCCGAACCCCGCCCCTGCGCCCGGTCCACGGCCCTGCGCCACAGCGCCGACCCTTCGCGTGTGACGACCCGGTGTGCCTGCGCGTAGGAGCGCGCGCCGGCCAGGTCGTCGGCGAACTGAGCCGCCAAGGTGTCGAATCCGGAGCGCCGCAGGATCTCCTGGGGAACGGCCTTGTCGAGGCGCTGCTCCTCGACGGTCGGCGTGGGGGCGGACCGGGCGGCGGCAGCGGCTCCGGTCGTGGGGGCCGAGAGCCCGGCCAGCAGGGCCACTGAGAGGACGCCGATCCGAACACGTATGGAATTCAAGGGAGTTACGGTCCTTCCGTCACGGTGGGGGGTGAGGCAGAGCATGTGTCGTGCGGGACGCCGGAAGTATCGCGTGGCGGGAGGGGGCTACGCCATGGTGGGGGGCTACGCCATGGTCCGCGCCGACACCCCCACCGACCCCGCCGCCGCCCGCAGCGCCCCCACGAACGCCTCCACGGCCGGCACCGGCGACCGCCCCCGAACCGTCGCCGCGTACACGGCCCGTGCCGGCCCGCCCTCGTCCAGCACCGGTACCAGCCGGACGTCGGGGCGCACGGACGCCGCGGCCAGCGCCGGGACCAGCGCCACACCGAGGCCGGCGGCGACGTACCCCTGCTTGGCGGTCCACTCGCCGACGACGTGCGCGACACGCGGCCGGAAGCCCTGCCGCAGGGCCACGTCGAGGAGGGTGCCCTCGGGGCGGGAGCTGCCGGAGATCCATTCGGCGTCGGCGAGCCGGCCGAGTCGGACGGGGCCGCCGCCGGCCAGCGGATGACCGGCGGGGACGGCGACGTACAGGGACTCGTCGAGCAGGTGGTGGAGTTCGTACGCCTCCAGCGGGGCGCGGCCCGTGGTCGAGACGACCGCGAGGTCGAGATGGCCCGCGGTGAGCCGGTCCAGCAGAGCGGGGGTGAAGCCCTCCTCGCGGGTGACGTGGACGCGCGGGTGTGCGGCGCTGAAGGCGGCCAGCGCCTGCGGCACCAGCCCCGCGTCGGCCGTGGCGAAGGCACCGAACCGCAGCCGCCCGCCCGCCACTTCGCGCAGGGCGGCCAGCTCCCCAACGGCCCCGTGCAACGACTCGGTGACCGCCTCGGCATACGGCACCAGAACCCGTCCGGCCTCGGTGAGCCGCACGCCCCGCGGGAGCCGGTCGAAGAGCGGGGCGCCGCCCAGGGCCCCTTCCAGCGTGGAGATCTGGCGGGACACCGCCGACTGCGTCCACCCGAGGGTCCGGGCGGCGCCGGTGAAGGAACCGAGCCGGGCGACCTCCAGGAACGCCCTCAACCACACACTGGAGACCTCGGGGAGTTCATGCTGAGACTCATGCTGATTCGGCATGGCAGCCATGCTGGACATTCGCTTGTCGCATCTCAAGACCGGGCCTAGCGTCGACGGCATGCAGATCACCGTCGACAACCCGCCCGCCGCGCCCCAGCCCCTGAGCCCGTACTACTCCCAGGTCGCCCGCGTCGAACACGCCGACGGCAGCGCGCTGTTGTTCGTCTCCGGGCAGATCGCCGACGGCGCCACGGTCGCCGAGCAGACCCGCGGCGTCTTCGAGACCCTCGCCGCCCTGCTGGAGGCCCACGGCGCCACGCTCGCGGACGTCATCAACATCCGCACCTGTCTCACCGACATCGGCACCCTGGACGAATACGGCACCGTACGGCGGCAGTTCCTCACCGGCACCCCGCCCACCAGCATGACCTTCGAGGTGCCGAGGCTGTTCAGGGCGGAGGCCCGGGTGGAGGTCGAGGTGGTCGCGGCGGTCAGTCCGCGTTCTCGCCCAGCAGTCTGAGGAAGTCCCGGAACGCGCCCGGCATGTCCACCGACTCCGGGTCCAGGAGCCACTGGTACTGCAGCCCGTCCATGACGGCCACCAGCAAGGGCGCCGTACGCTCCGGGGTCAGCCCGTTCGGCAGCCGGTCGCCGTACTCGGCGCGCAGGACCTCCGCCATGGCCGCCCGCACGCGCGTGTACCGCTCGGTGAAGTACTCGCGCGCGGGATGCCCCTCGGTCACGCTCTCGCCGAGGAGCGCCGAGAAGGTCTGGATGATGCCGGGCCGCATCGCGTTGTACTCGACGAGGGAGGCGAGCAGGTCGATCCGCCACCGGGTGTCGGGTACGGCGTCCCACTGGTCCCGCTCCTGGAGCACGGCGACGAGCAGCGCCTCCTTGGTGGGGTAGTGGTGCAGCAGCCCCTGCTGGGTGAGTCCGACCCGCTCGGCCACCGCGGCGAGGCTCGCCCCCCGGTAACCGCGCTCGGCGATCACCTCCAGGGCCGCCCGGACGATCTCGGCGCGGCGCTCCTCGCTTCTGACCCTGGCGTTCATGGCGTCACCGTACGGCATCGTCGTGCTCATAATATAACGTCAAGATAACGAAACCTACCGGCCTACAGGTGGCCGATGCAGGATGGAGGCACAGCCCGGACTCAACGAGGAGGCACCGCGATGGCGGGAACCCGTACCCAGGCCGACGAAGCGCGCGAGGCGGCCGTGGAGGCCGCCCTCGCCGCGCTCGACCTCGACGCGAAAGCGCGGCTGCTCTCCGGCCAGGACACCTGGACCCTGCCCGCACTGCCCGAGATCGGCCTGCGGTCCCTCGTCATGTCCGACGGCCCGATCGGCGTCCGGGGCGTGCACTGGACCGCCGACGACCCGTCCGTCGCGCTGCCCTCGCCCACCGCCCTCGCCGCCACCTGGGACCCGGACCTCGCCCGTCGCGCCGGCACCCTCCTCGCCCAGGAGGCCCGCCGCAAGGGCGTCCACGTCCTGCTCGCCCCCACCGTCAACCTCCACCGCTCCCCGCTCGGCGGCCGCCACTTCGAGGCGTACAGCGAGGACCCCTACCTGACCGGGACGATCGGCGCCGGCTATGTCAGCGGCGTCCAGTCCGGCGGCGTCGGCACCACCGTGAAGCACTTCGTCGCCAACGACGCCGAGACCGAGCGCTTCACCGTCAACAACCTCGTCTCCGAACGCGCCCTGCGCGAGCTGTATCTGGCGCCCTTCGAGATCATCGTCGAGAACGCCCGCCCCTGGGGCATCATGACCGCCTACAACACGGTCAACGGCACGACGATGAGCGAGCACCACCACCTCGTGAACGAAGTCCTGCGCGGGGAATGGGGCTTCGACGGCTACAACGTCTCGGACTGGATGGCCGCCCGGTCCACCGTCGGCGCCATCGAGGGCGGCCTCGACGTCGCCATGCCCGGCCCGCAGACCGTGTACGGCGAGCCCCTCGCCCAGGCCGTACGGGACGGGAAGGTGGCAGAGGCCAAGGTCGACGACGCCGTGCGCAACGTCCTGCGGCTCGCCGCCCGCGTCGGGATCCTCGCCGGTGCCGAGCCCGTCGTCACCGACCTTCCCGAGACCGTCGACGGCCCCGAACTCGCCCGCGAGATCGCCCGCCGCTCCTTCGTCCTGGTCCGCAACCGGGACGGCGCCCTGCCGCTGCGGCCGAACGGCACCGTCGCGCTGATCGGCGCGGCGGCCCGGGACGCCCGCGTGCTGGGCGGCGGCTCCGCCACCGTCTTCCCCGACCGGATCGTCTCCCCGCTCGACGGCCTCACCGCCGCCCTCCCCGACGGCACCCTCACCTACGCCGTCGGCGCGGACCCGAACACCGAACTCGGCATCGCCGACAAGGGCTTCGAGCTGCGGGCCGTGTGCCGGGACGCCGACGGGAACGTCATCGGCACCGGCTCCGCCCCCAACGGCCACATCCAGTGGATGGGCAGCGACCTCCCCGAGGGTGTGACCCACGATGCTCTGCGCACCGTCGAACTGACCGGCGCCTTCACCCCGCGCGCCACCGGCCCGCACACCTTCGGCATCAAGGGCATCGGCGCCTTCAGGCTCACGATCGACGGCACCACGTACTACGACGACGTCCAGCGCCCCGCCAAGGAGGACCCCTTCGCCGCCTTCTTCGGCGCCCCCGTCCCCCTCGCCCAGCCCGAACTCACCGCCGGCGCACCGGTCGAGGTCTCCCTCACCCACGTCGTCGAGTTCCCCGAGGCCGTCCCGCTGAGGGTCGTCGGTTTCACCCTCGCGCACCAGGAGCCGCAGCGTGACCCCGACGAGCTGATCGCCGAAGCCGTCGAGGCCGCCCGCAGCGCCGACACGGCCGTCGTCGTGGTCGCCACCACCGACCGCGTCGAGTCCGAGGGCTTCGACCGCACGGACCTCGCTCTGCCCGGCCGCCAGGACGACCTGGTCCGCGCCGTCGCCGCCGCCAATCCCCACACCGTCGTGGTCGTCAACTCCGGCTCCCCGGTGGAGCTGCCGTGGCGTGAGGACGTCGCCGCCCTGCTGCTCGGCTGGTTCCCCGGCCAGGAGGCCGGCGCGGCACTCGCGGACGTCCTCACCGGCGCCCACGAGCCGGGCGGGCGCCTGCCCACCACCTGGGGCTCCCTGGCCGACGCCCCGGTCACCCAGGTGGTCCCCTCGGCCGGCGAACTCCCGTACAGCGAGGACGTCTTCATCGGCTACCGCGCCTGGGAGAAGGAGAGCCGGGTCCCCTCGTACCCCTTCGGGCACGGCCTCGGCTACACCGAGTGGACGTACGAGTCCGTCAAGGTCGAGGGCACCACCGTGACGGTCCGCCTCCGCAACTCCGGCGAGCGTGCGGGGCGTGAGGTCGTGCAGGTCTACCTGGCGCCGGCCGAGCCGGGCACCGACCGCCCCGCGCGCCGGCTGGCCGGATTCGCGGGCGTGACCGCGGGGCCGGGGGAGACGGCCGAGGCCGTGATCGACCTTCCGCGCCGCTCCTTCGCGATGTGGGACGAGCAGACCAATTCGTGGATGTTTGTGAAGGGTTCGTACGAGATCCAGGTGAGCCGCTCGATCGCCGACCGTCGGGTGACGGCGACGATTAACGTCTAGTGCGGGAGAAGTGCCCCAGGAACAGCCCCGGTCCGGGTCCTGACGCCCGGGCCGGGGCTCGTCCCCGAGCGGGCAGGGGCCCGCACTCCCGCTAACGGACCGAGAAGCCGTACACCGTCTCCGACCGGAACACCTCGCCCGGTCGCAGTACCGTGCTCGGGAAGTCCGGCCGGTTCGGGGAGTCGGGGAAGTGCTGGGTCTCCAGCGCGATGCCGTCGCCCGGGGCGAAGGGCTCGGTCAGGTGCTCGGCGGTGTACAGCTGGAGCCCGGGCTCGGTGGTCGACACCGTCAGCGCCCGCCCGGTCGACGGGTCGTACAGCTCGGCGACCTCCTCCGCGGCGCCCGTCACCCCCTTGTCCAGCACGAAGTTGTGGTCGTACCCGGCGCCGGCCTTCCGCGCCTGACGGAAGTCGAAGCGGGTGCCCGCGACCTCGTCCAGGGAGCCGGTCGGGATCAGGCCCGCGTCGACCGGGGTGTACCGGGAGGCGGCGAGCCGCAGTTCATGGCCGCTCGCGTTGCCCGACCCCGCCCCGGCGAGGTTGAAGTAACTGTGGTTGGTCAGGTTCACCACGGTCGGCGCGTCCGTCACCGCCTCGTACGCGATCCGCAGCGCCCCGTCCGACGACAGGGTGTAGGTCGCCGAGACCTCCAGCCGCCCCGGGAAGCCCTCCTCGCCATGCGGGCTGACCCGGCTCAGGCGCACACCGTGCTCGACCGGCGTCATCTCCCACCCCCGCTTGTCGAAACCGCGTTCGCCGCCGTGCAGGGAGTTGGGCGGGTCGTTGGGGTCGAGCGCGTACGTCAGGCCGTCCAGCGGGAAGCGGCCGTGCGCGATCCGGTTGGCGTACCGGCCGATCAGGGCGCCCAGGTAGGGCCCCGGGTGGGACAGATAACCGTCCAGGTCGGCGAACCCCAGCACGACGCTCGCCGCGTGCCCCTCCCGGTCCGGCACCTCCAGCGACTGCACGATCCCGCCGTACGACAGCACCCGTACCCGCAGGCCCGCGCGCTCCAGCGTCCAGCGGTGGACCGCTGTGCCGTCGGAAAGTGTGCCGAAGTGTTCGCTCATGAGCGGAACACTAGTTCGTGACCGTCCGGTAGGCGATCTCGGCAAGCCGTGCCTGACCGTTCACACTCGGATGGAACCAGTCCCACTGGCTCAGCTGCTTGCCGCCGAAGCGGAACTCGTACACCGCGCCGTCGTCGAACCGGCACCGGCGGTCCTTCGCGCAGACCTGCTCCAGCACGTCGTTGTACGCCTCGACCCGCTCCTGCACCGTCGCGCGCCGCTGATTCGCCGCCGCGGTGAGGGAGTCGGCGTCGCCCAGCATCGACGGGCAGATGCCGAGCTTCCACACCTGCTTGCCCATCGGGCTCGTACGGCCCTGCTCCCACAGGCGCAGCAGATTCGGCACGCTCGCGACATAGACCTGAGCCTTCGGCAGCGCCTCGCGCAGTGTGCCCATCGCGTCCTCGAACTGCGTCCGGAAGTCGGCCACCGACGTCATCGCGTCGGTGGTGTCCCGGCAGGCGTCGTTCGCCCCCGCCATCACCGCCACCAACTCCGGCCTGCGCGTCACCGCCTGTGCCATCTGCCCGGCCACGTCGGCCATCCGCGCCCCGGTCACCGCGTAGTTCCAGCTCCGCTCCGCCGCCTTCGCCCTGCCCAGCAGCCGTACGGCGAGACTGTCGACGCGGGGGCTGCTGCCGGTGGCCCAGGAGACCTCGGGGCAGTCCGACAGGACCGAACAGGCGTCGAAACCGGTCGTGATGGAGTCGCCCACGGCCGCGATCGAGGCGGGGCTGCGGTCCCAGGTCGGCGTCGGCTTCGGCCGGGCGCTCGGCGCGTCGCTGCCGGACGGCTCCGGCGAGTTGCCGCCGACGGCGTCACAACCGGCCACGCCCAGGACGGCCGCGGTCACGGCGGCGAGGACAGCGCGCGAGAGGTGCCGTCGCTTGCGCATACCCCGGTCCATCCCCTCACTCGGCCCTGTCATGGTTCACAACCAATAACAACGCACGAGGGTTCCCGCCCGTCTCATGCAACGGCTCACACCCGTACAAGCGTCCTGCCGGGTGAATGGCGGGCGTTTCCCGGCACCTGGACCGACGGTACGTCACACTCCTTGCGCCGCCGCACGGTAGCCTCGCCATCAACGTGGCTGCCCGGCCACTATCGTCCGCCAGTTCGCAAGATGTCCGCTCTGCCCGGAGGTCCCGGTGACGACACGTGGAGTTCTGTACGTGCACTCCGCGCCGCGCGCGCTGTGCCCGCATGTCGAGTGGGCCGTCGCCGGGGTGCTCGGCACGCGCGTCAACCTCGACTGGATCCGGCAGCCGGCCGCGCCCGGCACCTGGCGCTCGGAGTTCTCCTGGCAGGCCGAGGCGGGCACCGCCTCCAAGCTGGCCTCCGCCCTGCGCGGCTGGCACCTCCTGCGCTTCGAGGTCACGGCCGAGCCCTGCCCCACCGCCGAGGGCGAGCGCTACAGCTGCACCCCCGACCTGGGCATCTTCCACGCGGTCACCGGTATTCACGGCGACATCCTCATCCCGGAGGACCGCCTGCGCGCCGCTCTGGCCCGTTCCCAGCACGGCGAGACCGACCTGGAGGCAGAGATCGCCAAGCTGCTCGGGAAGCCGTGGGACGACGAGTTGGAGCCGTTCCGGTACGCGGGTGAGGGAGCGCCGGTGCGCTGGTTGCACCAGGTGGTCTGACACCTGGACACGTGAAGGGGCCCCACCTCGAGAGGTGGGGCCCCTTCACGTACGTACGGGCGCTGCTCAGACCGTCCTGAACGCCAGCACCACGTTGTGGCCGCCGAAGCCGAACGAGTCGTTCAGCGCGGCGATCCGGCCCTCGACGGGCAGCTTGCGCGCCTCACCGCGGACGACGTCGGCGTTCGCCTCGGCCTCCGGGTCGAGGTTCTCGACGTTGATGGTCGGCGGAGCGACCCGGTGGTACAGCGCGAGCACCGTCGCCACCGTCTCGACGCCACCGGCGCCACCGAGCAGATGCCCGGTCATCGACTTCGTCGCGGACACCGCCATGTGGTCGGCGTCGTCGCCGAACACCTTCCGCAGCGCCTTGAGCTCGGCGATGTCACCGGCCGGCGTCGACGTGGCGTGCGCGTTGACGTGCACGATCTCCGTCGGGTCCAGGTCGTTGCGGTCCAGTAGGTTCTGCAGCGCGTGCGAGATGCCGCGGCCCTCGGGCTCGGGCTGCACGATGTCGTGGGCGTCGGCGGAGATGCCCTGCCCGACCGCCTCGGCGTACACGCGGGCACCGCGCTTGGCCGCGTGCTCGGCGGACTCCAGGACGATCACGCCGGCGCCCTCACCGAGGACGAAGCCGTCGCGGGCGACGTCGTAGGGACGCGACGCACCCTGCGGGTTCTCGTTGTTCTTGGACATCGCCATCATGTTGCCGAACGCGGCGATCGGCAGCGGGTGGATCGCCGCCTCCGTGCCACCCGCGACGACGATGTCGGCACGGCCGGAGCGGATCATCTCGATGGCGTAGCCGATGGCCTCGGCGCCCGACGCACAGGCGGAGACCGGCGTGTGCACACCCGCGCGGGCGCCCACGAGCAGACCCACATTTGCGGACGGGCTGTTCGGCATCAGCATGGGGACGGTGTGCGGGGAGACGCGGCGGACGCCCTTCTCCTTGAGCACGTCGTACTGGTCGAGCAGGGTCGTCACGCCGCCGATGCCGGAGGCGATGACCGCGCCGAGGCGGTCCGGGTCGACAGTGCTGTCCTCCCCGGCCTTCGCCTCGAAGCCGGCGTCCTTCCAGGCCTCCTGCGCGGCGATCAGCGCGAACTGCGCCGAGCGGTCCAGCCGGCGGGCCTGCGGCCGCGGGATGACCTCGGTCGGCTCCACCGCGACCGGCGCGGCGATACGGACCGCCTGGTCGGCGGCCCAGTCCTGCTCCAGGGGCTTGACACCGGAACGTCCGGCGATCAGGCCCTCCCAGGTAGAGGCTGCGTCGCCACCCAGCGGTGTGGTTGCGCCGATACCGGTGACGACCACGGTGCGATTGGTCGAGCTCACGGGAATTCTTTCTCCAACGGATACGAGGATTCAGCGGCGCCACCGCCGGGTGGCGGGGCAGTCAGCCCTGGGGCCTGATCAGTGATCAGCCCTGGTGCTTGAGGATGTAGTCGGTCGCGTCGCCCACGGTCTTGAGGTTCTTGACGTCCTCGTCCGGGATCTTCACGTCGAAGCGCTCTTCGGCGGCGACGACGACCTCGACCATGGACAGCGAGTCGACGTCCAGGTCGTCGGTGAAGGACTTGTCCAGCTGGACGTCCTCAACCGGGATGCCGGCGATCTCGTTCACGATGTCGGCGAGACCGGCGACGATCTCTTCCTGAGTGGCGGCCATCTTGGCGCTCCTTCGTTGTTGTTCAGGTTCTTCAGAGGGTTTGGCGCGCCCGCCGCAGCAGCGGCAGGTGGTGCGTTGTCCCGTACCGGTTCGCATGATCCGGCACGGAGTGCCTAGGGGAGAGTAACGACCGTGGCGGCGTAAACGAGACCCGCCCCGAATCCGATGACTAGTGCGGTGTCGCCGCTCTTCGCCTCACCGGTCGCCAGGAGCCGCTCCATCGCGAGCGGAATCGAGGCGGCCGAGGTGTTGCCGGTGGTGCGCACGTCGCGGGCGACCGTGACGTGCTCCGGCAGCTTCAGTGTCTTCACCATCGAGTCGATGATCCGCTCGTTGGCCTGGTGCGGAATGAAGACGTCCAGGTCGTCCGAGGTGATTCCGGCCGCGTCCAGCGCCTGCTGGGCCACCTTCGCCATCTCGAACACGGCCCAGCGGAACACCGCCTGGCCTTCCTGCGTGATCGCGGGGAACTTGACGTTGCCCTCGCTGTCCAGCGGAAGCTTGGAGACATCGCCGACCCGGAACTGGTCCCACGGCACCGTCTGCTTGATCGTCTCGGACTTGTCGCCCTCCGAGCCCCACACGGTCGGGCCGATGTGCGGCTCCTGGGCGGGACCGACCACGACCGCGCCGGCGCCGTCGCCGAACAGGAAGGCCGTCGCGCGGTCCTCCAGGTCGGTGAGGTCGCTCAGCCGCTCCACGCCGATGACGAGGACGTACTCGGCGGAACCCTCGACGATCATGCCCTTGGCGAGGGTCAGGCCGTAGCCGAAGCCCGCGCAGCCGGCCGAGATGTCGAAGGCGGCCGCCTTGTTCGTGCCGAGCTTGTCGGCGATCTCGGTGGCGACGGCCGGGGTCTGCCGGAAGTTCGACACGGTCGAGACGATGACGCCGCCGATCTGCTCGGCGGTGATCCCGGCGTCGGCGATCGCCTTGCCGGACGCCTCGATCGACATCGCGGCGACGGTCTCCTCGTCGTTCGCCCAGTGCCGCGTCTCGATGCCGGAACGCGAACGGATCCACTCGTCGGACGAGTCGATCTTCTCCAGGATCACCTCGTTGGGCACGACCCGGGTCGGACGGTACCCGCCGACGCCGAGGATGCGCGCATAAGGGGCGCCCTTGCTGGGCTTCAGCTTCGCCATGCTCGGGGCTCCTTGTCAGGCGTGCTCTGCGATGAGCTCGCGAGCAGCGTCCAGGTCGTCGGGGGTCTTGAGGGCCAGGGTCTGCACACCCGGCAGCGCGCGCTTGGCCAGACCGGTCAGCGTGCCGCCCGGGCACACCTCGATCAGGGCCGTGACGCCGAGCTCCTTGAAGGTCTCCATGCACAGGTCCCAGCGGACCGGGTTGGCGACCTGCCCGACGAGACGCTCCAGCACCTCGGCGCCGGAGGCGACCGCCTTGCCGTCCTTGTTGGACACGTAGGTGAGCCGCGGGTCGCCGGGCACGAGCTCCTTGGCGGCCGCGGCCAGCTTCTCCACGGCGGGGCCCATGTGGTGCGTGTGGAAGGCACCGGCCACCTTCAGCGGCACGACCTTGCGCACGCCCTCGGGCTTGTCCTCGTTGAGCGCGGCGAGCTGCTCCATGGTGCCGGCGGCCACGATCTGGCCGGCGCCGTTGATGTTCGCGGGGGTCAGGCCCAGCTTCTCCAGGTGGGCGACGCTGACCTCGGGGTCGCCGCCGAGCAGCGCCGACATGCCGGTCTCGGTGATCGCGGCGGCCTCGGCCATGGCCAGGCCACGGGCGCGGACGAGCCGGACGGTCTCCTCGTCGGGGAGCACCCCGGCGAGGGCGGCGGCGGTCAGCTCGCCGACGCTGTGCCCGGCGATCGCACCGACCTTCCGGGGCAGCTCGGCGGGGTCGTCGAAGAGCATGTACGCGGAGGCGAGCCCGGCCGCCACCAGCAACGGCTGGGCGACCGCGGTGTCGCGGATCTCCTCCGCGTCGCCCTCGGTGCCGTAGCGGACGAGGTCGAGCTGCACGGCGTCGGACCATGCCTCGAGGGCACCGCGGACACCGGGGAGTTCGAGCCAGGGGGTCAGGAAGCCGGGCGTCTGGGCGCCCTGGCCGGGAGCGACGAGTACGAGCACTCTCACACTCTCTCTTGGGGACGGGCACGGCCGCCCGTGAGGACAAGGACGAAGAACACGAGGGGGTTTTGTGGGCCCCCGACAAAAGCCTAGAGCTGGAGATCGCCGTCGACCAGACGCCCCAGGATCAGCGCGATCCGCAAAGTGAACGCGGAGCGTACATCGGACGGCGACCAGCCGGTGACGTCAGTCACACGTCGAAGCCGGTAGCGCACGGTGTTGGGATGCACGAACAGCATCCGCGCGGCGCCCTCCAGACTGCTCGCCTGCTCGAGATAGACGGCGAGCGTCTCCAGAAGGGCCGACCCGGCCTCCTCCAGTGGTCTGTAGATCTCCTCCACCAACTGCTCGCGCGCACTGGGATCGCCCGCGATGGCACGCTCCGGAAGCAGATCGTCCGCCAGTACCGGCCGCGGGGCGTCCTGCCAGGCCGTACACGCCTTCAGCCCGGCCGCAGCGGCCTGCGCGGACCGCGTGGCGGCCAGCAGATCGGGTACGACGGGCCCCGCGACCACGGGACCTGCGGCATACGGCCCGATCAGCGACTTGGCGACCGCCAGCGGGCTGTCACTGCCGCCCGCGATCACCACCAGCCGGTCCCCGAGCACCCCGGTCAGCACCTGGAGCTTGGCGTGTCGGGCGGCCCGCCGGATGGCCTCGACCGTCAGCTCGCTGTCCCCGTCGGGTGCCGTCCCGAGCACCACGCACACATGCTCGGGCGAGTTCCAGCCGAGCGCGGCGGCCCGGGACACGGCACCCTCGTCGGCCTCGCCGCTGAGCACGGCGTTCACGACGAGCGACTCCAGGCGCGCGTCCCAGGCACCGCGTGCCTCGGCGGCCTGGGCGTAGACCTGGGCGGTGGCGAAGGCGATCTCACGCGCGTAGACGAGCAGCGCCTCCCGCAGCACGCTCTCGTCGCCGGGAGCGGCGACCTCGTCGATGGCCGACTCCATGACCTCGATGGTCGTGCGCACCATCTCGACGGTCTGGCGCAGGGTGATCGCGCGGGTCAGCTCGCGCGGGGCGGTCCCGAAGACGTCGGTGGAGATCGCCTGGGGCGCGTCGGGATGCCGGAACCACTCGGTGAAGGCGGCGATACCGGCCTGGGCGACGAGGCCGATCCAGGAACGGTTCTCCGGGGGCATGGCCCGGTACCACGGCAGCGTCTCGTCCATCCGCGCGATGGCCTGCGCGGCGAGCGAACCGGCGGACTTCTCGAGCCGCTTCAGGGTCGCGGCGTGCTGGTGGACGTCGTGCGCGGCGGGTGAGGACTTACGGGCTACGGGTTCGGGCACGGGGACAAGACTGCCTTATCCGGACGCGAGTGCGTGCCAGAGGGGTGGTGGGTGAGATGCCCGGTGAGTCCCGGTCGAGCCGGCGTGGGGGTCTACGGTGGTGCCCGTGATGGACGTACGGCGCGCCGCGGAGCGCTATCCGGGAGGGGATCCGGCAGCGGGCATCGAGTCACGCCACGCCTTCTCCTTCGGCCCGCACTACGACCCCGACAACCTCCGCTTCGGCGCGCTGATCGCCTGCAACGAGGAGCGGCTCGCCCCCGGCGCCGGGTTCGACGAGCACCCCCACAGCCACACCGAGATCGTCACGTGGGTCGTCGAGGGCGAACTGACCCACCGCGACTCCACGGGCCACGAGACCCGGGTCCGCCGCGGGGACGTCCAGCGGCTCAGCTCGGCGTGCGGCGTACGGCACGTGGAACGCAACGACGGTGACATGCCCCTCACCTTCATCCAGACCTGGCTGGCCCCGCTGACGCCCGGCGGCGACCCGGCGTACGAGATCGTCCACGGCATCGCGGACCCGACGCCGTACGCCGTCCCGGAGGCGGGCGCGATGCTCCATGTGCGGCGGCTGGGGGCGGGGGAGCGGACGGCGGTGCCGGACGGGGCGTTCCTGTACGTGCATGTCGTGCGCGGCGACGTGCGCCTGGACGGCGAGGAGCTGGGTGCCGGCGACGCGGTGCGCATCACGGACGCCGAGGACGTGGAGGCGGTCGCCGTGAGTGCGGCGGAGCTGCTGGTCTGGGAGATGGCCCCAATGGCCCAGTAGGGGTGGAGCTCGAGATGCCGGAGTGATCCCTGGGGCTTCAAATGAGGGGGTCGGACACTCGCTCGGCAGAGAAGAGCCGGGGGCCATGACCCAAGGCAGACCAGCAGGGGAACAGGACAGGACCCGAACCGGGGGCCTGCGACGGCTCGGTGAGTGGTGCGCCCATCACTTCGTGATCGTGATCGTCGCCTGGGTCGTGGCGCTCGGCGTGCTCCAGGCCCTCAACCACATCCACGGCGGGGAGTACTCGGACAACTTCGCCCTGTCCGACGTGCAGTCCGAGGAGGGCCTGGACGTCCTCAAGGAGCACGACCCACAGGCCGGCGGCTACAGCAGCCAGATCGTCATGCACGACGCCGACAAGCCCCTGACCTCGGTCAGCTCGCAGATGTCGACCACCGTCGCCGACCTCCAGAAGCTGCCGAACGTGCTGTCCGTGCAGAACCCGCTCCAGGCCACCTCCACGAAGGTCGGGCCGCTGTCCTCGGACGGGCAGACCGGCTACATCACCATCCGCTTCAACGAGCAGCCCTCCCTCCTCGGCGACAGCTACCTCAACGGCGTCGACAGCGCCGTGGAGCCGCTCAGACAGGCCGGCGTCGACGTCGAGTACGGCGGATCGCTCGGCGAGCTGGCCCGGCCCCCGGCCAACGACCGGGTGAGCGAGCTGATCGGCTTCGGGGTGGCCATCGTCGTCCTGCTGATCGGCTTCGGCAGTGTGATCGCCGCCGGACTGCCGCTGGTCACGGCACTGATCGGGGTGGTCGGCGGCCTGGCCTGTCTCGGGCTGCTCGCGATCGCGTTCACCTTCGCCACGGTGTCGCCCACCCTGGCCACGATGATCGGCCTCGGCGTCGGCATCGACTACGCCCTCTTCCTGCTCACCCGGCACCGGCAGGGCCTCATGGACGGCGCCGATCCGGTGCGCGCCGCCGGCCATGCCGCCGCCACCTCCGGACGTGCGGTGCTGGTCTCCGGCACCACGGTGATCGTCGCCCTGATGGGCCTGTGGGTGTCCGGCGTGAGCTTCATCGGCCTGCTCGGCGTCGCCGCGGCCGTCACGGTCGTCTCCGCCGTCCTGGGCGCGCTGACCCTGGTCCCGGCCCTGCTGGGGCTGATCGGCCGCAACATCGACCGCTGGCACGTGCGCAAGCCAATCGCGGAGACCGACCCCGAGGGCGACATGTCCCAGGGCACCTGGCACCGCTATGCCAAGCGCGTCGAGCACCGTCCGTGGCGGTACCTGTCCGCCGGGGTCGTCACCGTCGCGGTGCTGGCCATCCCGCTCTTCTCGATCCAGCTCGGCCACATCGGCGACGGCGCCGACCCCACGTCCTTCACCGACCGGCGGGCGTTCGACCTGATGACCGACGCGTTCGGCGCGGGCTCCAACGGGCCCCTCACCATCGTCGTCGACCAGACCTCCGTACCGGACTCGCAACGCTCGGACCTGGCCTCGAAGACCCAGCAGGCCCTCAACGACGAGTCCGGGACCTCCTTCGTCGGGCCGCTGACACCGACGCAGGACGGGGACGTCCTGGTCGGCACGGTCTACTCGTCGGTGTCCCCGCAGAACAAGGACACCACCAACCTGACGAACCGGCTCTACGACGACACCCTCCCCGACGCGCTGTCCGGCACCGACGCCAAGGGTTACGTCACCGGGACGACGGCCGCGCAGGTCGACTTCCGTGACATCGTCGCGCAGCGGCTGCCGGTGATCATCGCCGTCGTGGTCGGCCTCGCCTTCCTGATCGTCCTGGCGGTCTTCCGCGGCCTGCTCGTCGCCGTGAAGGCGGCCGTCCTCAACGTCCTGTCGATCGCGGCCTCGTACGGCGTCGTCGTCGCCGTCTTCCAGTGGGGCTGGGGCGGGCCCGCGCTGGGGGTCCACGGCAAGGTGCCCATCGAGAGCTATGTGCCGATGATGATGTTCGCGATCATCTTCGGGCTCAGCATGGACTACGAGATCTTTCTGCTGTCCCGGGTGCACGAGGCCTGGCTGCACACCGGGAACGCGAAGGACTCGGTCGCCCACGCGCTGGAGATCACCGCGCGCGTGATCACCTGCGCGGCGCTGATCATGGTGAGCGTGTTCGCGGCCTTCATCATCAGCGACAACATCGTGGTCAAGATGCTGGGGCTGGGGCTGGCCGTCAGTGTGCTGATCGACGCCACGGTGGTCCGGCTGCTCATGGTGCCCGCCGTGATGACACTGCTGGGCAAACACGCCTGGTGGACGCCCCGCTGGCTGGACAGGATCCTGCCGCACATCGACACCGAGGGCGCGGGCGAGCAACTCGGTGCCCTGCCGGAGCCCGGGTCACCCCGGGACAGGTGACCGCGCTCTACCGTCCGACCTCGGCGAGCACCGCGTCCGTGAACGCCGGCCACACCTCGACCGCCCAGGGCCCGAACGCCCGGTCCGTGAGCGCCACGCAGGCCGCCCCGGCGTCCGGGTCGATCCACAGGAACGTGCCCGACTGCCCGAAGTGCCCGAAGGTGCGCGGCGAGGACGCCGAGCCCGTCCAGTGCGGCGACTTGCCGTCCCGGATCTCGAAGCCGAGCCCCCAGTCGTTGGGGTTCTGGTGCCCGTACCCCGGCAGCACACCCTTCGTTCCCGGGTACTGCACGGTCATCGCGGCGGCGACGGTGCGCGGGTCCAGCAGCCGCGGCGCCTGCACCTCCGCCGCGAACCGCAGCAGATCCTCGACCGTCGACACCCCGTCCTTCGCCGGGGACCCCTCCAGCGACGTACCCGTCATGCCCAGCGGCTCCAGCACCGCCTGCCGCAGATACTCCGCGAACGGGATGTCCGTCGCCTTGGCCACATGGTCCCCGAGCTGCTCGAACCCGGCGTTCGAGTACAGCCGCCGCTCCCCGGGCGGGGCCGTCACCCGGTGCTCGTCGAAAGCCAGCCCCGAGGTGTGAGCGAGCAGATGCCGCACCGTCGAGCCCTGCGGCCCGGCAGGCTCGTCGAGTTCGACGGCGCCCTCCTCGTACGCGACGAGGACCGCGTAGGCGGCCAGCGGCTTGGTGACCGAGGCCAGCGGGAAGCGGTGCGCGACGGGACCGTGCGTACCCAGGACCGTGCCGTCCGCCCGTACGACACCCGCCGCGGCGGAGGGAACGGGCCAGTTCTCGATCAGGGCGAGGCTGCTCAGCGACATACCCGTGAGCCTAGGCCGCTCACAGATACAGCCGCATCGAGGGGTCCGTGTCCCGGGTGAAGCCGAGCGCCGCGTACATCGGCTCGGCGTCGGGGGACGCGGTGAGCATGACGTGACTGGCACCCCGCTCGCGGCACCAGACCAGTAGTTCCTCCATGCACGCGCGTGCGTACCCGCGGCGCCGGGCGTCCGGGTCGGTGGCGACGCTGAAGACGTACCCGATCATCCCGTGCGGATGGCCGGCCCGCCCGATCCGGTACTCCAACGTCCCCGCCACCAGCGCGGCGAGCGTCCCCGGCCGCTCGGGGTGATCGACGACGAACGCCGCGAAGTCGCTCCGGGGCTCGGCGAGCCTGGCCCGCAGTGTCGGCAGCGACTCCCGGTGCCACTCCGTCGAACCGGCCCCCTGGGCCAGCGAGTCGATCATCACCTGACGCAGCCGCAGCACTTCGGCGGCGTCCTCGGGCAGGGCACGGCGTACGAGACTCATGCCCCGCACGCTAACCACGGCGATCACGCCATGTCCCGCGGTTTTCTTACCGTTTCCGCTTGCTTGGAGCGCACTCCAAGGCCATAGCGTGGAACGCATGACGGTGATGGAGACCACGAGTACCAGGACCGACAGCTGTGCCGCCCCGCCACATCCGCACCGGCGGCCGGCGGGCCAGGACAGTTACACGATCAGCGAGGTCGTCGCCTTCACCGGCCTGACGGCCCACACCCTGCGCTGGTACGAGCGGATCGGCCTCATGCCGCACATCGACCGCTCGCACACCGGCCAGCGCCGCTACAGCAACCGCGACCTCGACTGGCTCGACCTCGTCGGCAAGCTGCGGCTGACCGGCATGCCGGTCGCCGACATGGTCCGGTACGCCGAGCTGGTGCGCGAGGGCGACCACACGTTCGGCGAGCGCTTCGAGCTGTTGGAGACCACCCGCCGCGACGTCCTCGCCCGGATCGCCGAGCTCCAGGACACGCTGGCCGTACTCGACCGGAAGATCAGCTTCTACGCGGACGCGGGCCGTCTGTACGAGCAGGACAAGTACCAGCAGGAGAAGACGGAGAAGGCCGGATGACGGACAGCAGGATCGCGACCGCACGACTCGGCGAGCACGGCCCCGAGGTCGGGGTCCAGGGCCTCGGGTGCATGGGAATGAACTTCGGGTACGGCCCCTCCGACGCGGACGAGTCCAGGGCGACCCTGGAGCGCGCCCTGGAGCTGGGCGTCACGCTGTTCGACACCGCGGACGCGTACGGCGCGGGCGAGAACGAGACGTTCCTCTCCCCGTTCTTCCGGGCGCATCGCGACGAGGTCGTCGTCGCCACCAAGTTCGGCCTGGCGATCCACCCGGACGACCCGACGAAGCGGATCATCCGCAACGACACGCCCTACATCCGCCAGTGCGTCGAGGCGAGCCTGAAGCGCCTCGACGTCGAGGCGATCGACCTCTACTACATGCACCGCCGCGACGTGAACGTCCCTTTGGAGGAGACCGTCGCCGTCATGGCGGAGCTGGTCCGCGAGGGCAAGGTCAAGCACCTGGGCCTGAGCGAGGTGACGGCGGCCGAACTGCGGGACGCCCATGCCATCCACCCGATCGCGGCCGTGCAGTCGGAGTGGTCCCTGTTCAGCCGGGACATCGAGACTCACGTGGTCCCGGCGGCCCGCGACCTGGGCGTGACCCTGGTCCCGTACTCCCCGCTGGGCCGCGGCTTCCTCACCGGCTCCTTCGCCAAGGCCGAGGACCTGACGGCCGGTGACTTCCGCCGCCAACAGCCCCGCTACACCGGCGAGAACGCGGCGGCCAACGCCGCCCTCCTGGACCCGATCCGCACGGTCGCCGAGGCCCACGGAGCCACCCTCGGCCAGATCGCGCTGGCCTGGGTGCAGCAGCGAGCCTCCGTCCACGGCCTGCCGATCGTCCCGATCCCGGGCACCCGCAGGCCGGCCAGGGTGGAGGAGAACGCGGCGGCGACGAGGATCGTGCTGGGCGAGGAGGAGCTGGCCCTGCTGGAGCCGATCGCGGCGAAGGTCACCGGCAACCGCTACGCGGACATGTCCTTCACGTCCGCGGGCAGGGAGTAGGAGCGAGTCTTCGTAGGCGCCGGCGGCTGCAGCCCACCCAGGGGCGCGGGGAACTGCGCGACCAGCCACACACAACCCGCAGCCGACAACGAACCCCCTTCGGCAGACGGGTAGTCCTACAACTCCGCCAACAACTCCGCCTTCTTGGACGAGAACTCCTCATCCGTCACCAGCCCGGCCTGATGCAACTCCCCGAGGTGACGGATCCGCTCGGCGATGTCGGCGGGATCCCGGCGCGGCACAGCCGCAGCCGGGACAGCCGCACCCCCCGCGGAGCGATCCCGCACCGCCGACAACACCGCCGCCGCGAACGGCAACGACTCATGCACCGGCCCGTACCCCAACCCGAACACCACAGCCGCCGGATCATGATCGACCGGCGCGGGCCGGTCGTCCACGGAGTCCCGTCGCAGCAACCGCAGGTGCCCCTCGAAGACCTCCGGCGACCGCCACTCGACCCCGCTCAACTCGGCGACGGCAAAGCTCTGGTCCCCCGCCTTCCACTTCGCCGACGAGGCCCCCGTCCAGAACCACCGGAAGCGCACGTTCTCACCGTCGAAGGACGCCTTCCCGTCGTACGCCTTGAACGACAGCGGCACATCCGGCGCGCCCACGAGGAACTCGTCCGCCGCGCCCGACACCTTCAGCTGCGCCCGCAACTCGTCGGCGTAGTACTCGGCCAGCGTCTCCCGCTCGGCAGGCAGCACCAGCCGATACGGATCGCCGCCTTCCTTGAGCTGCCCGGCCGCCGCCTCCATCAACGGATCGGCACCGGGCCGCAGTTCGACGCGCAGCACCACCGTCCCGCGCCTGCCCGGCGTCAGAGTCACCCCGGCGATCGCCTCCAGCGGCACCCGGCGTTCTCCAAGCGCCTGGAAGAGCTTGGGTGTTCGAATGCCGCGTTCGTAACGGATGAGCACGGAGTCGGACTCGAACTCCCAGGCGGCATGAAATCCGGCCAGTACGTCACCCATGCGGCTCATCGTATGCGGCACGTGCTCCTCCGTCGCCACCCCGCGCAGACCGCAATTCCTGTGCTTCTACGCGCGTCCGGCCGACGCCGTGTCGGACAAACCCACCCGACAGGCCTCGGCATCGTCCGCGCACTGTACGGAGTCATATGCGCCAACTCCGATCTCGGCGAAGTTCGCCACACTGTCCGTACCCGGCTCGAAGTAGCCGCCGTGCCCCTTCGCCTCGCGCGCCGACAGCACGCGCGCCCCGAACGCCGACGACACCGGGTCCTCGCCGTGCCCCAGCCCGCCCACCTCGAGATACGGCACGTCCTGGACCCAGTCGTCCGCGTCCCGCATCGCCCACACATGGGCGGACGTGCGCAGGTGGGATGCCTTCGCGACCCGCATGCCGGGGCTGCCGGCCACCGCTATGTCGGCCACCCGATTCGGCAGCTCGGGCGCGGCGAGGCCGCACAGCACCGAGCCGTAGCTGTGGCAGAAGAGGGAGACCGGCGAGCTGCCGGGCAGGCCGCGCACCAGTGCGTTCAGCCGTACGGCCCCGCTCTGCGCCCGCATCGCGGTCGCCGACTCGATGCCGAGTCCGCCGGGCGAGGTGTAGTCGGCCCAGGCGATCACGGCCGTACGCGTCCCCGGGCTGATCTCGCGCTCGGTCGCGTACAGGGACTGCGCCATGCCGGCCGGTGCGGAGTACTTGCGGCTGGGGTTGGTGCGCTGGAAGGTGAGCAGGTCGGTGTCGACGCCGGGGACGACGACCGAGACCCGCTCGGCCCGGTTCAGATCACCGAACACCTCCGCGACGCGTCCCGCCCCGTCCGGATCGAAGGCGAGGATGTGCCGGTCCGCCTCTATCATCGCCTCGAAGCGGTGCATACGGCTGCTCGCCTCGCGCTGACCGGCGGGCGTGAGCCGTTCGTCGTGCATGCGTTTGCGCTCGACCTTGCGGGCCTGGTCGAGCGCGACGCGGTTGGCGCTGTAGCGCAGCTCGACCGGCGCGCCGTTCATGTTGCCGACGGCGAGCGGATAGCGCTTGACGAGGCCGGCGCGCTGCACATCGGTGAGCGAGGCGAAGAACCGAGCGAGCTTCGTCGGGGAGGAGTCGGCGTCCGGCAGCGAGTGTCCGGCGATGCTGCCGTGCTCCCACGCGCTGATCGAGGCCTGCAGCGGCGCGGCGCTGCGGTGGTGGCGCAGGGCGGTCCAGCCGGTGGTCGCCAGCATCACGAACACCACGGCCAGTGCGAGCAGTGCGCGCCAGACGTTGAGTTGCGGGGTCGTGTCGAAGGAAGTCACTGGGAGGACACACTAGGAGAACGAGAGGGTCTCGCGTTAACCAAGTGATAGGTATCACGTTTCGATCAAGACGGCGTTAACCGGCCGATGACCTCAGCGTGTTCGCCAGCTCTCGCTGAGTGCAGGTCCGACCTGTTCGAGATGTGAGACGGTCAGTGCCCGCATGGCGTCCAGGCTGAAGTCCTCCCCGGAGCTCCATTGACGCTCCGTCAGCCGCATCACACCGCCGAACACGGCCACCGCCAGCCGCGGTCGCGGATCGGTGTCGAGGTCGACCCCCTCGCGCTCGGCGAGGATGCGCGCGATCGCCTCCTCGATCTCCACCGAACGGCGCAGATGCGCGGCGAGCAGGACGGGTGTCGACTCGATCACCTGGTACATCCGCAGATACAGCTCGACGGGTACGACGGCCTCGATCACCTCGTTGAGCGTGTCCCAGCCCTCCAGCACGGCCTGGCGCAGCGCCTCCATCGGGGCCTCGTGCGACGGGCGCTCGCGCACCGCCTCCAGGAAGTGCGCCACCGTCATGTCCTGAAGGGCGAGGGCGGCCTCCTCCTTGCCGGCGAAGTAGCGGAAGAACGTGCGCTGCGACACGTCGACGGCCGCCGCGATGTCGTCGACGGTGGTGTGCTCGTAACCCTGGGTGGTGAAGAGCTCCAGCGCGGTACGCAGCAGTGCTTCCCGGGTGCGCTGCTTCTTGCGTTCGCGCAGTGTTTCCATACGTGTCAGTAACCGACTTGTGAATTGGTTTGTCAATTGTCAGTGGCTGTCATTAGCCTCGAACGCATGACTAGTCAGACCACCATCAAAACGACGGGGCCGGGGGACCAGGCGCCAGTAGCCCCGTCGGATGCGACGCCGGCCAAGGGGCTGCGCGGCCACCCTTGGTTCACCCTCATCACCGTCGCGGTCGGGGTCATGATGGTGGCCCTGGACGGCACCATCGTGGCCATCGCCAACCCGGCCATCCAGAAGGACCTCGGTGCCACCTTCGCCCAGGTCCAGTGGATCACCAACGGTTACTTCCTCGCCCTCGCGGTCGCCCTGATCACCGCCGGCAAGCTCGGTGACCGGTTCGGGCACCGGCAGACCTTCCTGATCGGCGTGATCGGCTTCGCCGCCGCCTCCGGTGCGATCGGGCTGTCCAGCAGCATCGGGGCGGTCGTCACGTTCCGTGTCTTCCAGGGCCTGTTCGGCGCGCTGCTGATGCCGGCCGCGCTCGGCCTGCTGCGGGCGACGTTCCCGGCCGAGAAGCTGAACATGGCCATCGGCATCTGGGGCATGGTCATCGGTGCCTCCACCGCCGGCGGCCCGATCCTCGGCGGCGTCCTGGTCGAGCACGTCAACTGGCAGTCGGTGTTCTTCATCAACGTGCCGGTCGGCATCCTGGCCGTCGTACTGGGCGTCGTGATCCTCCTGGACCACCGTGCCGAGAAGGCGCCGCGCTCCTTCGACATCCTCGGCATAGCCCTGCTCTCGGCGGCCATGTTCTCCCTGGTCTGGGCCCTGATCAAGGCCCCGGAGTGGGGCTGGGGCGCCGGTCAGACGTGGCTGTTCATCGCCGGGTCGGTCGTGGGCTTCGCGCTCTTCGCGTTCTGGGAGACACGGGTCAAGGAGCCGCTGATCCCGCTGGCCCTGTTCCGCTCGGTCCCGCTCTCCGCGGGTGTCGTGCTGATGGTCCTGATGGCCATCGCGTTCATGGGCGGACTGTTCTTCGTGACGTTCTACCTGCAGAACGTCCATGGCATGAGCCCCATCGACGCCGGTCTCCACCTCCTTCCCCTCACGGGCATGATGATCGTCGGCTCGCCGCTCGCGGGCGCGATGATCACCAAGTTCGGGCCGCGTGTGCCGCTGGCCGGCGGCATGGCGCTCACCGCGATCGCCATGTACGGCATGTCCACGCTGGAGACGGACACCGGCAGCGGCATCATGTCGGTCTGGTTCGCCCTGCTCGGCCTCGGCCTCGCGCCGGTCATGGTCGGCGCCACGGAGGTCATCGTCGGCAACGCGCCCATGGAGCTGTCCGGTGTGGCCGGCGGTCTTCAGCAGGCCGCGATGCAGATCGGCGGCAGCCTCGGTACGGCCGTGCTGGGTGCCGTCATGGCCTCCAAGGTCGACAGCGACCTCGCCGGCAACTGGACCTCCGCGGGCCTGCCGCCGCTCACCGCGGCACAGGAGGCCCAGGCCTCGGAGGCGGTCCAGGTCGGCGTGGCGCCGCTGGCTCCCGGCACGCCGGACGCCATCGCCGCGAAGATCACGGACGTCGCGCACGACACGTTCATCTCGGGCATGAGCCTGGCGTCCCTGGTCGCGGCGGGCGTGGCGGTCGTCGCGGTCTTCGTGGCGTTCCTCACCAAGCGGGGCGAGAACGCGGAAGCGGGTGCGGGCGCGGCCCACATCTGACGGGATTCCGGCGGAGTTCGCCTATCAGGGTGACTCCGCCGAAGATCCCTCCCCTCCGGCAAGCGCGCAGGTCACAGTGGGTCAAGCCAGGGCCTGCGGCGCGCTGCCGGAGGGGGTCGGCGCGCCACAGGCCCGGACGCGCAGGCATGAGCCGCGCACCGTGGGTACTCGCCAAGTCGAACGCCGAATCAGGGAGTTGACGATGGCGGGCTTCTCGCACGGAACGCGCAGGCACCCCCGCTCACGTGGCCGGACGTGGTCACGGACCGGGCCGGATCGCGCGACTCTGGGGATCGTAGGAACCATCTGCGCGGTCGCCGGTTTCTTCGTACTGGGCCTCATCCTCGGCCCGGCAGCCATCATCTGCGGCTGGCTGGCCATGGGCCGCACCTGGTCAGGAGCCCGCCCTGTCCCCGCCCTGATCGCGGTGGTCCTGGGCGCCATCGACACCCTGCTGGCCATCCTGTGGCTGGCGGGGACGGCGACACCGGGCAACGGCTTCTTCTGACACAGCCGCGGGCGAAGGCGCCCGGGCCGACTGCGGCCAACCCCGCTGCGTCGGCCGGGCGCCGACGCGGCTGTACGTACGCGCGCCGACGTGGCCGGCCCCCATGCGGGGGATCGTGCCCCGGATGCGGCCGGAAAGCCGACCCCGCCCGCCCGCGGGCGACTGCGCCGAGGCGGCTGCGCCGAGCGTCCCGATGCGGCCACGAGTGTCGAATCCCACCTGGCCCCGGGCAACCGGCATGCCGGTGTGGCTGCGGCACCTGCCGCGGATAGGGCCGCGTCCCCTGCGTCGACGTAGTCGCGGGCGCCGTGTCCTCCTGGCTGCGGGCAACCGGCATGCCGGTGTGGCTGCGGCACCTGCCGCGGATAGGGCCGCGTCCCCTGCGTCGACGTAGTCGCGGGCGCCGTGTCCTCCTGGC